>NZ_CP102589.1:1352598-1663464 GCF_032818155.1 Niallia taxi
TCATCAATGATGACAACCGCTCCAACGAGTATAAGTGGCATTTTGCCAACCTTTTGCCGCAATTCCTCGATATATCCCATGTCCTCATTCCTTTCCTTATTTTTTTCCTATTTTACAGGAAGATTCTTAAATCATAAAATTTTTTCCTGATTGTGTGGAAAAGAGATGGAAATGTACAAAATAAGGAGGGACCAGCATTTCTTTAACTAGTACTTGTCTTTTATTGATAAGAAGTAGAGAGATTATGGTAAAATATTTTTATGCAACTTGATACAGAAGGATGCAATTTCAAAAGCAAAATGAAATCCATCCTTTTAACGAGCAAAAGCATATTGGTTCAATATGTTAAGGAGGCAAGGGTTAGTGAAAGCATTAGATTGGTTAAAAGAAGTGCATATTCGTAAAGAGGACTTCATTCATGACTTACAAGGATTGCTGCAAATAAAAAGTGTGTTGGATGAAGAAAATGCTACAGAGGATGCTCCGTTCGGTAAAGGGGTTAAGGAAGCTTTGACGTATATGCTGGAGCTTGGCAAAAAAGACGGATTTGCAGAAAAGAATGTCAAGAACGTAGCCGGTCATGTTACATTTGGCTCAGGAGATGAAAGCATCGGTATCCTTTGCCATGTGGATGTCGTGCCAGAAGGAGACGGCTGGACAAGCGATCCTTACAGTGCAGAGATTCGTGATGGGAAAATATTTGCAAGAGGAGCCTTGGATGATAAAGGTCCAACAATGGCTGCTTACTATGCAATGAAAATAATAAAAGAACTTGATCTGCCAATTACAAAAGAAGTCAAAATGATTATTGGCACAGATGAAGAAAGTGATTGGCGATGTGTAACAACTTATTTTGAAGAAGAAAAAATGCCTACAATGGGCTTTGCTCCAGATGCAGACTTTCCCATTATTTATGCAGAGAAGGGAATTTCAGATTTTGATATTGTCCAATCACTGGACAAAAAAGGGCAAGGCAAATCAGGTAAGGTAGAAATGGTTGCATTCTCTTCTGGCAGAAGATACAATATGGTCCCGGATTTTGCAGAAGCAAGGCTTCATGTCGGTATTGACCAGACAGAAGTAATTCAACGTTTCCAAGAGTATTTAAGCAAGGAAAAGGCAAAAGGCCAATACATAGTCGACGCAGGTAACCTCGTTCTGGAAATGGAGGGCGTGTCTGCACATGGATTAGAGCCGAAAAATGGTGTTAATGCAGGATTGAAGCTTGCTTCCTTTTTAGCTGATTTAGACCTTGATGAAACTGCAACAGCTTACTTCCAATTTGTGAAGAGCTATTTTGAAGATGACTCGAGAGGACATAAGCTGGGGATAGCTTATAATGATGACATTACTGGAGATTTGACATTAAATGTTGGCATTCTTCATTATGATCAGCAAAATGGCGGGAAATTAGGTTTAACGTGCCGCTATCCTGTAACAAATAAAATCGAGGAAACAAAAGCTGTTTTAGATGAACTGCTTGCCGAAAAAGGCTTTTCCATCGACCATTTTACAAATTCGAAGCCACATCATGTTGATAAGAACTCTGAACTGATTAAAACATTAAGTAAAGTGTATCTTGAACAGACTGGTGAGGAAGCAAAGTTAATCTCTATTGGGGGAGGAACATATGCAAGGTCTCTTGAAAATGGCGTTGCATTCGGACCATTGTTCCCAGGAAGAGAGGATATTGCTCATAAAAAAGATGAGTATATGTATATTGAAGACTTGCTGAAGGCTACTGCGATTTATGCCCAAGCAATTTATGAGCTTGCTAAATAAAAATTAGAACAATATATAAGGGGGAGAGAAAATGAGTATTGTATGGATGAATGGAGCGTTTATAGACAGATCTGAAGCAAAGGTAGATATTGAAGATAGAGGCTACCAGTTCGGTGACGGCATATATGAAGTGATAAGGGTATATAATGGGCAGCTGTTTACTGCAAATGAGCATCTTGAACGTTTGCTTAGCAGTGGTGACAAATTAAGCATACAAATTGGTTATTCTGTTGAAGAGTTTAAAGGTCTGCTTGAGCAGCTTATTAAAAAGAATAATCTTGAAACTGGTATAGTTTATATGCAGGTCACAAGAGGCGTAAATTCGAGGAACCATGCATTTCCTGCAGAGGATACTCCTCCAACGTATATTGCCTATACGAAAGAAGTAGCAAGGCCAACTGAGCAGCTTGAAAATGGCGTTACAGCTATTACTGTTGAGGATATTCGCTGGTCAAGATGTGATATTAAAAGCTTGAACCTGCTTGGAAATGTGATTGCAAAGCAAAAAGCGACAGAAGCTGACTGCTATGAAAGCATTCAATATCGTGACTTGACTGTAACGGAGGGAAGCTCCTCTAATATTTGGATTATTAAAGATAATGCCGTAAAAACACATGAGGCTAATCAGTTTATCTTAAATGGTATTACAAGACAGAAGATAATTGAGCTATGTCGGGGGAATGACATAGAAGTGGTAGAAGCGGCATTTACAATTGAAAACTTAATAGATGCTGATGAGGTATTTTTATCAAGCACAACGGCAGAAGTTATGCCGATCATTTCCATTAACAATGTGCCAGTTGGAAGCGGAGAAATTGGTCCTGTAACAAGAAAGCTGCAGCAGCTATTCAAGGACGCAATTGAACAGGAATGCAACCAATTAGCATAAACTGCATACAAACAAAACAATCCCTCCCGCAGCAGCGGAGGGATTGTTTGTTAATTAAATGAAAACACATCACTGGATAAATATCTTTCACCAGTGTCGCAAACGATAAAGACAACAACATCATCTGGTGACAGATCCTTTGCAACTTGGACAGCAGCATAGCAAGCTGCACCTGAAGATGGACCTGCTAATATTCCTTCCTCAAGGGCCAATCTTCTTGTGAATTTATATGCCTCTTCATCTTTGACTAAGTGAATTTTATCATATACGTCTTGGTTTAAGATGTCTGGAATAAACCCAGGACTTGTTCCAACAAGCTTATGCTTGCCAGGCGCTCCTCCAGAAAGAACAGGAGATCCGGCAGGCTCTGCAACATGCACTTGTATGTCAGGAAATGCTGCCTTCAAGACTTCACCAGTTCCGGTAATTGTACCGCCAGTTCCTGCTGTTGCGACAAATGCAGCCAAAGGTTTATTGAGCTCTGTCATTGCAGCGATTATTTCAGGAGCTGTCGTTTTTCGGTGTGCTTCAGGATTATGATTGTTGCTGAATTGCATTGGTACAAAGGAGTTTGGAATCTGTTTTTGCAGCTCTATTGCTTTTCTTATACTGCCAGGCATTTTTTCTTCTCCTGGTGTCAGGACAACCTCAGCTCCGTATGCTTTTAAGATGTTGATTCTTTCCTTTGTCATTGTGTCTGGCATAACAAGAATTGCTCGATATCCTTTTGCAGCTGCATTCATCGCCAAGCCGATACCAGTGTTCCCGCTTGTCGGCTCGATTATCGTCGCCCCGGGCACAAGCTTGCCTTCCCTTTCGGCAGCTTCAATCATGCTAAAAGCAGCTCTGTCCTTCACACTTCGGCTAGGGTTGAAATATTCCAGTTTCGCGTAAATAGCAGCACCATTACCTTCCGTAATGCGGTTAAGTCGGACTAATGGTGTGTCTCCAATAAGTTCAGTGACGGATTCATATATTTTCATTATTATTTCCTACTTTCTTTTTTCTTAGAAATGAATAAAATTGCCGATAGATGGTGATTGCTGATAAGGTAAAAGTTTTTAAATCCTTACGTATCCTGAGCAATAAGATTAAAATTAAGTGAAAAGGATATATAATAACAATATATTTCTTTTCCTAAAAGGACTTTTTACAAATATTTAATAGTATTATAGCTATAATTGCCCATAAAAAAAATAATTTACTTTTAAAAGGATGCTCTTAATGACAATGAATACACATTATTTTTTAGCAATAGGCTTGCCGGAAGCTGCCAGACAACAGATTGAAGATAAAAAAGCAATGCTTCAAGCAGCATTTCCCTTTAAAAAATGGGTGCATCCACAAGATTACCATTTAACGTTAGCTTTTTTAGGTAATGCGCCTGAGGAACAGAGAAGTGAGCTTACGGCAATTTTGGATAATGCTTTGTATAATACAGAGAAATTCACTTTAAATATCGATAAATTAGGTGTATTTGGAAACGAAGCAAGTCCGCGGATTTTCTGGCTTGGAGTGGACGAGAATCCATCTCTATTCAGGCTGCAAGAGAATGTGTATGCGTATTGCAAGCAAGCTGGCTTTACATTAGAAAAAAGGCCATTCCATCCGCATATGACCCTTGCAAGGAAATGGGCTGGACAAGAGAGGTTTCAAGCAGACAGGCTTGCTTTAGAATCTCCATTCACGGAAGAAATGGTTTCGCTTGATGTAAGTCAATTTTCATTATTTCAAACACATTTAAATAAAGAACCTAAATATGAAGCAATATATACAAAAAAATTATAAGTACAGGTGTTTTTAGGGGGAAAAGCTTTGGCACAATTAATTAAGCTAAAAGACTACATATCACGCTATCAGCAAAATATACTACTATATCCGTCTCGCTTTGTCCGTCTGAAGAAGCAAAAATGGGAAGGAGTCAAAAGTGCGTTTGACTCAAAAGATATGCAAATATTTTATGAAACTCCAGATTTGACAGAATATCTACCAGAAGAAAAGGAATCTATCTTTCTTAAAATCAGAGGGATGATGAATCGGAAAACGAAGGATGAGGAAAGCCTTCTTCTTTTTCCGGATATCGTTAAAGAAGAAGAGGAGGACAAAGAGGAGCAACTATTTTCCTTTAATTATAAAGCAAATGAATATAATGAACCGCAAAGCTTAGAACAGTTAAAGCTGCAGTTTTTGAATCAGCTTTTCCAATTTCAGATGAAATGGGCCAGTTCGACACTGACAGAAAAGTCAACTGTCAAGAAAGCATTTTATTATGATGATTTGCTGAAATATTTTTTGCAGCGATTTCCAGACACGTATCTGGTCCTTTATAAACCAGTTTTCTTGTTGAAAAACGCGCCAATTGAGGTAGAGACAATCCTTGTAACTCCAACTGCAGTTTGGTGTATTACTGTATTGGAAGCAGAAGATTCCGCTGTCTTTGTTGGTTCAAATGAAAAATTTTGGGTAAAGAAATACAATAGCAAAGAAAAAAAGATTTTAAGCCCGGTTATTGCACTGAACCGAACAGAAAAAATAATTCGAGGTATTTTTGACAGACATGATGTAACATTGCCTATTCAAAAAGCCATTTTAACAAGAAATGGCTATATCGATTATCCAACAATACCATATGATTTGAAAATCATCGAGAAAAGAAACTATGATGAATGGTTCCAGATGATGAGAAACAACCAATCACCGATTAAGGCGACCCAGTTAAAAGGGGCAGAAAGTCTTTTGCAATATTGTTTGACAACCTCTGTAAGAAGATATGATTGGGATTCTACAGAGAAGAGGAATCTTGATTAATAATTGATCAGAAGAAGGAGTGGGGAATTCATGCTGTCCATAAAGAGAGATTATTATGCTTATTTAGATGAGCTTTCTGTTATAACCATACTGCTTCCATATATGTATCATGGCGGTGAAGCTAATGCTTTTACAGTACAGGGAGATGAAGGTTCTATTAGTTTAACAATCAAGGCGAAGGAAACGGTACAGCAGTATGCTAAATACACTTGTATTTCCTCTGTGAAGTTAGATGCTGGCAAAAGCTATAAAATCATTGATAATCACAATGGCAGTACTGATTTGCAAATTGGTGCGGTAATAAGGACAAAAGAATTTGATGAGCGGTACTTTTATGAAGGTCCTCTTGGCATTCAATACAGTACGGAAAAGAGCAGTTTTTACTTATGGGCGCCTACTGCACAACAAGTAAAGCTAGTCTTGCAAAATCCCCACGATCATACACGCAGTGAAATACCGATGAGCAGACTAGATAAAGGAGCTTGGACAACAGAACTAGAACAAAATGTAGATGGTTTCCACTACACATATTTAGTTCTTATTAATTTGGAATGGAGAGAGGCGGTTGACCCATATGCTGTTGCTGTGAGTGTCAACGGTGAAAAAGGCGTCATTGTTGATTTAGGGAAGACAAAAACAGTGAAGCCCATCCTTCCTGACCTGCCTTCTCCTGTTGATAGCATCATTTATGAAACACATATCCGCGACTTTACGATACATCCAAACAGCGGTGCTGATAAGAAAGGAACATATCAAGGGGCTGCCCAGCTTGGTACGAAAACAAGCATAGGTGAAAGTACAGGGCTTTCTTATGTGAAGGAGCTGGGAGTAACACATCTCGAGCTATTGCCTGTCCATGACTTTGAGGAAGTTGACGAGCTAAACGTCTTTAAAAGATATAACTGGGGATATAACCCTTCCCATTTCAATGTGCCAGAAGGCAGCTATTCAACTGATCCGACAAATCCATATGCGAGAATAATGGAATTGAAGCAGCTTATCCATGCTGTCCAAGAGCAAGGGATAAGAGTTATTATGGATGTCGTCTACAATCATGTGTACAAAAAAGAAGATTCTCCATTTGAGAAAATCCTCCCAGGATACTTTTTTCGCTATGATGGCAACGGAATGCCTGCCAATGGCACAGGTGTTGGCAATGATATTGCGTCAGAACGCTTAATGGTTCGGAGATATATTCATGATTCAGTTCGGTTTTGGCTAGACGAATATCAGGTGGATGGATTCCGCTTCGATTTAATGGGAATATTGGATGTTGTGACAATGCGAGGTGTTCGTGAAATTTGCGATAATACGGACAAAGATATCCTTGTATTTGGAGAGGGATGGAATTTACAAACGCCGATTCCAGATGAAGAAAAGGCGATTATTAGCAACCAAGAAAAGCTGCCGCGAATCGGGCAATTCAATGATCAGTTTCGTGACCAAATTAAAGGAAGCACATTCGACTTGAAAAACAGTGGATTTGCTTTAGGGAATGGTAGCATGCCAAATGTGCAAGATCTGTTGACAGGCAGCATTGGCTTAACGGATGAAAAGGCTGGAATGTTTATGGAGCCAATTCAGACGATAAATTATGTCGAATCACACGATAACTATACACTCTGGGATAAAATCGAAGCGTGCTTTCCAGATTTAGAGGATGCTCATAAACGTAAAAAGCATGTGCTTGCTACTGCACTTGTTTTAGTCAGTCAAGGGGTTCCATTCCTGCATAGCGGTCAGGAGTTCTTCCGTACGAAATATGGCGTGGAAAATAGCTACAAATCACCTGATGAAATTAACAGACTTGATTGGGACAGAAGAGATGCATTCCTTGACAATGTCCAATTTATAAAAGACTTAATTCAACTGCGAAAATCTTTAGCTGCACTCCGTCTGCCAAGTGCAGACCTTATAAGAAAACATGCAAGCATTAAGTTTCATTCTCCTTTATTTGTTGAATATACGCTAAGTGAGGTCGGGAGTTATGGAGACTGGGAAACGTTGCACATCCTCATTAATGCAGACAATGAGCATCAGAAAATAGATCTTCCAGAAGGTGAATGGAAGCTGCTCTTAATAAAAGATAAAGTATATCTGCATGATTTTCCAGATGTAGAAAAAAATGTAGATACTTATCACACTAGCATAACAATTATTGGTAAGAAAAAAGCTGCAGGCTGAACAGCCTGCAAGTAAATTTTTGAAAAATAATATTATATTGCAGATACACTTGACTAAAAAACTAAATAAGAGATAATATTTAATGTGATAGCTATTGTTGTCAGTTCCTGATTGTAATAGCTCTCTTTTTTTATAACAAAACATTATTTAAGATACATTGTTTTTTTATAAGCATAGTATTATTTTTGTACTATGTCCTTTTCTGTTTATTATGGCAATTTATATGATGATTAATATTCCATTTATCGCGTAAAAACGCTAAGAATAAAGAAATACTATTAGTTAGAACGAATCAATCTGTTTGTTCTTCCTACAAAAAATAGGGATACAAAAGGTTCAAACAAGAATGACTCATCCTAAAATCATGGAGCAATATATATAGTAGGTGAACAATGTTGGAACATTTATTAGGACAAGATTGGGAAATAACCCCTGCAGGCGGGGAAACAGGAGAAGCTTTTTTCGCTCAAAACAATGGCCAGAAGCTATTCTTGAAGAGAAACTCTTCTCCGTTTTTAGCCGTTTTGTCTGCAGAAGGAATTGTCCCAAAACTTGTTTGGACAAAAAGATTTGAGAATGGGGATGTATTCACTGCACAGCAGTGGCTTATCGGCAGGGAGTTCAGCCAATCTGATATGACAGATGACAGGGTTGTTATGCTGCTGAAAAAGATTCATACATCTAAACCATTATTGGAAATGCTGAAAAGGCTTGGAAAAACAACACTGATGCCGAATATGATTCTTGCAGTCATTAAAGCAGAATTGGATGAAGAGCTGACTAGTAACGAAACAATTACGAAGTCTATTGCCTTTTTAGAAGAAAATATTCCATTTATAAATAGCGAAGAAGAAGTTGTGTGTCACTGTGATGTTAATCATAACAACTGGCTGCTTTCAGAAGACAACCAGTTGTATTTAATCGATTGGGATGGAGCAATGATTGCAGATCCAGCAATCGATTTAGGAATGCTTCTTCACTGGTATATCCCAAAATCAGAATGGACAGAATGGCTTGAAAAGTATGGGTTTGAACTGACAGACAGCCTCATGCTTCGCATGAAATGGTATGTGGTTGCCCAAACCCTTAATTCTATCCAATGGTATAAAAAGAAATCCCGTTATCATGAGATGGAAAAGTGGATACAATTCCTAAATGACTTGGATTAATATTTTAGCCTGAAAAGCCATTAATGCCGTCAACCCATTGGGAAAGCTGCTCTTGAGAGGACTCAATGTGATTGTTTAAATTGCTTGTGTGAATCCCTCTCTGGCTGTACTGGCTTATTTCTTCCAGAATAGGAAGAATATTTTGGTCAATATTGCCGTTGACCTTTAAGGAAGTCACAAGACGTTCAAGTTGTTCACATTCAGACACAGAACCACAGCAGTCTTCTTGATGGTTGCTTAAAATGTCCTTTAATAAACCTAATTGGTGTTCATGTGTAAGTGGCATCTAGTTGCACCCTTTCTTTTAGGTTTCTTTAAAATAAGATCTCTGGGTCAAATACCAGTAAAGGAATTCACTAATAGGTTGTGAATTCTTTTTTTTCTTTATACTTTATTTGCATTTGAAAAATTACCCTGTCTAATTTGTCATAATTGGGGCAAGTTTGCAAAAAGAAAAGAGTATTGCATGATAGCCTTAAGAATGTTATTGTTTGATGGATATATGTAAAGGATATATGTAAAGAAGGAGTGTCACCAATGCGATTAAGACATAAACCATGGGCGAAGGACAAGCTGCTGGCATATCCCCAATATGCTGTCCAGCATCCTGAAGAGTGGAAAGGAAAATGGGATCAAGCATTCAGCGGTAAAGGACCCATTCATATAGAAGTAGGTACAGGTAAAGGCAGATTTATTACAGAAATGGCGAAAGCAAATCCGCATATTAACTATATCGGAATTGAATTGCAAGAAAGTGTTATTGTTGCTGCATTAGACAGGGTAATTGAAGCAGAAGTTCCAAATTTAAAGCTAATGAATTTGGATGCATCCAAGCTGACTGACTATTTCCTAAAAGGGGAAGTAGAGCGCGTCTATTTGAATTTTTCTGATCCATGGCCGAAAACAAGACATGAAAAGAGAAGGCTTACGTTTAAGACCTTCCTAAAGTCCTATGAGGAAGTGCTTATCCCAAATGGTGAAATCCACTTCAAAACAGATAATCAAGGCTTGTTTGAATACTCGCTGCGAAGCTTTTCTGAGTACGGAATGCTGTTGAAATTTGTCAGCCTTGACCTTCATAATAGTGATTATGAAGGAAATATTATGACAGAGTATGAAGAGAAGTTTTCCTCACGCGGCAGCAGAATTTTCCGCAGTGAAACACAATTTAAATCATGAAATAAAAGAGACTATGCCAAGAGCAAGTCTCTTTTTTTGATGCTTATTCTTATACTTCTTAATAAAATCGAATATAATTTTAATTAACGACAATTCTTAGGAGGTATGTTTGCATGAACAGTTTAAAAATAGGGGAAATTACGTTGACATGGTTAAATGGCGGCAATACTAAAATGGATGGAGGGGCCATATTTGGGGTGGTGCCAAAGCCGTTATGGTCAAAAAAATATGAGTCCAATGAATTAAACCAAGTAAATCTGCCAAGTGACCCGATATTTTTTGAATATGCTGGAAAGCGAATTCTTGTTGATGCAGGAATTGGAAATGGCAAATTGACTGAGAAGCAAAAGCGTAATTATGGCGTGGATGAAGAATCCTCACTAGAAGAAAATCTACGCACACTCGGAGTTTCTCCCCAGGATATTGATTATGTGCTGATGACACATATGCATTTCGATCATGCTAGCGGACTGTCAAAGCTAGAAGATGGCGAGCTTGTATCTATCTTTCCAAATGCAGAAATAATTACGTCAAATCAAGAATGGACAGAAATGAAGAATCCGAATATACGCTCGCGCAATACATATTGGGAACAAAACTGGAGACCGATTGAAAGCCAAGTGAAAACCTTCGAACAAAAGTGGAGTATGGGTCCAATTAAGCTTGTTCACACGGGAGGACATAGTGACGGACACTCTATTCTTATCATAGAAGATGGGGGAGATATTGCTATTCATCTGGCAGATTTACTACCAACTCATGCACATCAAAATGTGCTATGGGTGACAGCATACGATGATTACCCAATTACGTCTATTGAAGAAAAACAGAAATGGATTAACTGGGGGATTGAAAACGATGCTTGGTTCACATTTTATCATGATGCAGTCTATCGAGGTGTAAAATGGAACGATAAAGGCGAAATAAAGGAAGCAGTGAAACGGGATTAAAATATCCATTGCTAGTGTCTTTAGCAATGGACTATGTATAATTAGATTTCATAAATATCGAGCAGATTTCCTGTCTTGCTATCTGCCAGAAATTCGTAGGATTGATTTATTCCCTCATTCAGTCTTGTGATGCCCCCGCGGTAAATCAGGTGTGTGGAATTTGCTGTTTCATATGGTTCCTTTTGCATATTAATCCAGCTGCCCGTAATTGGTCCTTGCTCTTTAAATGCAGCTTTAACCAATTTAAGAACACGGTCACTGGAGATGGAATAGTTTCTTGAAATTATTTCCTTTGTTGCATAGCTTGTTGCAAAACCTACTGCCGCTCCTGCCAATAACGTTTTCCAGTTCATATCTTTGCTCCTTTCTAATCTGTTTATTATTATAGCCAAAATAGCAGAGATAAGTGAAATAAAACAAAAAAACGCAATAATTTCACGATTGAACAATAAAGAGGAATATTGCAATTGTTATTCATATTGGTAGCGATAATATTAATATTTCGATAAAATAAATAAATACATAATTTTTAAAAAAAGAGGAGCATTACAATGAACGAGCAAACAATGGATTTATTCCGTACATTGACAGAATTACGAGGTATTGCAGGAAATGAGCATGAAGTAAGAAATTTTATGCGCACAGAGCTTGAAAAATACAGTGATGAAATAGTTCAAGACAATCTTGGCAGTATCTTTGGTGTGAAAAAGGGTACAGGAGAAGGGCCAAAGGTAATGGTTGCCGGACATATGGACGAAGTTGGTTTTATGGTAACTTCTATTACAGAAAATGGGATGATTCGTTTTCAGCCAATTGGAGGCTGGTGGAGTCAAGTACTGCTTGCCCAACGAGTGCAAGTGATGACAGATAATGGTCCGATAATCGGGGTAATCGCATCAATTCCTCCACATTTACTTGATGACGCACAACGCAGCAAACCGATGGATATCAAAAACATGCTTATTGATATTGGCGCTGATGATAAAGCAGATGCTGTGTCAATCGGTATCAAGCCAGGACAGCCAATTGTTCCGATTTGCCCATTTACCCCAATGGCAAATAAAAAGAAGATTATGGCGAAGGCGTGGGACAACCGCTATGGATGTGGGCTTGCTATTGAGCTGCTGAAGGAGCTTCAAGGGGAACAGCTGCCTAATACCTTATATTCTGGTGCGACAGTACAAGAAGAGGTTGGACTGCGCGGAGCACAAACGGCAGCCAATATGATTAAGCCTGACATATTTTATGCATTGGACGCAAGCCCTGCTAATGATACTTCTGGTGACAAAAATCAATTTGGCCAATTAGGAAAAGGTGCTTTGCTTCGTATATATGATCGTACAATGGTGACACATAGAGGAATGAGAGAATTTATCCTTGATACAGCGGAGAGCAATAATATTGCTTATCAGTACTTCATCTCACCAGGCGGAACAGATGCAGGGCGAGTGCATACTTCAAACGAGGGTGTGCCAAGTGCTGTAATCGGTATTTGCTCCAGATATATTCATACAAGCGCTTCTATCATCCATGTAGATGACTATGCAGCAGCAAAAGAGCTTGTTGTGAAGCTTGTGAAAGCAACAGATAAAACGATGGTCGATTCCATTAAAGCAAATGTGTAATAGATAACCAAAGAGACAGCTTTAACTGTCTCTTTTTCCATTGGAAAATGAAGAAAAGGGAAGCAGGATAGGAGAGTCTAACATGATTATATGTATTGGAACAAAAAATCCGGCAAAGGGAGGAGCGGTTAAGGAAGGCTTCAGCTCAATGCCGGATGTGGAATTTTTGGAGCTTGATGTTTCATCAGGTGTAAGTGCTCAGCCATTTTCTGATGAAGAAACGATAACAGGTGCAATTAACCGCGCCAAAAATGCTTTAGCTGCAGGAAAAGGAGATATCGGTATCGGTCTTGAAGGCGGCGTAAAGCAAACGGAGCATGGCCTGCTTATTTGTAACTGGGGAGCTCTTGTTCTTAGGTGTGGCCGTACATATATTGGCGGAGGCGCTAGCATTCCTTTACCTGCAGATGTGGCTGATGCGCTGCTTACAGGAGAAGAGCTAGGTCCTGTTATGGATCGCTATGCAAACAAAAAGAATGTCCGTCATAATGAAGGAGCAATAGGCGTTTTCACAAATGGCAAAATAACTAGGCGAAAAATGTTCGCACATGTCATGGAGTCGTTAGTTGGCCAATATGAATATGAATTAAAGACAAGTCAATAATAAGAAGCGAGCATAATATTAGTGAAACTGCAGATATTTTGTTAGTATCGAATAATAAATGTAAGCGATTGGGGGATTTAACAATGAGAGATTTACAGTCACAAGAGGAGTTTAACGAGTTAAAAAATAGCAGTAATAAGCATGTGTTTTTATTTTCTGCTAACTGGTGCGGAGATTGCCGGTTTATTGAGCCGTTTATGCCAGACGTAGAACAGAAATACAGCGAGTATACTTTTATCCACATTGATCGAGATAAATTCATTGATACATGCATTGAATTAGATGTGTTTGGTATTCCAAGCTTTGTTGCCTTTGGAGATGGTAAGGAACTTGGCCGCTTTGTCAGCAAAGACCGTAAAACACAAGAAGAAATCGAGAGCTTTATTGAATCATTGTGATTGAAGAAGAAAATGCATGAAGCAGCGTCTCTCTGTTGAACGCTGCTTTTTTTTGTATGCAGAATTCCAGATTCTTTGAAAAGACAGTCAACTACTATTATAATAGGAAAAGCAATTATTATTACCCACTCTAAAAGGGGGAAACAGCGTTAATGAAGATGGACAGCAAAAAAATGAAGAACCTCTTACAAGACAGGCTTAAAGCAGAAGGAAGAGTGTTTACGTTTGATTCTAAAAAGGATCAACTTCGTATAGAGAGCAAGGATACTGGCAAAGGGGTGACAATTTCTTTACCGGGAATTATCGCGAAATGGGAGCAAGAAAAGGAAAAAGCTGTAGATGAAGTCGTTTATTATATTGAAAATGGCTTAACTGCATTGGTAGAAGATCCAGCCCTTGAAGGGAAGGAAAAAAATATTTATCCTGTTATTCGCTCTACCTCATTTCCGTTGCAAACTAATGAAGAAATACCATTTGTAGTGGATGAGCATACAGCAGAAACAAGAATTTATTATGCATTAGATATGGGCAACACTTACCGTCTCATAGATGAAAAAATCATGCAAAAGGAAAACTGGAAGCACAGCCGAATTAAGGAAGTGGCTCTCTTTAATGCACGTTCTTTACAGACGAGTCTTAAAACAGATCAGGTTGCAGGCAACACATTTTATTTCTTGAATACGAATGACGGATATGATGCAAGCCGTATTCTTAACGATTCCTTCCTGAAGGAAATGAGTGAGACGGTTAAGGGAACAATGGCTGTTGCTGTACCGCATCAAGATGTGTTAATTATTGCTGATATAGAAAATGAGACAGGCTATGACATATTGGCGCAAATGACGATGAGCTTCTTTGCGAGCGGCAGGGTTCCAATTACAGCACTGTCCTTCCTTTATGAAGATGGAAGTCTAGAGCCTGTGTTTATTTTAGGGAAAAACAAGAAAAAAGAGCAGTAAATTCTTCTTACTTGTTTGCAAAACTTAATATGTTTGAATCGAGATTATTGTCTGAATGAAAACAGGATGTAATATTCGTTATTTAAAATAAGGGTAGTGTACGAGAATCAGTATAGACAAATGGTCCTGCTGATTCTGCGTCTGCCCTTTTTCGTATGGTAGTATATTGGGGAATGTTAGCTTTTTTAGCAAGTTTTGCCTCCTTGCAATTGAAAAATAGTAAAATATAATAGAATAGTACAGGGAATATATCGATTTTTATCTCGATTTTATCAATAAACTGTTAAAATAATAGAGAGAAAGATGGAAAGAGTGATTTACAGTGAGTTGGTTCAAAAAAGTAATAAAGCAGTTTATTAAAGAGGACCACGAAGAGATGGAGCCATTTGAAGCTGCAGAAAAACAAGAAGATCCACTTATTCGAAACGAGTGGAATAATGAGTGGAAAAAAGAAGAAGATTCAAAAATCATTTACAAATATCCTAAAGGAAAATTTCGTTTTCCCGTCATTTCGGACGAAGAAATAGGCATTCCTGGCAGACAAAGCAGACAGGACCATCAAGCAGAACGACGGCAGAATGCTCAAGCATCGGAAAGACAAGAGCCTGCTCAAGCAGGAAGGCAAAGTGGACAGGGCTATACAGAACAACAAGAACATACTGTTGAAAAAAGGCAAAATGCGGTTACCTATACTGGGAGGCAAGAGCAGTCTCTAAACAGTAATCAACACGCGCCAACTAATTCAGGCAGACAAGAGCGTCAGAATGAAAGAAGACAGAATGTGTCAGTAAATAAAGGCATGCAGGAGGTTCAATCAGACAGAAGGCATCCAAACAGGCAGGAGATTTCTAACAACAGAAGAACAAGCTCTCAAGCCATACATAGCAGGCTGAAGCCGCGGGAACTACCTGAAGAAAGCACTCCAAATCCGAAGAGCTACCAGTCAAAAATGCCTTTTAAACCGACAGAAATCCCGTCTCCTATTTATGGATATAATAATAGGCCGAAAGTCGATGAAAAACCAAAAGAGGAAGTAGTGCGCACAAAAAAAATTGACAGCAGTGATTTCCTTACTTCTGTCATGAGAAGAAAAGAAGCAGCAGAACAAGCCGCTTTAAGAGCAGAGTTGCAGAAGGAAGAGTCAAAAGAAAGCAAGTTCTCTGAACAAAGCGGTACCGCAGAAACCAAAATGGAGTCCAATATTTCAAATGCAAGGGATATAGAGCAAATCCCTAAAGAAATAGCCTTAAATACAGAAGCTTCAGTACTAAACAAAGCAACAGTCCAAAATTCCATTCCGGCAGTATATTCAAGTGAGGAAGAACTGCAGCCGGCGTTCATAATGGAAGAAACGGAAGAGTTGAATTCTCTAATTCAACATGAACCAATTGTTAGCTTAGTAGTAGAAGAAAAAACACAGCCACAAGAGGCAGAAGATTTAATGTACGCTGCGTCGACAGTCGTTTATGAGCTGGAGGAGGAACCACTTCTTCAAGAGGAGGAAAAGACCTCAGCGAAAGTAGATGTGATTCTGCCACAGGAAGAGAAGCTGTATGTTGAGCCAGCAGAGGTTGTGGAGCTGGAGGAAGAACCACGTCTTCAAGAAGAGGAACAAACCTCAGCGAAAGTAGATGTGATTCTGCCACAGGAAGAGAAGCTGTATGTTGAGCCAGCAGAGGTTGTGGAGCTGGAGGAAGAACCACTTCTTCAAGAGGAGGAAAAGACCTCAGCGAAAGTAGATGTGATGCTGCCACAGGAAGAGAAGCTGCATATTGAGCCAGCAGAGGTTGTGGAGCTGGAGGAAGAACCACTTCTTCAAGAAGAGGAAAAGACCTCAGCGAAAGTAGATGTGATGCTGCCACAGGAAGAGAAGCTGCATGTTGAGCCAGCAGAAGTTGTGGAGCTGGAGGAGCGTTATTCAACTAAAGCAGAGAGCAGCTTGCAATTTGAAGAGCTTCCAGTTATCGAAGAGTCGGCAGTAATGCTTAAAATGGAAGAAACAGCAAATAGTATAGAAGAGAAGTTAGATTTTGCTGTAAATGAAAATATACAAATGGAAGTGGAGCAGTCAAACCATTCGGTTGTATCATCTGAATGGACAGAAGAGCAACCTTCTATTGAAAAAACAGAAGTAACGGCAGTAGCCACGACCGTTGCAAAACAGGAACAAAAAGATGTGGAAGAAATTAAGGAACCACAGAATGCTCCTGTAAAGAAAAGAGCTTTACCTTTTAATGTGTTAATGTTAAATACTGATAGGAAATCCCTTGAAACAAAAAGAAAAGAACAGCAAATAAAGAAGCGAGAGCAAGCTACTCAATCAATAACTGAAAGTGCAGCAGCGTCTGAAGCAGTCTACCGAGTACAAGAGGAACAGGCAGCCGTGTCAGAGCCAATTGTTCGAGTACAAGAGGAACAGGCAGCGGTGTCAGAGCCAGTTGTCCGAGTGCAAGAGGAACAGGCAGCGGCGTCAGAGCCAATTGTTCGAGTACAAGAGGAACAAGCAGTGTTGTCAGAGCCAGTTGTTCAAGTGCAAGAGGAACAGGCAGCCGTGTCAGAGCCAGTTGTTCGAGTGCAAGAGGAACAGGCAGCGGTGTCAGAGCCAGTTGTTCAAGTGCAAGAGGAACAGGCAGCAGTGTCAGAGGCAGTTGTCCGAGTGCAGGAGGAACAAGTAGCCGTGTCAGAGCCAGTTGTCCGAGTACAAGAGGAACAGGCAGTGTTGTCAGAGCCAGTAGTTCAAGTGCAAGAGGAACAGGCAGCAGCGTCAGAGCCAGTTGTTCAAGTACAAGAGGAACAGGTAGTGTTGTCAGAGCCAGTAGTTCGAGTACAAGAGGAACAGGCAGTGTTGTCAGAGCCAGTTGTCGACGAGCTGCCGTATTATGTTTTCCCTGAGGATGAACTTTTGAGCCCGCCGATCTATAATACAGAGCATGATGGCTGGATAGAAGAACAGACGGAGCTTTTGAACCATACTTTTAAAAACTTCAATGTACATGCAAAAGTGGTGAATGTTACTCAAGGACCATCTGTTACAAGGTATGAAGTACAGCCTGAGCCTGGTGTTAAGGTCAGCAAAATCACTAATCTATCAGATGATTTGAAATTGAGCCTAGCTGCTAAAGACATTCGGATTGAGGCGCCTATTCCTGGGAAGCATACAATCGGAATCGAGGTTCCTAATCGTACGAGCAGACCTGTTTTGCTGAGTGAAATCCTTAATAGTGAAGAATTTAAAGAATCTGCTTCACCATTGACGGTTGCTTTAGGACTTGATATTTCCGGCAAGCCGATTGTCACTGATTTGCGTAAAATGCCGCATGGGCTAATTGCAGGAGCAACAGGCTCTGGTAAAAGTGTTTGTATCAATACGATGCTTGTAAGTCTTCTTTATAAGGCAAAGCCAGAAGACTTGAAGCTGTTACTCATTGATCCAAAAATGGTAGAGCTTGCGCCATATAATTATATTCCTCATTTGGCTAGTCCTGTTATTACAGATGTGAAAACAGCAACAGCTGCATTAAAATGGGCTGTTGAGGAGATGGAGCGGCGTTATGAGCTGCTTGCACATGCAGGTGTAAGGGATATAACGAAATTTAATCAGCTTGCTGAACAAAACCAACAATACGCACAAAAGCTGCCGTATATTGTTATCATTATTGATGAGCTTGCCGATTTAATGATGATGGCCCCTGCAGATGTAGAGGAAGCCATCAGCAGGATTGCACAAAAGGCAAGAGCTTGCGGCATCCATTTGCTTATTGCCACACAGAGACCGTCTGTAGACGTTATTACAGGGCTTATAAAAGCAAATGTACCGACACGGATAGCATTTTCTGTATCATCTCAAATTGACTCAAGAACAGTTATTGATATAAGTGGAGCAGAAAAACTCCTTGGAAAGGGAGATATGCTCTTCTTAGAGAATGGGACATCAAAGCCAGTTCGTTTACAAGGAACATTTGTTTCAGATGAAGAAATTGACCAAGTCGTTGCACATGCAAGAAGAGAGAGAAAGCCAGATTATTTATTTGAACAAGAAGAGCTATTGAAAAAGGTGCAAATGTCAGAAGATGAAGATGAGCTTTTCTATGAAGCGTGCGAATTTATCATTGAACAAGGCGGCGCATCTACATCCAGTCTTCAAAGAAACTTTAAAATCGGCTATAATCGAGCAGCACGACTAATTGACATGATGGAAAAGCAGGGGTATATTTCAGAGGCAAAAGGCACAAAGCCTAGGGATGTACTTATAACAGAAGTGGAGTTTTTACAGCTCCATGACACAGAGCAACATTAATTTTTGGGAAACTGCATGTATCACTAATATAATTCCTTTCCATAGGGAATATGATTGATACATAGTTTTTCTTATTAAAAGATGGTATAATGAATAAATGCGAGTAAAAAAAGGAAAAAAAAGTTAAATCTACCCCGTTTGGATATTTTCCTCTTCTAAAAGATCTTTAGAAGAAAAAATTACTTTAAACGGGGTCCATAGTGGAGAAATTTATGCTATGAGCAAATTATAGGTTCATTTCATATACTGTGTAAAAGATATACGATAGTTGGAGGTTCTTTTATATGACTATTTACCACTTCGTAGGTATTAAAGGGTCAGGGATGAGTGCACTTGCACAAATCCTGCATGATATGGGTTTACAAGTTCAAGGATCGGATGTAGAAAAGAGATTTTTTACACAGGTGGCTTTAGAACAGTCAGGAATTAAAATTCTTCCTTTCTCAAAGGAAAACATTCAGCCTGGGATGAATATTATTGTGGGAAATGCTTTCCCTGATACGCATGAAGAGGTTGTGGAAGCTAATGCATTAGGTCTTCCAGTTGTCCGCTACCACCGTTTTTTAGGCGATTTTATGAAGCAGTTCACAAGCGTTGCAGTAACAGGTGCACATGGAAAAACATCAACAACAGGCTTGCTTGCGCATGTTATGAAAGGTGCAAAGCCGACAGCCTATTTAATCGGAGATGGAACAGGAAGAGGAACAGAGAATGCAGAGTACTTTGCATTTGAAGCATGTGAATACAGACGACATTTCTTATCGTACTTCCCTGATTATGCGATCATGACAAACATTGATTTTGATCATCCTGATTATTTTGCTAACGTCGATGATGTCTTTTCTGCATTCCAAGAAATGGCTTGGCAAGTAAACAAAGGAATCTTTGCTTGTGGTGATGATGAACAGCTCCAGAAAATTCAAGCAAAAGTGCCTGTAGTTTTTTATGGTTTTGATGATGAAAATGACTTCCAGGCAAGAAATGTTGTGAAGACTACAGAGGGTACAACGTTTGAAGTATATGTAAGAAATACTTACTACAATACATTCTCGATTCCGACTTTCGGAAACCATAATATCTTAAATGCATTATCTGTCATTGCCCTAAGTCATTATGAAGATTTAGATGCAAGTATTGTGCAGGAAAGACTTATGTCATTTGAGGGTGTTAAGCGCAGATTCTCTGAGAAGCGCATTGGTGAGCAAGTAATCATTGATGACTATGCGCATCATCCAACAGAGATTAAGGCGACAATTGAAGCTGCAAGACAGAAGTATCCAGACAGAGAAGTAGTGGCAGTTTTCCAACCGCATACCTTCTCAAGAACACAAACCTTCTTGAATGAATTTGCAGACAGTTTAAACCTGGCAGATTCTGCTTACTTATGTGAAATTTTCGGTTCAGCTCGTGAGAACCATGGCAAGCTGAGCATTGAAGACTTAGCAGAAAAGGTTCCAGGCAGCAAAATCATATCAGAAGAAAGTATTGAAGCATTAAAAGCGCATGAAAAGGCAGTTATCCTGTTTATGGGCGCTGGAGATGTTCAGAAGTTCCAAGATGCTTATGAAAAATCATTAGTATAAAGTAAAAAGATGCTGAGTAAATCAGCATCTTTTTTTATCTAATCTATTATTTTAGATTTTCAGGATTCAGCGCTTCCAACTCAGGTATCACAAATCTTCCGTCTTTTCTAATTAGTACGCCGTCAAAGGAAATTTCTCCTCCGCCGTAATCAGGTCTTTGAATGTTGACCATATCCCAATGGATATTAGAATGGTTGTCATTGAATGCATCATCATAGCATTGTCCTGGAGTGAAGTGGAAGCTTCCGTCGATTTTTTCATCAAACAGAATATCCTGCATTGGGTGAAGGATATATGGATTTACACCAATGGCAAATTCGCCGATAAATCTTGCTCCTTCATCCGTATCAAGAATTGCGTTCAAGCGTTCTGTATCATTGGAAGTAGCTTCAATAATTTTTCCATCCTTGAATGTCAGCTTAACCTGTTCAAAAGTAAAGCCTTGATATGGAGATGGTGTATTATAAGTAAGTGTTCCATTAACAGAATTGCGCACGGGAGCTGTATATACTTCTCCATCAGGAATGTTCATTTGTCCTGAGCATTTTATTGCAGGTATATCCTTTATAGAGAAAGTTAAATCTGTTCCAGGACCAGTGATTTTAACTTCGTCTGTTTTATTCATCAAGTCAACGAGATTGTCCATCGCTTTATCCATTTTGCCATAATCAAGGTTACATACATTAAAGTAAAAGTCCTCAAATCCGTCTGTGCTCATTTTAGCAAGCTGTGCCATTGATGGGCTTGGATAGCGAAGCACAACCCATCTAGTTTTTGGAACGCGGATTTCACGATGAACTTTCTTACCGACAGTAGCACCCTCAATTTTCATTTTTTCTGCAGGCACATCAGCATGCTCATTAATATTATCTCCTGCACGAAGTCCGATATAAGCATCCATCTGGCTCATCACATTTGCTTCAAAGCTAGCCAGCATCTCATATTGCTCCTCTTGTGCGCCTAAAAGCAATGCTCTGTTTACATCATTATCCTTTAAGGACACAAAAGGGTATCCGCCTACAGCATACGCTTCTTTTACAAGTGCTTTGACAAGCTCCTTTTGCAAACCAAAGTTTTCAATTAGGACTTTTTCACCCTTTTGCAATCTGATCGAATAATTAATTAAATTTTTAGCTAACAGCTCTATACGTGGGTCTTTCATATAATGCCTCCTGTATTTTTAAAAGATTTTGACACTTCGCCATATGTAGAAATTGTTGCATAGCACAAAAGTCTGTATGCTCAACCATTTTATTGTACCCCAAAAAATATTTTTCTTAAATAATATTGTGTAAAATTAACCAAACTATCGATGCGTTTTGACACAAAAGTTATAGGATGAATTTACCTGTTTTATTTGTTTCTGGATGTTTTTCCAACTATAATAGAAGAAAGGTTTAGGCATTAGCCAAATTGGGAAAAACAATGAAAAAGCGGAGGTGTAGCTGTAAATGATTATCATTTTATATTGTAGTGTTGCATTAATTGCCATTGCTTTCACTATTTTGGTTGTGTATGTTGCCAGAACATTGAAATCGTTACATATCACTCTTGATAGTGTCTCAAAGACATTAGTTGGTCTTGAAAGACAGCTTGATGGGGTTACAAAGGAAACGACTATCTTGCTGCATAAAACAAATGAGCTTGCTGAGGATATTCAGCAAAAATCAGAAAGCCTTAATGGTGTGGTTGATGCAGTGAAGGGCATTGGCACTTCAGTAAGAGGATTCAATGATTCTATTCAAAACATTAATCAAAATGTGGAGCAAAAGCTTGTGCACAATCAGGACAAGATTGCTCAAGTGCTTCAGTACAGCAAGATGTTCTTTAATATTAGAGATCAATGGAAAGCTAGAAGAGCAGCAGAGAACGGCATAAAGGTTAAAGTAAAAGCACATTAAACTTTTTAGGAGGGATAATGATGACAAGAGAATACGAAACAACAGTCGTTGAAAATGAAAGTTCAGGTGGAAAAGACTTTTTAATTGGTGCAATTGTAGGAGGAATTGTTGGAGCTGCAACAGCCCTATTCCTTGCTCCAAAGCCTGGTAAAGAACTGATTCAGGATCTTAATCAGCAAGCCGGTATCCTTAAGGAAAAAGGGATTGAGCTTTCTGGAACAGTGAAGGACAAAGGGACAGAATATATCAGCATTGCTAAAGATAAAACTGGCAGCTTAGGCAGCACTGTTTCCAAGCATTCAAACGATTTAATGGGCAAGGTGAAAGGCTTAGGCAAGGATGAACAGCAAACAGAAGCTGCTGTTGCCGCTGGAGCTGAAAATGATCCTTTTCAACACGAGTACGATGAGATTCAAAGAAAGCTGGAAGAAACTAAAAAAGCTTTTGATGAAACAGAAAGCAAATATAACCAATAATAATAGGACGCCCCAAATATGGGGCTGCCTTTTTATTTGATGATAAGACCGGAGGGATATTATGAAAAAGATTGAAACAGTTGAGCAGTTTGAAGAAATTTTGAGCAACAATAAGACAGCATTCATCGTAAAGCATAGCCTGACATGTCCGATAAGTGCAGCAGCATTTGACGAATACAAGCAATATGCGAATTCAAATTCAGAAGTGGATACTTATTATTTGGCTGTTCAAGATGCACGACCACTTTCTAACTATATCGCGGAAACATTTAATATAAGACATGAGTCGCCGCAAGCACTGCTGTTTTCTGATCGTTCTGTGGTGTGGAATGCATCACATGGTGGGATTACCGTTAATTCCCTTAAAGAAGCAAGCATTAAAGCATAAGAAAAAGGATGGCATATTGGATTTCTCCATATGCCATCCTTTTTTATTTTGCAGGAACCTTCCATACAATGGAGAGCTCATCCCCTTTGTTAATAGGAGTTAAAAAGGTTGCAGATTCTCCATTTTTCAAAAGCTCAAAGCTGCCTTGCTTATCCTGTGGAATGTCAATTTGCACATAAGCAAATAAATCCTGGAACAGAAATCCTTCAAATGGTTTTTGCTCAATTTGGATTTTTTCATAAGGTGGAACCTTGTCATCCAGTTTTAATGCATGCCCATTTCTTGTCACCTGGGCAAGCTGTTTAGTAAGTGTTAGCTTTTTGCCGTTAAAGGTGACAGGAAGGACTTGGTATAATAGCATCTGTCTTCTTTCCGCGAGCTCGGTCACTGTTGGAATTAATCTTTTTTCGATGAGAATTTCATCGGCGCTTTCAAAGCTGTGAGTTAATCTAGAAGGAAGTCCATTACGAAAAATCTTTCCAGAAAAAGCAGGTATTATTGTATCCTTATCGTTTATTTTAATTTGATATGGACGCAGCTCCTCCAAATAGTCGTTTAATTTCAACGTTTCAAGGAGCTCCTGAAGTGTTTTGACAGTCAAGACATTTATTTCATCGCGATCCTCAATCCAGGCTTCATGTGAAGCTGCTTTGCCATTACATAATAATTTAGGCTGGATGGTGTATTCCTTCCCATTAATACGGACAACTCTTCCACTGTCTAAATCTATTAAGCTTTTTATTTGAACTTGTGTTGGCTCTCCATCTTTCCCTTTAAAGACTTGCAGGCTTTGTCCGTTTTCGACAAGATCATCTAATGAGCAGACTTTGCCGTCCCTTTTTATCACAGGACCTTCCCCATGTGAACCTGGAATGGTTATTTTCTGTCCATTTAATGAAACGATTTTTGCCATCCCTGGCTTGCCATATAATTTGGAAAGGGATAAGCCTGAGGCAAGCAGACAGTCGCCAATTGTCAGTTTATTGACCTCAAATAGTCTGATAGGCTGTTCGTTTACATATACAGTCTTATACTGCACAGGAGATTTTTCTGCTGCAATTGCTATTCCTGCTGGTGTAACAAGCTCTGGCCCTTTAATGGAAGGGTCCTTAAAGGTAATATTGCTAATGGCATCAATTCCTCTGATTGCTACACGGTTTGCAGGCAAGTTCAGCATGTCTGCGATTTTTTGTTGGAGGGCAGGTGTTTGGCTGCCTCCGCCTACAAGCATGACAGCCTTTGGAGACTGGTGGTTATTTAACAATAAAATCTCCCTGCAAATAGCATCTGCCAGCTTATCAAGGGCAGGTGAAATTTGTTCAACAACTTCAGCCCTGCTTAACTCTGTTGAAAAGCCAAGAATATCAGTAACAGTTATTTGCTCCAGCTCTGACAGCTGTTTTTTTGCTTCCTCTGCCAGCGGGAAATCTAATAAATATTGGTCACTGATTGCTTCCGTAATTTCATCTCCAGCTACAGGTACCATTCCATATGCAATAACGGTTCCCTGATCTGTGATGGCAATATCAGATGTGCCTGCTCCAATATCGACAAGAGCGACATTCAATCTTCTCATAGATGGAGGAATTAATACGTTGATGGCAGCAATCGGCTCAAGTGTCAATGCTTCCATTTCCAAGTCCGCCCTATGCAATGCGGCAATCAATGATTCAACAACAACCTTTGGCAGAAAAGTAGCGATTATTTCAACTTTAGCAATACTGCCTTGCTGGTCAATTAAGCTTCCCATTTCTTGCTCATCAAGTGTATAACGAAGAACAGAATAGCCAACACAGTAATAAAATTGACTGTTATCCCGGCTGTTTTTCTCCGCTACAATACTTTGGGCTTGTTGTACGGCAGCAAGCTCCATATGTAAAATATCCTGATTTGTCATCATCGGCTTGCCCTCTATCTCAACAGCGTAAGCAGCCTTTTCCGTTTTTAATGCTCTGCCTGCCGCAGCAACACTTACTTTGCGAAGAGGACCGTGCGTTTCTTCCATTTTTGATTTTATTTCTTGAATGATTTTGGCTACTGCAAGCACATCATGAATTTGTCCATCAAGCATGGCTCTTTCTTTATGCTCAATGGAAAGAATGTCTGCAACATGATAATTATTATCTAGCACTTCCATAATGATGCCCACTACAGAACGAGTACCAATATCTAATGCAAATAATTTATCTTTATTTTGCAAAAAATACACCTTCTTTTGTTTAAAAATAGTATTGATTTACTAGAAATTTCATAAAAATAAAGAATAAAACACTTTAGTGCTTAAAAGCGTTTAATTAATAAAGAAAACTCGTGACATTGGAATAAAGTTGTTTTATAATTAACCCAATTAAGAGAAATGTAACATATTTTTAAGTTGGTATAAAGACTAATACACAATTGACCAAACAGGCTTTTGGTAAAGTGAAAATTGTTTGGTTTGTTGATTGAAGGGATGATGGAGAAAGTGAGCAATAAAGAATTAGAAATGCTTCGTGACAGAATTGACGAGTTAAATTTAGAAATCTTAGAAAAGATTAATGAAAGAGCTGATCTTGTTCAAAAAATAGCACAAACAAAGGTTACGCAT
This sequence comes from Niallia taxi, assembly GCF_032818155.1. Taxonomy (NCBI): domain Bacteria; kingdom Bacillati; phylum Bacillota; class Bacilli; order Caryophanales; family Bacillaceae; genus Niallia; species Niallia taxi. The sequence goes on from NZ_CP102589.1 coordinate 1,378,378, forward strand.
GGAGCACATCGCTATGACCCGGTAAGGGAGCGTAAAATGCTTGATAACATTTTAGCAAAGAACGATGGGCCGTTTGATAATGCAACAATTGCTCATTTATTCAAGCAAATTTTCAAAGCAGGCTTGCAACTGCAGCAGGAAGATGACAGTAAAGCACTTCTTGTTTCCCGCAAGAAGAAACCGGAAGATACAGTTGTTGATATTAGAGGCACAAAAATCGGTGATGGTGTCCCTAAATTTGTTTTCGGTCCATGTTCAGTGGAATCATATGAACAGGTTGCTAAGGTTGCTGAGAGCGTAAAGGCAAAAGGTTTAACATTGCTTCGCGGAGGAGCATTCAAACCAAGAACTTCTCCATACGATTTCCAAGGGCTTGGTGTGGAAGGGCTAAAAATTTTAAAGCGAGTTGCAGATGAATATGATCTTCGTGTTATCAGTGAAATCGTTAGCCCGCAGCATATTGAAGAGGCGTTGGACTACATTGACGTTATTCAGATTGGCGCAAGAAACATGCAAAACTTTGAACTGCTGAAAGCAGCAGGAAGTGTGAAAAAGCCAATATTGCTAAAAAGAGGCTTAGCAGCAACAATTGAAGAATTTATTAATGCAGCAGAATATATTATTTCCCAAGGTAATGACCAAATCATACTTTGTGAGCGCGGTATCCGCACATACGAACGTGCGACAAGAAATACCCTAGACATTTCTGCAGTGCCAATTTTAAAACAAGAAACACATCTTCCTGTATTTGTTGATGTAACGCATTCAACAGGCAGAAAAGACTTGCTGCTGCCTTGTGCAAAAGCGGCCCTTGCAATTGGAGCAGACGGTGTTATGGCAGAGGTACATCCAGATCCTGCTGTAGCATTGTCAGATTCAGCACAGCAAATGGATATCCCTCAATTCGATGAGTTTTATAAATCAATTCTTGAATCACCATATGTAAGAGCATAACAAAAAAACAGATGGAATTATTCCATCTGTTTTTTTGTTTAAATGCTATTATGTATATGATTAAGCAAATATGTCCATAAAAAGAGTAGTATCGTGTATCCAGGTTATTACGGGTAATTTGCATTATAATATGTTAGAATATTTAGAAATGAAAACGCTCTGTTCGTAGAGTGATGCTTAAGTAATTAAAAAAAACGGTTTTTTTGAAAAAAAATGAAAGCTTGTCATTGCGGCATTTGCAACGTTATCGTATGATTAAATACATAATTAGACAAGATTAGCTAAAATGAAACAAAAATGTTTAGGTTCTAGCTACTTGCCGTAAAATAAATATAGAGAATGTACGTTAGAAGGAGTGTAAAACATGAATATTACAATATATGATGTCGCAAGGGAAGCCAGTGTATCCATGGCAACTGTTTCCCGTGTGGTTAACGGAAACCCGAATGTGAAACCTGCAACAAGGAAAAAAGTACTTGAGGTAATTGATCGCTTAGGATACAGACCTAATGCAGTAGCCCGCGGTTTGGCAAGCAAAAAGACAACAACTGTTGGTGTTGTTATTCCTGATATTTCAAGCACTTTTTATGCAGAGCTTGCAAGAGGAATTGAAGATATCGCTACAATGTACAAATATAACATTATCTTGAGCAACTCGGATCAAAATAAAGATAAAGAGCTTCACCTGCTAAATACAATGCTTGGAAAACAAGTGGATGGTATTGTATTCATGGGCGGTAACATTACAGAAGAGCATGTTCAGGAATTTGAAAAATCTCCTGTACCGATCGTTCTGGCTGCAAGCGTTGAATCAAGCAAAAAAATATCTTCTGTAAACATTGATTATGCACAAGCAACATATGATGCTGTGACATCTTTTGTAGAAAAAGGTCATAAAGTCATTGCACTTGTACTTGGATCATTAGAAGAGCCTATTAACAGCGATCATAAGCTTGAAGGCTATAAGCGAGGCTTGGCAGATTCAGGCATTGCTTTCAAGGAAGAGCTTGTTATTGAGGGTGACTACACATATGAGTCTGGAATGGAATCTTTCGACAAGCTGATGGAATTAGATGAAAAGCCGACAGCTATCTTTGTTGGTTCAGATGAAATGGCAATTGGTGTCATTCACAGTGCAGAGGATAAAGGCTTTAAAGTTCCTGAGGACTTTGAAATCATCAGTTCAGACAACACAAAACTAACTTTGATGGTAAGACCACAGTTGACAACAATTGTACAGCCTCTTTATGATATCGGAGCTGTTGCAATGAGATTGCTGACAAAATACATGAACAAAGAAACAGTGGAAGACGGAATTGTAGTATTGCCACATCGAATTGAAGCAAGACAATCAACAAAATAACGACAAAGATGGCTTAATAACAGCCATCTTTTTTTTGTTTTTTCAAGGCTTTTTTCCCATTAATTACACCTAGTATTTAAATCTATTGGTCTATAAAATGAATTAGTATGACAGTTATATTACAAATTTTATAGATAGATAGAATTGCTTCTAGGGGGAAACATATGAAAAAATTAATGTCAATTATGCTCATTTTTGTAATTATTCTTTCTGCAATTCCTCAGCAAATGAAGGCAGATTCCCTTCCAATAATAGAAGTGAAGCTTGTCAATTATCTTGGCAATAAATCTTCTATTACGGTTGTATTTAATGGAGATTACACCCTTACGAATGAAATTAAGGTTAGCAAAGGTACTGAGGCTGTAATGAGCATAGTTAACAGTACATTAAAGCTGGCAACAAAAAGTGGACAGGTTTTAATGGAAAACGAAACTAGTATAAATGCAACACCAGCACAAACAGATGGAAATCTTGCCATTAATGACCGTGGTTATTATGGCTCTTTTCAATTTGTAATGGAAAAAGATACGAAAACAAATAATATATATATTCGTCCAATCAATAAAGTAGATGTTGAAACATATTTAAGAGGAGTTGTTCCTCAAGAAATGCCGGCACTATGGAGCATGGAGGCACTTAAAGCACAAACAGTTGCCGCAAGAACATATGCGTTAAAGCATAAAAATGATGCCAATATGGTTGATACAATTGCGAAACAAGTATATGGCGGGATTATCGGAATTCATCCACGCAGTGATAACGCCATACAGGAAACGGCAGGAATGGTTCTTAAATATAATAATAGCCTAATAGATGCTGTGTTTTCTGCAAGCAACGGAGGTATGACAGAAGTTAACAGCAGTGTTTGGGGAGGAACAGCGTTGCCTTATTTTGCAGTTGTGGAGGATGCCTTTGATTTTAATCCTGCGACTAAGGATCAATTTCCTTGGGCTATTCAACTGAAACAGCAGCAGCTTCCAGAAACGCTTGATTTAAATGATGCTAGTACATGGTGGGTTACTCAGAAGGAAGCAGATGCAAATAATCAAGTGTTAAAAAATATGAAAACATGGCTGAAAAATGAAGGCTATATAGACGATGTTAACACAGTGAAAATTAAAAAAATCTCTAAGCTCGAGCTGAACGTATCTGCTTTATCCTCGGGAGGAAGAGTTTCAAAAGGGACTGTGAATATAGACTTTCTAGTGAAGACAAATGAAAAGGCTGTTGAAAAGAAAACACTTGTGCTTAATGACACGGCGGCATCAAGAATTCGAGCAATGGTCGGCATTGACAAAATGCCAAGCTATTTAGTGGATGTTTCTAAAGTAGAAAATGGAATCATCTATATTCAAGGAAGAGGAAACGGTCACGGTGTAGGTCTTAGCCAGTACGGTGCTAGAAACAGAGCAGATGCTGGACAAAGTTATCAACAAATTTTGCAATTCTATTTTCCAAAAGCTACTCTTATGAAGGAATATAGTGGTATAGCAAGCTCTTCACAAGAAAATACAGCTGTGAAAAAGGACACAGAAGCACCTGTTACACCTTCACAGGACAAAAAGGACACAGAAGTATCTGTTATACCTTCACAGGACAAAAAGGACACAGAAGCACCTGTTACTCCTTCGCAGGACAAAAAAGAGACAGAAGCACCTGTTAAAATCGCTATACCTGCAAAAAAAGATACAGCTGCTCCTGTTATCACAGCATTTAAAGCAAGCTCAGATTATAAGAAAAATAGTAGTAAGCTATCAATGAAAATTAATAAATCTGGAAAAATGACAATTGCCATTAAAGATTCAAAAGGGAAGATTATTTCGACACTGGCAAAAAATAAAGCAGTAAAATCCGGTGTGCTTAACTTTGACTGGAATATAAGCAAGGTGGCAAATGGCACGTATACAGCTGAAATGACAGCTGAAAATTCAGATGGATATAAGAAGACAATTAAACAAAAGGTTTTGATTCAAAAGCCTGCTAAAGAGAAAAAGGGCAGTGTTAAAGCAACAGCGCTTAATATGAGAGAAAAGGCAACAACAGCATCAAAGGTTATCACAAGACTAAAGAACAAGCAGACAGTTGTCATTGTTGCACAGCAAGGCTCATGGTATAAAGTGAAATATGGTTCGAAGACAGGATATGTATCTGCGAAGTATATCACAGTATTAAAATAAAAAAGACGTTCCGTTTTTAACGGAACGTCTTTTTGTGCTGTGGATCAAGTATTGTCGGTTTTTTCTTCTTTGTTTTCTGCACTAGAGTCTTCTTTTTTATTATCTGAATCATTGTTTTTACTAGAATCTTCTTTTTTATTATTTGAATCATTGTTTTCTTGCTTTTTTTCCTTGGAAGCTTCCGCTTTATTGTCTTCCTCTGTTTTTTTAGCAGTTGTTTTGTTCGCTTTTTTATCGTCCTCTTTTGCCTTGCTGCTTTGTTTGCTAGCTACATCAATCTTATTGGAATTGGAGGATTCTTTTCCGGCGATATCTACTGCTTTGACGACATAGGATCCGCTGCTTGCTTTAAAGGAGAGAGTGTCACTCGCCTTAATACTTGCAACCTTTTTACCGTTTTGATAAACACGGTAGCCGATAACATCTTTTTCCCCTGATTTAGACCAAGCGATGGTGCTTCCGCTATTGCTGACTTTAGGAGCAGCTGGTGCCTTGCCGTTATCCGTTATTTTATTGGACGGAACAACGACATTTTTTAATGCTGTATTATTACGGATTAAGTCACTTGGATCAGATACTTTTATACCAAACAGCTTTTCAATATAATCAGGATTTAATATGAATCCTGTTTCAGAAAATTCGCTTGGAGTGGAGTCTAATGCCATGTATTTTGTGTTGCCAATCTGCACATATTTTCCTGTAACGATGCTGTCATCTGTCTTGTTAGGTACAGAGCTTGATTTAAATAAATCTGTTGTGACAAGTCCTGCTTTTGAGCAGCCTTCAGAGGCAAGCAAACCAGAAAGCGAGCAAACAGACCTTCTTACAATCCCACCTGGCATCGTAAAGCTTTCAGACGGGTCAACAAGCTTCGAATCGACATCGTAGGCAGCATTCATTAAATCTGCCCATAAATAGTTGTTACGCATGCTGTAGCTCATTGTGCCAGAGCTTACAAGTGATTTAGGTGTATCATAGCCAGTCCAAACTCCAAAGGAGACATTCGGATTTGTCGCAACAAACCAGGAGTCTTTAAAGTCCTGTGTCGTACCGGTTTTTCCAGCCCAGTCAGAGCTGAACTTCAAGCGGCTTTTAACAGCTGTTGCTGTTCCTTGATTAATAACATCCCGCATCATATCAATAGTCAAATAAGATGTTTGCGGGCTGAATACCTTCACTTTTTCTGTTTTATGCTTATAGATGACTTTGCCGTTTTTATCGACAATTTTATCAATCATATAGGCATCAACAAAGTTTCCGCCATTTGCAAAAGTAGCAAATGCGTTTGTATTTTCCTCAACAGAAACTCCGTTTGTCAATCCACCGATAGATGTTGATCTGTTTGCATAATCACCTTCTGTCAATGTGGTGAAGCCCATTTTTTCGAGGTAATTAGCAGGCTTTTGCGGCAGAATCTGGGCATAAGCTTTAACCGCAGGAACGTTATATGATTTAGCCATAGCAACCCTTGCTGTTACAAGACCGTGAAACTGGAAGTCATAGTTATTAGGCCAGACTGTACCAGGTCTTGCAGGGTCAAGTGCAAGCGGAACATCTGGTAGGACTGTTCCGGGAGATAGTGTTCCCAATTCAATGGCAGGACCATAAACTAACAGTGGCTTCATTGTTGAGCCGTTCGGTCTAGGGCTTGTACTATGGTTTGTTGCTTCTCTGCCATAGTCTCTTCCGCCGACAAAGCTGATAATAGCACCAGATTTATTGTCAATCAGGATTGCACCTGTTTCTACAGGCTCCATAATGGTTTTCTTTTCACCGGTTTCACTGTCTGTGACAGTTTGCGGTTTATCAGGTCCATAATACGGGTATTTATCTACTACTTCTGTAAATTTATCGTAAATCTTTTTATTAATGGTGCTGTGAATCTCAAAGCCGTTTTGATGGATTTGGCGATCTGCAAGTTCTGTGTACTGATCATTAAGAACCTCATCCTCTTCTAAATCTTTCGCATTATAGCCATCTTCTTTTGCAAGCATTTCAGCAATAATTTGTGTTGCTCTATTTTCTATTTCATAGGTAACCCACGGGTATTTTTCAATTGGGCTCACAACAGGGCTCGCAAAATCCTTTGTTATATCATATGCTGCTGCTTTGTCATAATCTTCTTTTGAGATTTTGTGCTGATTGTACATTCTAGCAAGAACAGTTTTCATTCTTTCCAAGCCAGGCTCCAGATTTTCTTTGACCGTTCCATCCTGTGTGAATGGAGTATAGCCAAACGGACTTTGCGGCAGACCAGCAATAAAGGCTGATTGTGGCAATGTAAGATCCTTCGCTTCCACACCAAAAATTCCTTGTGCAGCTGCTTGAACACCGGCAATATTTCTTCCAGATGAGTTTCTGCCAAATGTCGACACATTTAAATATGCTTCCAATATCTCTTCTTTTGAGAAGAATTTTTCAAGCCTTAATGCTAGCAGAATTTCCTTTGCTTTTCTTTCAAAGGACACTTCATTCGTCAAAATCTGGTTTTTGATTAACTGCTGTGTTAAGGTGCTTCCCCCAGACTGTGTGGAGCTGTTGGAAACCTCCTGGAATAATGCTCTCATAATCGCTTTAGGAACTACACCATCATGTTTATAGAAGTTCTCATCCTCTGTCGAAACGATCGCATCTACTAAATGTGGCGAGACATCCTTGATTTTTACTTCTTCTCTTTCTAAATCTGTCGGCAGTTTTCCTAAATACACATTATCGGCAAAATACAGCTCGGACGTTTCTTCATAATTGTAGATGTCCTTTTGCATTGTCTTGTATGATCTTATTGGTTCTTCCTTTACAAGGGATGCAAAATAGCCTGCGCCGATTCCTCCAGCAAAAGCACCGCCGACAATTAATAAGATAATGAATATCAGAATAATATTCCAAGAGACTTCGTAAGTGATTCGAGCTCTTTTGACGGTTTTTTTATTGGTAAAGAAGCTTAGGAAACCATGGAGATAGTTTTTCCACTTCGGCCTTTCATTCATATGGTATCATTCCCCCTAAAATCACATACATTATAGCATAAAGCTATGGGCTATATGAGCAATGTTCGATAATTTCCAACCTTTTTCGCAAAAGCATTTGACATGCTTAGCTCTTTTATGGTAAAAATAACTCAAACTAATATTGATTCGTTATTGCGTTGAAGGGAATAAGTAGTTCTTTTATCACTATATTAAGAGAGCCATTGGCTGGTGTGAAATGGCATAAATAAAAGAATGAATACCTCCTGAAGCTTCTGTTGGGAAAGCCATAAATGGCAAGTAGCAGCAGACGGTTGTTAACCGTTATCTTTTTTAAGTGGAGAGCTTTGTCTCTCAATTAGGGTGGTACCGCGCTTATTTGCGTCCCTGCATGTATATGCAGGGGCTTTTTTATTGTTTAAAAAAGATTGAAGCTAGCAAGAATTTAGAATCAGTTGCAAAGGAATTACGAATGGAGGAATTATCGTGAATTTATTAGAAGATTTACATTGGAGAGGTATTGTTTACCAGCAGACAGATGAAGAAGGCCTACAGGACGTCTTAGCAAATACAAAAATCAGCTTATACTGTGGTGTAGACCCGACTGCAGACAGCATGCATATTGGTCATTTACTGCCGTTTTTAACATTGAGACGTTTTCAAAATGCTGGACATACACCAATCGTGCTTGTCGGCGGAGCAACAGGTTTGATTGGAGATCCTAGCGGAAAAAGCGAAGAAAGAAATCTGCAAACATTAGATGCAATCGGACATAATGTCAAATGCTTGCAAAAACAGTTAGAGAAAATCTTTGATTTCGACGGTGAAAATGGTGCAGAAATGGTTAATAACTATGACTGGGCTGGAAAGATGGATATCGTTACATTTCTAAGAGATTACGGCAAGCATATCGGCATCAATTATATGCTGGCTAAAGACACAATCTCTTCACGATTAGAAACAGGTATTTCATTCACAGAATTTACGTATACAATTCTTCAGGCACTGGACTTCTTGCATCTATACGATAACCATAACTGTAAGCTGCAAATCGGCGGAAGTGACCAATGGGGAAATATTACAACAGGTCTAGAGCTTATCCGTAAAAACAGTGCAGAAGGCGCAAAAGCATATGGACTGACAATTCCGCTTGTTACAAAAGCAGATGGAACAAAGTTCGGTAAAACAGAAAGCGGCGCGATTTGGCTTGACCCAGAAAAAACAACACCGTATGAATTCTACCAGTTCTGGATTAACACAGCAGATGCTGATGTAATCAAATACTTAAAATTCTTTACGTTCTTATCAAAAGAAACAATTGAAGCATTAGAAGCATCTATGCAAGAAGAGGCTCATTTACGAAAAGCGCAAAAAGCCCTTGGAGAAGAGATGACAAAAATGATTCACGGGGAAGCAGCATTAGAACAGGCTTTGAAAATAACAGAAGCACTTTTCAGCGGAGAAATTAAAAATCTGACTGCCTCTGAGATTAAGCAAGGCTTCAAGGATGTTCCGACATACAAGCATGAAGAGGGTGAGGCTGTACTAGTTGATCTGTTAGTAGCAGCAAACATCGTCTCATCTAAAAGACAGGCTCGCGAGGACATTACTAATGGTGCTGTGTACATTAATGGTGAGCGTAAGCAAGAGCTGGATTATGTTCTCGGAGCAGAGGACCGCATTGAAAACCAGTTTACTGTTATAAGAAGAGGAAAGAAAAAGTATTTCTTAATTCAATACTAATAGCTATAACAAGGAGACTGGGACATAAGTATGTGAACCAGCGTAAAGACCGAACTGCTAATCAACTACTGATTAGATAGTTCGGTTTTTTGTTTTTAGTTTAAATACAAAAAATTAGAAATTTTAGTGGAATGGAGCGGAGGCCACTCGACTCCTGCGGGAAATAGAGGAAAGGATGAGACCCCGCAGGCGAAGACGAGGAGGCTCATATTCCTCCCCGTGGAAAGCGAGTGGGTGCAGCGCAATGAAACGAACTAACTTTAACTCAACATTCTATTTAGACACAACCTTCATTTTTCAAATTTAGTTGAAATTCTATTATTCGTGTTTAGAAAGCTTATCTTTTGTTTTGTCCCAGCCTCTTTTTATTAGGAAAAGATGGATTATCTTTAAGGAATAAATTTTTGTCGTACAAGTCCCCTCCGCTGAATAGACTAGAAGCAAACATACATATGCGGAGGGATTTATGGTTACTTTTATTCCATATATATTATTGGGTGTTTCGTTAGCAGCACCTGTTGGTCCTGTTAATGCAGCACAATTGGACAAGGGGATTAGGAACGGCTTCTTTCATGCGTGGATTTTTGGAATTGGAGCATTAATTGCAGATGTTATTTATATGATGATGGTGTACTTTGGAATCAGCCATTTCATTAATACACCATTCATGAAAACCTTTTTGTATTTGTTCGGTTTTTTCGTACTTACCTATACGGGGATTGAAAGCTTAATTAATTCGACAAAAATTAATGTTTTAGAACGGAAAAAACAGGACAATTCGCTGTTTAAGTCCTTTTTCTCTGGCTTTTTAATGTCGATATCTAATCCATTAACAATACTGTTCTGGCTTGGTATTTATGGTTCTGTTATGGCAAAATCTGCTGAAAGCTTTTCTAATAAAAGCTTTGTTTTATGCAGCCTAGCTATTATCTCAGGGATATTATTATGGGATTTTACAATGGCGCTAATCTCAGGAATTGCGAGAAGGCTGCTTCATTCTAATATGCTTTATATTATTTCCATTTTATCATCAATCTCCATGATTGGCTTTGGACTCTATTTTGCTTTCCAGGCATATAAAGCCTTATTTTTGTAATCAATGGTAATTTTTTGTAACAGGATAATTTCCTGCATGTATTTGTCAAATCCATGCAAAATATGTGTTGTATGATAGAATACATGCCGAAAGTGGCTTTAGGAGGAAAAAGGAATGGCAAAAACAAACGGTACTCCAATTGCAGGAAAAATCTATAATTCAGATGATTATAAAAGTACAGAGAGTGTTTCAAAAGGACTCGCTGAAACACATGAACAGACATCTGACACTTATATGGAAGGTACGGTTGATGGTTTGACGGAGAATGCTGCAGACAAAGAAAAAAACTGACAAGAAAAAGCATTAATACAAAAAGAAGGCTTGAGGAGAATGAATCCAAGCCTTTTTTTTGTATGTCAAAACACATTGAATGTAGTATTAAAGAACTAAATATGAGTGTTATTCATGGTTCTTTAATACTAATTATGAAGATTTAACTAAACTTAAGGAAGAAAATTTAGTAAAATTTGTAGTATAGTGTCGATAAATGAAGAAATTTTACTCTATGATGTATCCGTTTACCCTTGTTAAAATATATATCTGTGAAAATTACTAAAGGGGTAAACTACATATGAACATTCATTTGAATGAACAAATCGAAAAACTCAGGAAAAATATGATTTCAACAGGAATGATGAAAGGCTTCACTTCTGAAGAAACCATTTTGCTTAGTAAAAGATTGGATAACTTAATGAATATACAGATGTTGTTTCAAAATGGATCAATGCATCATAGAAATCGGCAATACTGAAAATAAAAATAGAAGGAAGATGGACATTGCAAGCACTTATTAGAAATAACAGCGATAAATTGCTGACATTATATGATTTAGACAAGGATTATGTAAGAAATACTTTAAGATGGGAAAGTGATTTTAAAGTGCCTGCTAAAGGCGGAGCTATGAGAATAAAAAGTACAGAGCTCATTGAGCGACTAATAGAGGATCAGTCAAAGGATGAGATAAGGAAGCTTGTAACGATGATGAAAGCCATCAAAAAAAGAGATGCTTCTGTAAGGACATTAATAGAGACTATTGCGATAGGCTTAATAAAATAGAAATACAGAAGACCTGAGGGGGGTCTTTTTTTTTATGGAAGCGGAGCAAAGGAAAACGGTGAGAATTTGGGAATCGCTAAAACACCTTTGCTCCATATAAGACTTATAGCCAGATTCACGAGGAATAAACTTGTATTTTTTACAAACGAATTATGAATGTTTAAATTATCACTGTTATGATGCTGTTTTGTTCAGCTTTTCTTATTTTATGAGGTTAGAGGGAATATGTTTAAGAAGTCCTTGCTGTCAAAGGGTAAAGAAAGACCTTCACAAAGGTTGTGAAGGTCTTTCTTGATTCTTTGGTAGAATCACTACTTTGTATTACTAGAGTATACATTATTGCACAAACCGAACCCTGTAATCAGTTTCCGCTGACTACATTTAAATTGTATCATGGCTACTTTTATATAATAAAGTTAGACTTTTTTAACACAAATATCAGTTCCTCTTAACACAACTATACTAAAAATTTAGTTTACACGTTTTTGACTTCATACAATATACATTGTTTAGTCGGGAAAAGGTCTTTATTTTGGAGGAATTGCTGTGACAAGCAATGGAAGTATGTATGGAAGAGATTTCATAAAACGGTATTTCTCACAAGTATGACAGAATATCAGCCCCAAATAAATAATGGATAATACTGCAGTCTACAAAGCAAACTAAATAAAAAAACCCCAGAAAGCGTTGATACAACGCGGTTTCTAGGGTTTGGTAATGCTGTATTAACAAATCTATTAACGAGAGTAGAACTCAACGATAAGAGCTTCGTTAATTTCAGCTGGCAATTCAGAACGTTCTGGTAAACGAGTGAATGTACCTTCTAATTTATCAGCATCGAAAGTCAAGAAATCAGGTACGAAGTTGTTCACTTCAACTGCTTCTTTAACAATATCAAGATTACGTGATTTTTCACGCAATGTGATTGTTTGACCTGCTTTTAGACGGTATGATGGGATATCTACGCGTCCACCATCAACGATAACGTGACCGTGGTTAACAAGCTGACGTGCTTGACGACGTGTGCGAGCAAGACCTAAACGATAAACAACGTTATCAAGGCGAGATTCTAGAAGCGCCATGAAGTTTTCACCGTGTTTACCTTTCATTTTGCCAGCAATATCGAATAAATTACGGAATTGACGCTCATTTACACCATACATATGACGTAATTTTTGCTTTTCCTGTAATTGTAAACCGTATTCTGATAATTTTTTGCGTTGGTTTGGACCATGTTGTCCTGGAGCGTAAGGGCGTTTATCTAACTCTTTGCCAGTACCGCTTAAAGAAATCCCAAGACGACGAGAAAGTTTCCAACTTGGACCTGTATAACGAGCCATTGATGACTCCTCCTTCATGTTTTTATTTTGGTAAAATAAAAACAGATGCAACTAGCCTTTATGTTTATTTTGTCTTCATGTACCTTCGCCCTAGCAGCTAAGGGTTACACAATACACCATCAAAACGTGTTTTGAGGAACAAACTAAAACAAGAAAGTGATTTGCATATGCTGCAATATTTTACACAAAGAGTATTATATGATTTTACCAATGAAAAAGCAAGTATAGATTACGAAATTCTATCCTAGTAGAAATTTACCTGTTCCTAATAAGGAAAAATTTTAACTGCTGTATTCTTATTCCAGCGCCATGTGATATAATTGTTTTAATTTACTATAAGAATTGTCCGATAATTTATACGTGAAAAATCCTACTTTCGACTTAGGTGAGAATGTCTGTTTTTTATGTTGTTTGTTGCAAAAGACATGAGTCTTTTCTCCTTATCACGTTTGTTAGTTGGCTTTACAAGGTATATAAGCAATATCTTAATGATAACATGGGAAAATAGAATGAATAGTTAGATGAATAGGTGATAATAGATGGATAAGCTCGACCACCAATCAATAGTAAATCTAAAAAGTCGGTTCTTCGATCTCTTTGATATAGAAAGCAAAAGTTTTAATTATGAGTTAATTTTGCGGGAAATGCTGTATATTATTAAAAACTTCTTGAATGCCTCTGAGGTTACCTATTACAGTGCGAATGAGTGGAACGATGAATGGGCTGCAGAAGCATCAACAAATCCTTTTTCGACAGCAGCCATTCTTCCGTATACAACGGAAATGAAAAATAAGCTGTTGAGTAAGGCAGTTTCTAGAAAGCCAATCGGCATTCATACATTAGAACATTATGATTTGCTGATTCCGTTGAAAAACAAAGATGGTTTTTATAATTTTTTTGTTGTCCGATTAGATGAATCTGTGCAAGAAAGTAATCAAATCGGCACTGATTGCCTTTATAAGCTTATCAGTGAGGAATTTAGCTTTTATATAATTAAGGTCCAGGATTTACTCGAAATTGTTGCGGAAGAGAAGAGATATAAAAAGCTCTTTAAAGTTACTGAAACATTCCACTCTTCTATGGATACAGAAGGAGTATTGCGGGCAATTATCCATACATTAAAGGATATTTATCCATCTCTTGGCTATTATCTTTTGTTGTCCCATGATAATAACACGCATGGCGATTTGCCAATCAAGGATTTAGAATACGACAGTGAAAACCTTGCTGCAATGGAAGCCTATGTAACGGGAGAAATACAGTTTGAGTATGTGAAGGAAAGTAGAAATTCCATCTTGTATGCTCCTTTAAAAGGAAAGCAAGGTGTATATGGTGTTTTGCAAGTTATCGCTGAGAATTCGGTTAAATTTCCAAAAAAAGAAGTGGAATTCATTACCCTGCTGGCAAATACAGCTGGGGGTGCTTTGGAAAATGCCCAGCTTTATCAGCAATCAAAAAAGCTAGTGTCAGATTTACAGCTCATTAATGAGGCTTCCCATCGATTAAACTCGAATTTAAGGCTTACGGAAATGATGACATATATGTCAAACCGCATTTCGATTAGCTTTGAGGCAGAGGAGGTAGGCTTCATCCTGTTTTCCTCTGAGACAAACTCATTGACTGTATTAAACGGCAGCACTGATTTTTTTCGTACAAAAGCTGCTGAGACGTATATCCATTATTTTAAAGAGAAAATAAAACAAGAAAAGGATTCGTTGTTTTTAGGCGATTTCAGTATGCCTTCTGAGGAGGATGCTGTTTACAAATCGATCATGGCTGTACCGATGATGCAGACTGGTGTTTTGAAAGGTTTTGCGATTGTCATGCATCAATTGCCGTATCATTTTTCTTTTGATACCTTTAAATTGCTGCAATCTCTTATTCATCACTCTACGTTGGCCCTGACAAATTCCATGCTAAGAGAGGAATTAGAGAAGATGGTGGTTACAGACCATCTGACAAAACTCTATTCGAGAAGCTTCTTAGATGAAAAGCTGGTAAGATCGCTTGTGGAGGATGCTGAGGGCACCTTTATCTTAATTGATATTGATAATTTCAAGGCAGTGAATGATACGTATGGACATCAAGTCGGTGACGAGATTATCATTCAGGTTGCCAATATTATTATGGAAAACATTAGAGCGACAGATATAGGAGCAAGATGGGGTGGTGAGGAGCTTGCAATCTATTTGCCAAGAGTTCCTCTACAAGTCGGTGTTTTCATTGCTGAAAGGCTTGTTGAAAAAGTTCGGGAAAGCTCTGCACCACCTGTTACCATTTCCTGTGGTGTGTCTTACTGGATGAGAAATAATGAAGAAAATTATCACTCCATCTTTAAGCGGGCAGACAAAGCATTGTATATTGCGAAAGAGACTGGAAAGGATCGGGTTGTTGTCCAAGATGCCTTTCGGACTAGTTGAGAGCTTTATATTTGAAATAAATAACAAAAACACCTCGAAATATTTCGAGGTGTTTTTGTTTGTTCTAGAATTATTTTACATATTCCATCAATGCGGAAACAAAGATTTCTAGATATTTCTTATCTATTTCATCAAAGCGTGCTTTTTCAGGTGAATCAATATCAAGAACACCTAGTAATGTGCCGTCTTCCTTCACTAATGGCACAACTATTTCTGATTGTGAGGCTGCATCACATGCGATATGTCCTGGGAATTGATGAACATCCTCTACTAATACTGTCTCTATGTTTTTTGCAGATGTACCGCAAACACCTCTTCCAAAAGGAATACGCACACATGCTGGCAAACCTTGGAACGGACCAAGAACTAGCTCAGTTCCTTCTGTCAAATAAAAACCTACCCAATTTACACGGTCCAAAAATTGATTTAAAAGAGCCGCTGCATTTGATAAGTTAGCTATTGTATTTGATTCGCCTTCAAGAAGAGCCTTCAGCTGTTTAACCACCAATTCATATTGCTGTTCCCGATTGCCGTTGTAAGTTTCGACGTTAAACAAGCAAATCACCTAACTTCCTTCAATTATTGTCATTATTTTAGCAGTTTAAGAGCGAACCTATGAAAGTTTTGTCGACTTTCTTTTAAAGGATTGGCCAATATTATCAAGAAAAGTATATAGAGTCTTTTCTTTCATCGTTTTATGCTGCACAAAAATAATTATTATTCAAACATATTTTATCATGAATAGCAAGAGAAACGAGGCGATTCTTAAGATGAAAAGAAATTCAAAGGAAGCAATTGTCGAATCTGCAATTACGTTATTTAACAGGAATGGTTATTATGGGACATCCATTAGGGATATTGCCGGACATGCAAAAGTGAATATAGCTAATATCTCTTATTATTTTAATGGCAAGCATGGTTTGCTGGAGCATTGTTTTACTACTTATTTCGAAAATTATATGGAGGTATTGGAGGCAGCTAGCCACCGTGATTTTAACAGCATATCGGAAAAACTGAAGCATGTTGTCAGAGAAATTATTGAATTTCAATGGCAGAACCTACAATTGACAAGATTTGTGCTTCGGGAAGTTTCCATTGATTCTCAAGTTGTAAGAGAAATCATGTCTACTTACTATGTGAAGGAGCGTTATTATCTTTTAAGCATCTTGGAAGAAGGCATAGAAAAGAAGGAATTTGCCAAGCAGTCTGTCCAGTACAGTATGATTCAATTAAAAAGCTTTCTAACTATGCCTTTTCTCAATGCTTCTTATATCCAAGAGGTACTCCATATTTATTTAAATGAAGCATACTTTATAAAAAAATATTTAATAGAAATAAATAGATGGATTGATGAAGTGCTTTGCAGTTCATACAGCTTAACGGTTTCCAGCTAGTACATGCAACCCTTGCCCAATATCCTTTGCTTGATGGGCATCTGAACCATATACAAGTGGAATTTGTAAGCTCAACGCTTCCTCCACAGCCCACTGTGGTGGATATGTTTCCACACATAAAGGCTTATATAACCCAGCTGCATTATAATCCAACTCATACCCTGCATTTTTGACTTGGTGAAGTAACTCCCGGATTTTATTAGAAAAATTCTGAGTAGGCGGGTATTGTTTTTGGAACTTATGAACAAGTGTCATATGGCCAATTCTTGTCGGTTTGTATGGTCCTAAATCGGCAGAAATTGATTTTGAAACTGTTTGAAAATAGCATTCATAAATGCGGTCAACATTTCCATAGAGACTGACCATTTCTCCGAATAAATCTGAGCTATAGTCAAGGCAATCATACTTTTTTAAAGGGTTTTTTAAAAAATGCACACTCAAAACACTATCATCCAAGAGATGTCCCCACTTTTGTAAAAACTCTTTTGTTCCATCCTCATAACCTTCAATATAATCAATCTCAAGACCGAGGTTGATTTTCAGTTCGCTTTGAAAAAGATCCTTTACCGCTTGGACCTCATCAAAATAGGATAACAGCTGTTCTGTAGTCATACTGCTGTCCTTGGTAGGAGCAGTATCTTCAAATCCTTGCGGTAATGGTGCATGCTCTGTGAAGGTTATTTCCCCAAAACCTAAGTCTATTGCCCTTTTTATATACTCCTTTAATCCATCTTTTGTCCCATGTGGACAAAATGGAGTATGTATATGACCATCTCTTTTATACATGAGTCTCCTCCTTCATTATGCTTTTAACTCATTATACATTTCCTCGTATAAATTACGGACATCCTTTTTGTATGTATAGATAAAATTACCGCAACAATTAGCCTTGAAAGAGGGTAATATTGTCCAAATAGGTTTGTCAGAAGCAATAATGTTTGTCTTACGTACATTCACGTAAGAAAACAGTGGATAGGATAATAACAATTTTTCTTTAAAAAAAAATAAAATATTAGTCAAAAATTGTCGTTTACATGGTATCATAAATACAAATATATAACCTTTACATATTATATGTATGTTGAAATAAATTTGGTCGGTGTAGGAACAGGGGGCTTCAAATGAATTACATAATCGGAATAGTAGGCATTTTGATCTGCCTATTTGCAGCAGGATATTTTATTAGAAGAAAATATTACGGGATTGTAGATGAGCTTGAAAGCTGGAAAATCGATATTATGAATCGGCCGGTGTTGACTGAGCTTTCTAAGGTAAAGAAGCTTAACATGATAGGGCAAACGGAAGAGCTTTTTGAAAAATGGCGTGCTGATTGGGATGGAATTGTGGCAGACCAACTGCCTGAGCTAGAAGAGCTTTTGTTTGATACGGAAGAATCTATAGATAAATATAAGTTTGGAAAAGCAAAAGAACTGCAAAAAGGTATACGCGTTAAATTGGAATCAATGGAGCGCAGCATTGAGACAATGCTTGAAGAGCTTAACAATTTAATCGGCAGTGAGGAAAAAAACAGAACTGAAATAGATGCTTTGAAAGAATCTTATCGGGAGAGCAAAAAAACATTGCTCGCTCACAGACACACTTTCGGAGATACAGAAAGTAAAATTGAAGAGATGCTGCAGGAAACTGCTGTTAAGTTAAAAGAATACGAGGAAAAAACAGATAATGGTGATTATCTGGAAGCTCGAGAGATTATTCATGCGATTGAAAAGCTTACAGAAAATATCCGCTATTTAATTGAGAATATTCCTCCGTTGCTGATTGAGTGTCAAACGAAGCTACCTGAACAGCTTAATAATCTGAAGGAAGGCTATGCAGATATGCTCGAACAAGGCTTCATTCTCGAACATATTCAGCTTGAAGCAGAAGTGGCGGAAATTGAAGAAGAGCTAGAACAAAGCAAGGAATTGCTTAATGATGGCAAAATAGAGCAAGTTCAGGCTATCATAGCAGAAATACAGGAGAAATTAGATCTTTTATATGACTTGCTTGAAAAAGAAGTGATGGCAAGGAACTATTGGAATAAGAATTTAGATCCTGCAAAAGCAATTCTGCATGAAATTAAGGCTGGCAATACTCGTCTTCAAGAGGAGGTTTCCTTGCTGCAAAGAAGCTATAATTTGAATGATGAGGATCTGGAGCTGCAATTTAAGCTCGATAAACGTTTGAAGCTGTTATATAAACAATATGAAGTGCTTGAGCATAAGCTTTTAACAGAGTCTGCTGCACATACTATTTTGAGTGAAGAACTAAAAAGTCTCAAACAACAGTTGGAGAGTGCATCACAGGAACAGGAAGAGCTGTTTGATAAGCTCCATGCTTTACGAAAAGATGAAGTTATTGCACAAGAAAAAATGACAGAACTCTCCAAACAAATGGCAAATGCGATGAGGATGGTTGCTAACAGTAACTTGCCAGGTGTTACTTCTGAATATAATGAACTGGCAGAAGAGACACAGGCAGCAATCGCGAAATTAAAGGTCGTACTGCAGGAAGCACCGCTAGACATGCCGACAGTTCAGCAATTGGCTGATCATGCAGAGCAAGTAACAATAGCGCTTGTGAATGCTACAGAGGAACTAGTTGAAACAGTGCTACTCGCAGAGAAGGTTATTCAATACGGAAATAGATACCGTCGCAAATACCCGCAGGTGGAAAATTCACTTGCAGAAGCAGAAATGCTATTCCGTAAATACAGATATAAAGAAGCATTAGAGCATGCGGCAGCAGCTGTTGACGAAATCGAACCTGGCAGCATCCAAAGAATGGAAGCATGGGTTGCTGATTTGAGAGAAAAGGAATTGAAGTAATGAAAAGATAGCCTTGCAAGGCTATCTTTTTTTTTGCAGATTGCTCCACTTATTTTAAGTAGAGGCATAGCTC
Source organism: Niallia taxi (assembly GCF_032818155.1). Lineage (NCBI taxonomy): Bacteria > Bacillati > Bacillota > Bacilli > Caryophanales > Bacillaceae > Niallia > Niallia taxi. Next base: position 1,397,788 of record NZ_CP102589.1, read on the forward strand.
TACTATATTTTCAAATAATGCTTACTATGATACCATAAAGTGCTGGAGTTCTTATTTAGGAGGGGCTTATGATATATTTAGATAATAGTGCTACAACAAAGCCGTTTCCAGAAGTGATTGAATCATATACAGCAGTTGCAGCAAACTACTTTGGTAATCCCTCTTCCATTCATCGGTTGGGGATGGAAGCAGAAAAGCTTTTAATGCAAGCGAGGGCACAGATTGCCGCAATCTTAGAGGTTAAACCGAGTGAAATATACTTCACTTCTGGCGGGACAGAAGGAAACAATATGGCTTTAAAAGGAGCTTCAAGCTTTTATAAGACAAGAGGAAAACATATTATCACGACAAGGATTGAGCATGATTCAATAAAAAGGGTGATGGAGCAGCTTGAGCAGGATGGTTTCACTATTACCTATCTTCCAGTTGATGAACAAGGCTTTGTAGCTGTCGATGATATAAAAAAACATATACAAAATGATACAATCCTAGTGTCAATTATGCATGTCAATAATGAAACAGGAGCAATCCAGGAGATTGCCGCAATTGGGGAGCTTTTAAAACAATATCCAAAGATTCTTTTTCATGTCGACGGTGTACAAGCTGTTGGGAAAACACCTTTTTCATTTAAGGATCATCATATAGATTTATATACTATGTCTGCCCATAAATTTCATGGCTTAAAGGGTAATGGCATTTTGTACGCAAAAGAAGGCCTGCTCTTGTCCCCCTTGCTTGCTGGAGGAGGACAAGAGCGTAATATGCGCAGCGGGACTGAAAATGTGGCAGGGGCTGTGTCTACAGCTAAAGCTTTAAGAATGCAGATGGAAAACTACAAAATGCATTTTAGCAAAATGCAAGAGCTTAATAAGTTTATCCGTAAACAATTGGAAAGCATGGACAGAACAATAGTCCATTCTCCTGTTCAAAGTGTCCCGCATATTATTAACTTTTCGGCAGAAGGGATTAAGGCTGAGGTACTAATTCATGCACTTGAAGAAAAGGGTATCTTTATCTCGACAACAAGTGCGTGTTCATCAAAGATAAACACAGTAAGTAAAACATTATTGGCAATGGGTGTGCCTGAGCATATTGCAGAAAGCTCTTTTCGAATTAGTTTAGCTTATGAAAATAATAAAAAAGAGCTGGAAGAAGCGATGACTGTATTAAAGGAAACTATCCATTGGCTAAGAGGGGTTATGAATAAATGAAGTATGATCGTATATTAATACGCTATGGTGAGCTTTCTACTAAAGGGAAAAATAGAAAGAAATTCGTTGATAAATTAAGAAACTCTATTGCAGATGCATTAAGCAGCTTTTCAGGAATCAAAATAGACGGACAGCGGGATCGTATGTATGTTGTTCTAAATGGGAATGAAGCAGATGCTGTCGTTCATTCTTTGAAAAACATTTTTGGAATTCAGTCCTTTAGTCCTGCTATTAAGGTGGAAAGAGATTTAGAAGTCCTAAAAGATGCAGCATTAGAGCTTGTCACTTCTATCTATAAGGATGGAAATACGTTTAAAGTGAGTGCCCGCAGATCAGATAAAACCTTTTCTCTTGATACAAATGAATTAAATCACTTTTTTGGTTCTCATATTCTAAAGAATATCCCTGGTATTAAGGTGGATGTCAAAAATCCAGATATTACACTTCAGGTTGAAGTAAGAAGTGAAGCTGTTTATCTATCGAGCGAAAACTTTGCTGGTGCAGGCGGTTTGCCGACAGGTGCTAGCGGAAAAGCGGTACTTATGCTGTCAGGAGGGCTAGACAGTCCTGTAGCAGGTTACTTGTCCATGAAGAGGGGGCTTGAATTGGAGGGAGTACACTTCTTTAGTCCTCCATTTACTAGTGAAAGAGCAAAGCAAAAGGTAGTGGACATCGGTAATGTTCTTGCCTCTATGAATGGAAAGTTTGTTCTTCACATTGTGCCCTTTACAGAAATTCAGCAGTTAATTCATAAACAAATTCCAGAAAACTATACGATGACTGCAACAAGAAGATTAATGCTGCGCATAACGGATGAAATCAGAAGAAGACAAGAAGCACTAGCAATCATTACAGGGGAAAGCGTTGGTCAGGTTGCAAGCCAGACTCTTGAAAGCATGTACGCAATTAATGCTGTCACAAGTACACCTATTATTCGCCCGTTAGTTACATCTGACAAAGGAGATATTGTAGATATTGCGAAGCAAATTGGCACATATGATATTTCCATTAGACCGTACGAAGATTGCTGTACAGTATTTGTACCTGCTTCTCCAAAAACAAAACCAAAGAAAGAAAAGGTTGAGTTTTACGAAAGCTTTGTTGATTTTGAGCCAATGATTAAAGAGGCTGTCGATAAAGTAGAAACAATCGTATTAACTGGTAAACAAGAAAATAACAGCTTAATGGACAGTTTATTTTAATAATAGGATTAAAAATAAAGTGTTTATGAATTTATTGTGAACAATTACCAAAAATTAAAGTGAATGAAGTCCATGTGTATTACACATTCTATTATCAACAAGGAGGTGATACACATGGCAAACAACAACAGCAGCAACAACTTAGTAGTACCAGGAGCTGAACAAGCTCTTGAACAAATGAAATACGAAATCGCTTCAGAATTTGGCGTTAACTTAGGTGCAGAAACAACTGCTCGCGCTAACGGTTCTGTTGGTGGTGAAATCACAAAACGTCTAGTTCAAATGGCTGAACAGCAATTTGGCGGATACCAAAAATAATAAATAATATGGCGTAAGAGATGAGGCGATTGCCTCATCTCTTTTTTTGACGCTATTAGCTCTAAAAATGAAATATTTTAAAAATCAGAGAGTTAGTAGTATAATGACATAAGAATTTTTTATAGCCTAATTACTAGGGGGAAATGACATGAGTCGAGAAGAATTATTGGCTCCGGAAATATACAACTTTGTTTCCGAGATCGAGAAGTTTGCGCAAAACAAAGAAAGACTTGCATTGCGCTGGGAAAATGAAAATGGAGATAAGCAGGAAATTACATACAGCCACCTTTTGCAGCAAGCAAATAAAGTGGGAAATGTCTTTAAAGCTGCAGGTCTAAAAAAAGGGGATGTTGTATTAGTCATTGTACCAAGGCTAATTGAAGCATACCAAGTATACATAGCTGCATTAAAATTAGGCTTGACGATCTTGCCGAGCTCTGAAATGCTGCGAGCAAAGGATTTGCAGTATAGGATTACACACGGTGAAGTAAAGGGTGTTATCAGCTATTATCCATATTTGGACGAGCTTAACAAGGTAGAAGAGGTAAGTAATCTAAAGAGATTTGTTATTGGTAAGGAAGCTGATGGCTGGGAGTATTTAGATAAAGCAGCAGACCATTCCTCAGATGAACTGGAATTGACTCAAACAAACAAGTCAGATACAGCCTTTATCTCGTATACTTCAGGCACTACCGGAAACCCAAAAGGTGTTGTACATACACATGCATGGGCATATGCACATCTTAGAACCGCTGCACCAAACTGGCTTTGTATTGAAGAAGGAGACTTAGTTTGGGCAACTGCAGGACCTGGTTGGCAAAAATGGGTATGGAGCCCGCTTCTTTCTGTACTTGGATCTGGAGCAGTAGGCTTTGTTTATCATGGTAAGTTCGACGCTCACAAATACTTGCAGCTGCTTGAAAACTATGAAATCAATGTGTTGTGCTGTACTCCTACAGAATATCGCCTAATGGCAAAAGTAGAGGATATAGGTAATTTCAAGCTTCCAAGCTTAAGAAGTGCTGTGTCAGCAGGAGAACCGCTTAACAGGGAAGTAATTGACGTATTCAAGGAGCATTTCAATTTGGATGTTCGAGATGGGTATGGACAAACAGAAAATACGTTGCTGCTTGGTATTACAAAAGGAGTTTCGCTCAGACCTGGCTCAATGGGCAAGCCGACACCAGGCAATATTGTCGAAATAGTCGATGAGGATGGAATCCCATGTGCAGTAGGAGAAGTCGGAGATATCGCTGTGCATAAAGACACGCCGGCCCTTTTCAAGGAATACTTTAAAGAGCCGGAACGAACTAAACAGCAGTTTAGAGGTGACTACTACGTTACAGGTGACAGAGCGAAAAAGGATGAAGACGGCTATTTCTGGTTCGAAGGTAGAAGTGATGATATTATTATCAGTTCTGGCTATACAATCGGTCCGTTTGAGGTGGAAGATGCTCTTGTTAAGCATCCGTCAGTTAAGGAATGTGCAGTTGTCGCAAGTCCTGATCCTATCAGAGGAAATGTGGTTAAAGCATTTATCGTGCTGCGTGACGGTGTTGAGGGGACAGAAGGCTTAGTCAAAGAATTGCAAACACATGTCAAAAATTCAACTGCCCCGTATAAGTACCCGCGTAAAATTGAATTTATTGATGAGCTTCCTAAAACAGCTTCTGGAAAGACAAGAAGAGTGGAGCTTAGGGATAATGAGCTGAAAAACAAAGGTTAACTTGTTCTAAGTATGGATAAACTGGATTATTATCATCTTTCGGTTTTTGAACAATTACCTATATAAAGTTGGAAGGAATAAGCAGCATGTATGCGAAATATATACATAGCTGCTTATTTATTTAGGAGGAAAAAATGGGAACGTTATTTTATGGTGGAACGATATACACAATGAGACGTGAGGGAGAAACGGTTGGCGCTGTTTATGCAAATGGCTCATACATCATTGATTACGGAAGTGTAAAGGAACTGGAAATGAAATATGGCCAGGAGCTGACTGACCGTGTTCATTTGAAGGGCGGAGTTATGCTGCCAGGCTTTGTAGACAGCCATATGCATTTAATCGGGCATGGAGAAAGACTGATACGATTAGATCTGTCAGCATGTACCTCCAAGCAAGAAGCATTATCTCTTATTAAGAAGTCTGCAGAAAAAACAGCAGAAGGGGAATGGATTTTTGGCGGAGGCTGGAATGAAAATCTTTGGGACGATAAAACACCATTTACAAAAGAAGAATTGGATAACATAGTACCACATAATCCAATTATTTTGGATAGAATCTGCAAGCATGCAATTGCCGTTAATACAAAGGCTTTAGAGCAGGCAAAAGTAACAGGCAATACAGCAGAACCGTTTGGCGGCGTGATTGAAAAGGACGATACGGGAGCACTCACAGGTGTATTGAAGGACAAGGCACAAGAGCTTATTACAAATGCCATCCCAGAAAAAAGCGATGAATATGTAAAAAATGCTTTGCGAAAAGGCATAAAGGATGCCTACAGGCTTGGTTTAACTGGTGCCCATACAGAGGATTTGTTTTATTATCACGGCTATGAAGGAACACATCAGGCCTTCAAGCAGGTAATTGAAGAGGAAGGTCTATTGTTTCGGGCACATCTGCTAATTCATCACAGAGTATTTGCTGAAACGATAGCAGCTGCACCTCAAACTGCCTACCAATCGGGGGGAGATTGGGTGGAGCTTGGTGCGATGAAAATATTTGCGGATGGAGCCTTTGGCGGACGTACAGCACTATTAAGCAGACCATATGCTGATGATCCATCAACACAAGGTGTCTGCATCTTTACACAAACCCAGTTAGATGAGCTTGTGAAGCAGGCAAGAGACAACAACATGCCTGTAGCGGTGCATGCTATTGGTGATGAGGCCTTTGACATGGTTCTTAAGGCGATTGAAAAGCATCCATTAAAGGGATATGGCAGAGACAGGCTCATCCATGCGACAATGCTCCGTGCAGACCTGATAGAGCGCTTAAAGGGGCTTCCTCTTATACTAGATATTCAACCAAGCTTTGTTACTTCTGATTTTCCATGGGTATATGATCGACTTGGAAAGGATAATATGCAATATTGCTATGCATGGAAAACATTACTTGCAGAAGGACTTCATTGCGCCGGCGGTTCAGATGCACCAATTGAGTCTGCAGATCCTCTAGCAGGCATCTATTCAGCTGTATTAAGAACAAATCATGAGGATATAAGCGGCAATGGATATATGCCTGAGCAAGCTTTATCTGTATATGAGGCAGTGAGCTTATATACAAAAGGGAGTGCCTACGCTATATGTCATGAACAGGATAGGGGCATCATTGAAAAAGGATATCTTGCTGACTTTACTGTGCTTGATCAAGACCTGTTTGCGATAAATCATCGTGATATTCAGAACGTAAAAGTTACAAAAACAATTATTGCAAGTAAAGTCGTTTATGAAAAATAAAGATAATTGAGGCTGGGACAAATCAAAAGATAACCTTTCTAAACACGAATAATAAAATTACAACTAAAATTGAAAAATGAAGGTTGTGTCTAAATAGAATGTTGAGTTAAAGTTAGTTCGTTTCATTGCGCTGCACCCACTCGCTTTCCGCGGGGAGGTATGGAGCCTCCTCGTCTTCGCCTGCGGGTAATCATCCTTTCCTCTATTTCCCTTAGTAGTCGAGTGGCCTCCGCTCCATTCCACTAAAATTTTTAATTTTGTATTTAAACAAAAAACCTAACTATTTATCGATAGTTGATTAAGTAGTTCGGTCTTTACGCTGGTTTACATAATTATGTCCTAGTCTCTTTCTTTTTAAAAAAAGTTCGGGTTGTGAAATATCACGAATAGAATTATAATATGAAATATTTCGAAAATAGAAAGAAGAGATAAAAGATGAAGGATAATCAAACGAAAACAGGAATACTGTATGCAGCATTCGCATACTTGATTTGGGGATTGTTTCCTATTTATTGGAAGAATCTTCAAGGCGTTGGTGCCGATGAAATTTTGGCAAATCGCGTGCTATGGTCTTTTGTATTTATGGTTTTGCTTGTGACTATAACGAGAAAGTGGAAGAAGCTGGGAGAGGTGCTGTATAGCTTTAAAAAAAATAAAAAACAGGGCTTTATGCTGTTTATCGCATCTGTGCTAGTCAGCTGCAACTGGTTTATTTATATTTGGGCAGTGAATGCCAATCAAATTATTGAAACAAGTCTTGGCTATTATATTAATCCATTGGTCAGCGTTATGCTCGGTATGTTTGTATTAAAGGAAAAGTTAACGAAAGCTCAGTATGTCTCAGTTGGATTAGCAGCTATCGGAGTACTAATATTGACGATTTCCCATGGAAGCTTTCCATGGATTGCATTATCTTTAGCATTTACCTTTGGTTTGTATGGTTTGGCGAAAAAACTTATTTCCATCGATTCCGAAATAGGACTCACATTAGAAACAATGTTCATTACACCAATCGCCCTCCTTTACATAGTTTATTTATTTGTAAAGGGAGATCATGCATTTCTAGCTGGATCTTCAGGAATGGATGTGCTGCTGATGATATCTGGTGTGTTGACAGCAGTACCACTCCTCTTTTTCGCTAAAGGAGCCCAAAGGATACCGCTGTCGATGCTTGGCTTCATTCAGTACATGACACCTACCTTAACATTAATTTTAGGTGTATTTGTTTATGATGAGCCCTTCACCTCGACACATCTATTATCCTTCGTATTCATTTGGAGTGCATTAACACTTTATTCATTGTCAAAAACAAAGCTGTTTTCACAATCTAATCATGCAAAACGAAAAGATAGTGCAGAGGCCTAAGTGCTAGGAATACACAAATGAATCTTAGTAGATGATAAAAAAGGAAAAAGATGAAACATTTAGAAGTTTTATACGTAAAAAAGATAGGAATAAAGGAGGGATATATAAAAAATGAATAAAAAAAGATGGGCCGCCCTTGGAATAGCTGCATTTATATTTGCGTTTTCCATTGCTACAAGTCTAGTATCAACAGCATTAACGACTGATTTCAACAGTCTCTTTTCCGACTTAATGGCAAGCGGCAATGAGGAGTTTACAGAGGATACGCTGGAGGACGGAAATGAGTTTAATAAAATAGCCGTTCTTGAAGTAGATGGAACAATTCAGGATACTGGTGATACACAATCGATTCTGTCCTCAGCAGGATACAATCATAAGGCATTTATGAAAAAACTCGATAAAGTGAAAAATGATTCAAGCGTAAAGGGAATTATTCTTAAAGTGAACACTCCTGGCGGCGGAGTTGTGGAAAGTGCGGAAATACATGATAAAATAGTCGAAATTCAAGAAGAGGCGAAAAAGCCTGTATACGTGTCAATGGGATCAATGGCTGCTTCTGGAGGATATTATATTTCAGCTCCTGCTGATAAAATCTTTGCGAGTCCTGAAACATTAACAGGTTCATTGGGAGTTATTATGTCCGGCTATAATTTTGAGGGGCTTGCAGAAAAGTACGGTGTTGAATTTGTAACAATTAAAAGCGGCCCATACAAGGATATCATGAGCTCCACAAGGGAAATGACAGATGAAGAAAGGAATATTCTGCAGACGATGATTGACAATTCCTATGATGGCTTTGTGAAGGTAATAGCTGACGGAAGAGGCATGAAGGAAAACGAAGTTCGAAAAATCGCAGATGGCAGGATATACGATGGCAGACAAGCAAAGGATTTAAACTTAATTGATGACTTCGGTTACCTTGATGATGTTATTAACTCGATGAAAACCGATAATAACTGGAAGGATGCTATGGTTGTAAGCTATAGTGATTCTGGAGGATTTGCTTCCATGTTTGGAATGACTGCAAAAAGTCTGCTGAGCGGAGAAGAAAAAGAAATGGCCAATATACTAAAGATAGCAACAAATGCAAATTCGCCTCGGCTTATGTATTTGTATGCAGAATAGGAGGCCGGAATTATGAGTATGGATATCACAAACACAGGAGTCGATTCCCTTCATCAACATAGTGATGAACCGCCTAAAGCTTTTGATTTTAACCATTATGCTGGTTTTTGGATGAGATTTTGGGCATATTTAGTCGATATTATTATTATTACAAGCATAAACCGGATTATTATTTATCCAGTATTTCGTTTGTTCGATCTTCCCACTGAAAACACGGGCTTGTTCTCGATGATTAACATACTTACAGCCCTTGTTTTTTACTTGTACTTTGTTTTAATGACAAAATACTTTAAACAGACGTTAGGGAAAATGATTTTTGGATTAAAGGTAATACCCTTGAAAAATGAGGTATTAACATGGGATACTGTTATTTTTCGCGAGTGGATCGGCAGGTTCATATCAGCTAGCATTTGGATTCTTTATGCTGTTGTAGCCTTTCAGCCGAAAAAGCAAGGCTTGCATGACTTGTTCGCAGATACGGCTGTTGTGCATGAAAAACGAAGAAGATAATCTTATGAAAAACCTGCCAGGATGGCAGGTTTATTTTTTTTGTCTTTAACCAATAATAGTAAGGTTTGAAAGGATGTGCACATTTTGAGAGTGTTATTCATTATCGGCATCATTGCTTTATGCCTGCTGCTTTTGCTATTACTGCTTTTATTCATGAAAATTACCGTGAAAATACGATACTACCATGCAAAAGATAATGATGATCTTTCTATTGAAATTAGACTATTATTTGGCCTTATAAGAATAAAGAAGAAATTCCCGCTGATTAAAGTGGATGATAATTCACCTTCACTTGTCGTTAAGGAGGAAACGAAGGTTAAGGTTGGCGAGGATGGGCCACAACAAAAAGGTGATAAGAAGACAAAGCAATTTACGGCACAGGAATTATTAAATACCTTATCCAATACAAAAGAAATGCTGCAGCATGTTGTTGGCTTTCACCGGATTATTCGTTATTTACTCTCGAAATTTCAAATAAAAGACATAGAGTGGAGTTCCATTGTCGGTCTTGGAGATGCAGCGCATACAGGGGCTATCGCAGGGGCAGTCTGGGCAGTTAAAGGGGCCATTATCGGGATTGTAAGTAATTATATGAAAATGCAAAACATGCCTCATATACATATCTATCCACAATTTCAGCGCAATGTCTCAGAAACTTTATTTAAGTGTATGATTCGTTTTCGGCTAGGGCATGCTATGATTGCAGGAATTAAACTGGTTAAATATTGGAAAGGCGGTCTGCCTCATTTAAAAACAAATAATGAAGCGTCTGCCATCCAAAAATAATAATGCATAATGCAAATGGAGGAATAAACATGTCAGATCATCCAATACAAGGCTTAATGACAACTGCAATGGAAAACTTAAAGGAAATGATCGATGTCAATACGATTATCGGTGATCCTGTTGAAACTCCGGATGGCAGTGTTATATTGACTGTTTCCAAGGTAGGCTTCGGTTTCGCTGCAGGCGGAAGTGAATTCACACTAGAAGATCACTCTTTGGGTGATAATAGTGTTAGTAAGCATCCATTTGGTGGCGGTAGCGGTGGCGGTGTTTCCATTACACCAATTGCTTTTTTAATTGTTAACGGACAAGGTGTCAAAATGGTTCATCTTGATGAAAGCACGCACTTATATGAAAAGCTTTTGGATTTTGCTCCACAAGCTGTAGACAAAATCCAGCAAATGTTCTCTAAAAACGGAGACAGCCAGCAGCAGCAATCTTCAAGTCAACAACAGCAATCCAGCAAAAAGGAAGATATTGAATTTTAATAAAAAATAAATAGGTCTGAAACACAGCTAGGCAGTTCGTCAGGCTAGTGTTTCAGACTATTATTTTTTTAACAGACATTTTCTTTGCAAATAGGACCATATATCCGATATGATAAACAATATACATATTTATAAAACGGGAAGGATTGAGCGTAATGCCTGCAATAACATTTAAAAACAAGCCGGTCACTTTGCTTGGCAATGAAGTAAAGGTAGGAGACAAGGCTCCTGAATTCCATGTGCTTGCAAATGACATGTCTGAGGTCACGTTAGACAGCTCTAAAGGAAAGGTGCGCTTGTTCAGTGTCATCCCATCCATTGATACAGGTGTTTGCGATGCCCAAACAAGACGCTTTAATGAAGAAGCAGGAAAACTGGAAAATGTGGAAGTAATCACAGTAAGTGCAGACCTTCCTTTTGCTCAAAGAAGATGGTGCGCTAGCGCCGGAATAGACAATGTAATTACTGTCTCAGACCATAAGGACCTTTCTTTTGGCAAAGCATATGGTGTTGCAATGGAAGAGCTTCGTTTGCTTGCGAGAGCTACGTTTGTCGTGGATTCAAGTGATACTGTTACATATGTAGAGTATGTGGCAGAAGCAAGCAGTCATCCAAATTATGAAGCAGCTATTGAAGCGGCAAAAGCGGCAAAATAAGAAATAAAAAAAGTCATCGGGAAATTACATAGAAAGTCTCGAAAAGGTTTCGAGGCTTTTTCTGTGCGAATTATAAAGATAATGAAATTTACTGGAAAGACAGGTGAGGGACATGACAATTAGTCCTGTTGAACAATTATTTACTGTATTTAATGAAACAGCATCCCTGCTGCAAGAGGAATTGCAATGCACCTATTTAGAGGCATTAGCAGAAACAGGAGAAAATATATTCCAAGAAGCAATTCTGCAGGATGAATTGAGTGAGGTTACAAAGAAAAGGCTGATGAAAAGCTATGAGTCGGTTTCTTTAGATAAATTTAGCAAAGAAAATATTCGCAAAGGTTTTCAATTGTCTATTCTAAAGGGTATGAAGGAAAATACACAGCCAAACCATCAAATGACTCCAGACTCAATCGGAATGTTTATTGGTTATCTTGTTCAGAAATTTTATACAGAAAAAGAAATGCGTTTATTAGATCTGGCTGTAGGTACAGGAAATCTCTTGACTTCTGTGATCAACCAGCAGGGAGAAAAAAAAGCGGAAGCAATTGGAGTCGATATAGATGATCTGCTTCTCCAGCTTGCATTTATTAATGCTAATCTCCAGGAGCAGCCGATTGAATTTTTTAACCAAGACAGTCTTGAAAAGCTGTTTATTGACCCAGTGGATATTGTTATCAGTGATTTACCTGTCGGTTATTATCCAAATGATGTTGGTGCAAGTGAATATGAGCTTAAGGCAGAAACTGGTCATTCCTTTGCACATCATCTTTTTATTGAACAATCCATAAATCATTTAAAACCAGGTGGATTTGGGTTCTTTATGGTTCCAAATGGCTTGTTTGAAAGTGAACAGGCTCCGAAACTTCACGCTTATTTGAAAGAAGCAGTCCATATTCAAGCAATCATGCAGCTGCCATTGACATTATTTAAAAATAAACAGGCAGGAAAAAGCATTTTGATATTGCAGAAAAAAGGGGATACTATAAAAGCACCGAAGCAAGTGCTCCTTGCCAGCATTCCAAGTTTCTCGAACATGCAGGCGATGGAAAAAATTCTTGGTCAAGTTGACCAATGGCTACAGGAAAACAAGCAGTAAATGTATGGAACAAAAAAGTGACGCCAAAAGTACATCAATACCTGTTCTACTAAAAACAGCATTTGTACTAACACAGTCTGACGCTATTATATAAAAGCTTTTTCTTGTTTTTGTGGCGAAATCATGAAAAAAAACAAAAAAACAAGAAAAAAACGAAGAACTGTATCAATATAACTTGAAATGTTGCTGACACAATGTTTAAATGAGAAATTGAGAGATATTTGTCCAGTATAGTTTATATAGAAAGCTGTTCAATGTCAGATTAGCACAATAAAATGTTGTTATATAAAAGGGGAGTAAAATACTTTATGGCAAAAATTATTGCGATCAATGCAGGTAGTTCTTCACTAAAGTTCCAACTTTTTGAAATGCCAAGTGAGGAAGTAATCACTAAAGGTCTTGTCGAACGTATCGGATTAAATGAAGCTGTCTTCAATATTTCATTTAATGGTGAAAAAATCAAAGAAGTAACAGAAATTCCTGATCACGAAGTAGCAGTAACAATCCTATTGAATAAGTTAACTGAGCTTGGAATCATCAAGTCATTAGACGAAATTCAAGGTATTGGTCACCGCGTAGTTCACGGTGGAGAAGAGTTTGCTGACTCAGCATTAATTACAGATGAAGTATTAGAGAAAATTGACAATTTGTCAGAATTAGCACCACTTCACAACCCTGCTAACTTAACAGGAATTCGTGCATTCCAAAACGTTCTTCCTGAAGTTCCAGCTGTTGCTGTTTTTGATACTGCTTTCCATCAAACAATGCCTGAAAGCTCATATCTATACAGCCTTCCGTATGAGTATTATGAAAAATACGGCATTCGTAAATACGGTTTCCATGGAACAAGTCATAAATATGTTTCACAACGTGCTGCAGAAATGCTTGGTCGTCCAATTGACCAGCTTCGCCTGATTTCTTGTCACTTAGGAAATGGTGCAAGTATTGCTGCAATTGAAGGCGGTAAATCAATCGATACTTCAATGGGCTTCACACCACTTGCTGGTGTAACAATGGGAACACGTTCAGGAAACATTGACCCTGCCTTAATTCCATATATTATGGAAAAAACAGATCAGTCTGCAGATGAAGTATTGCAAGTATTGAACAAAAAGAGCGGATTGCTTGGAATTTCCGGATTCTCAAGTGACCTTCGCGATATTACAGAACAAGCTCAAGCTGGCAACGAGCGTGCAGAATTGGCGTTAACTGTTTTTGCTGAGCATATTCATAAGTATATCGGTTCATACGCTTCTGGAATGAATGGTGTAGATGCAATCATCTTCACAGCTGGTATCGGAGAAAACAGTGAAGTTGTTCGTGCAAGAGTACTTCAAGGACTTGAGTTCATGGGAGTTTATTGGGATCAGTCACTTAATAAGATCTCTGGTGAAGAATCATTCATCAACTACCCACACTCTCCAGTAAAAGTTATGGTCATTCCGACTAACGAAGAAGTAATGATTGCCCGCGATGTAACAAGAATCGCAAGCGTGTAACCATTACTAATAAAAAGACAATTCTTTGCAATGCAAAGGATTGTCTTTTTTTAGTTTAGGCCGATTCAAATGGTATACTAAACAGTGGGATTACATTTAATAGGGCTGGTACATAGAAAGGAGTCAATTTATGCTGACTTATAGGGAAGAAGAAGTGCTTAAGGAATTGTCCGAGTGGGAGAGAGTACTTTTTTCGTATGATAAGACCGATTTGGAAAGCTTATATGAGAAGTATGTGAGAAAAAGCATGTCGTTTTTGGAAGAAAGTAAGTGGGCTGAACTTTATTCCATCGTTGATAGTTCCTTGTTCCATGCATATACAATGCTTCTAAGCTCCAGCCTTCATGAAAACTCCAATGAACGAATGCTCTCAACAGCAAGAATTTTTAATGAAAATATCACAGACATAACAGATATGAAGAAACTGACAATTGATCAGCTCCATTTTATTGGCCAGCAGCAAATGGCAAAAAATCGTCTTTATGCGTGTTTTCAAGGAGGTATCGCTGGAACAGGAGGTATCGCTGCAGCTGCAACTGACTTTTTAGCATTAATGGTGATTAATATACGCTTTTGTCAGCAAACCTCTGCCCTTTTTGGTTCACCAGGCAATACGCCGACAGAAATAATGACAGCATTAAAGGTGCTCCACGGCGCATGCCTGCCAAAAAGACTTCAAGGAAGGGCATGGGCAGAGCTGATGGAAGAAATGGAAAGGCCTAGTAATTACTTTTATGAGGGCACAGAAAATGTTGCCAGCAATGAGACGGTAGAGGTCATGCTGCAGCAGACAATGAAGATGTTTTTTATTTTTCTTTTTGGCAAAAAAACATACAAAAAAATGCCATTTGTCAGTATGCTGATCGGTGCAGGAGCTAACTATCAATATACGAAAAAAATAACTGAATTTTCCTATAAGTATTATCAAAGACGTTATTTATATGAAAAGCTGCAGGGCGGGACTAATTAGGGAGGAAAAAGACTTTGAACATTAACGAACATACGAACAAAAAATATACCCATATCGCATGTAAAGTGATTACAATAAGTGACACAAGAACAGAAGCAGATGACAAAAGCGGAAAAATGATAATCGATCTGCTTGAATCTGCAGGTCATCAGGTAGTGAATTATGTCATCATTAAGGATGAAAAAACAGAAATCCAACGAGAACTGACAGACGCAGCCGCAGTGGAAGCGATTATATTAAATGGTGGAACAGGTATTTCCGAAAGGGATGTTACGATTGAAGCAGTCAAACCATTATTAACGAAGGAAATTAGCGGGTTTGGAGAGCTGTTTAGAATGCTAAGCTACACAGAGGATATTGGCCCTGCAGCAATGCTGTCTAGAGCGATTGCTGGAACGCTTGGAAGTCGTGTAGTTTTTGCAATGCCTGGTTCGACAGGTGCTGTAAAGCTAGGGATGAAAAAGCTGGTGCTCCCTGAGCTGACTCATATTGTGAGCGAGCTTCATAAGTAATCGGAACTTCTGAATAAGATCTTGCATAAAAGGGAGGGAAACCTCCTTTTTTTTGAGTGGTTTTTATTAGGTTGAAAATTCTAATTCTTCTGAACTAACAACGAACTAAAGATAGTGCAACTGCTTATGTGGAACAGGTGTGAGGCTGATATTATAAATATAAATTTTTTTGTATTTTTATAGAATTAAAGCTTGATATTCTAAAAGAAAGTTGTTAAAGTGATTAATATAGTTTTTGAATAAAAATATAAATAAATGAATAAATATTCGTATATATAGGAGGAAAAACGCTCATGGCGAATCCAAAAATTGTTTTAGCATATTCAGGTGGTTTAGATACATCGGTAGCAATCAAATGGCTTCAGGATCAAGGGTATGATGTTGTTGCTTGCTGTCTTGACGTAGGGGAAGGCAAGGACTTGAAATTCGTTCAAGAAAAAGCTATATCTGTTGGAGCGGTTCAATCATATGTAATTGATGCAAAAGAAGAGTTTGCACAGGAGTTTGCTTTAGTGGCAATGCAGGCACACACTTTATATGAAGGTAAGTATCCTCTTGTGTCTGCTCTTTCAAGACCGTTGATTGCTAAAAAACTAGTAGAAGTGGCAGAAAAAGAAAATGCAGTTGCAGTAGCACACGGATGCACAGGGAAAGGAAATGACCAAGTACGTTTCGAGGTTTCTATCCAAGCCCTTAACCCGAACCTAAAAGTGTTGGCGCCAGTGCGTGAATGGGGTTGGTCTCGTGAGGAAGAGATTGAATATGCAAAAGAAAAAAACATTCCAATTCCAATCAATTTAGACAGCCCATTCTCTATTGACCAAAACTTATGGGGACGCAGCAATGAGTGCGGTATTTTGGAAGATCCATGGGCAGCACCACCAGAAGAAGCTTATGATTTAACAGTTAGCTTAGAGGATGCGCCAGATACACCAGATGTTATTGAAATTGACTTCAAAGAAGGTGTACCGGTAAGCATTGACGGTATTTCATACAAATTGTCTGATCTAATTCTTGAGTTGAATAAATTAGCTGGTAAACATGGTGTTGGCCGTATTGACCATGTTGAAAACCGCCTTGTTGGTATTAAATCTCGTGAGGTTTACGAATGCCCTGGTGCAATTACATTAATTAAGGCTCATAAAGAGCTTGAAGATATTACACTTGTTAAAGAAGTGGCTCACTTCAAACCGGTTATTGAGAAGAAAATCACTGAGGTTATTTATGAAGGCCTATGGTTCTCTCCATTGACTAAAGCTCTGCAAGCATTCTTGCAAGAAACACAAAAGAATGTAACAGGAACTGTTCGTGTGAAGCTGTTTAAAGGTCATTCCATTGTAGAAGGAAGAAAATCTCCGAACTCCTTATATGATGAAAAGCTGGCAACATACACTTCTGATGATGAGTTCGATCATGCAGCTGCAGTTGGCTTCATTAAGCTTTGGGGTCTGCCAACAAAGGTGCAAAGCATTGTGGAAAACAATAAGAAGGTGACAGTGTGAAGAAATTATGGGGAGGCAGATTTACAAAATCTGCAGAAGAATGGGTAGACGAATTCGGTGCATCCATCTCCTTTGATCAAGAGCTTGTCCTTGAAGATATTGACGGAAGCATTGCCCATGTGGCAATGCTTTCTGAAACAGGAATCATATCTTCAGAGGAAGCGGAAAAAATCAAGGCTGGATTGCTTCTTTTGAAAGAAAAGGCAGAAAAGGAAGAGCTGGAATTCTCTGTGAAGCTGGAGGATATTCATTTAAATCTTGAAAGTCAGCTTACGGAACTGATTGGTCCTGTTGGCGGGAAGCTTCACACAGGAAGAAGCCGTAACGACCAGGTTGCAACAGATATGCATTTATATTTGCGCAAGCAAGTGCAAAGCATTATTTCTTTGTTGGAGGAGCTTCAGGGAGCATTGCTTGAAAAGGCTGAAGCTAACATCGAGACAATCATGCCGGGATATACACATTTGCAAAGAGCACAGCCAATTTCCTTCGCTCATCATTTAATGGCTTATTTCTGGATGTTTGAAAGAGACAAGGCTAGATATGTGGAAAACTTAAGCCGTGTTAATGTATCTCCACTTGGGGCAGGAGCCTTAGCTGGTACAACCTTCCCGATAGACCGTTACAAAACGGCAGAGCTGCTGGAATTTGGCAGTATCTATGAGAACAGTATGGATGCCGTTAGTGATCGTGATTTTATTTTGGAATTTTTATCAACAAGCAGTATCTTGATGATGCATCTTTCTAGATTCAGTGAAGAAATCATTCTTTGGTCAAGTCAGGAGTTCAAATTCATAGAATTGGATGACAGCTTCTCGACAGGCAGCAGCATTATGCCACAAAAGAAAAATCCTGATATGGCTGAGTTGATTAGAGGAAAAACAGGCAGAGTATACGGAAACCTTATGGGTCTGTTAACTGTATTAAAAGGACTTCCGCTTGCTTACAACAAGGATATGCAGGAAGATAAAGAAGGTATGTTTGATACAGTAAAAACAGTTGTAGGTTCCTTAAAGATTTTTGCTGGCATGGTGCAAACAATGAAGGTGCAGACAGATACAATGGAGCAAGCAACAAAAAATGACTTTTCAAATGCAACAGAGCTTGCTGATTATTTATCAGATAAAGGCATGCCATTTAGAGAAGCACATGAGGTTGTTGGGAAATTAGTATTGCATTGTGTACAAAAACAGTGTTTCTTGGCAGATTTGCCGCTTGAAGAACTTCAAGCAGCAAGCTCACTGTTTGAAGGGGACATATATGATGTACTAAATCCGCGAACTGCCGTTCAAAGAAGAAACAGTGCTGGTGGAACAGGATTCCTGCAAGTAGAACAAGCTATACAAAAAGCAAAAAAATGCCTGGAACCGCTAGTAAAGGCATAACGAAAAGAGGCATCCAATTTGGAATGCCTCCTTTTTCATATTCCGTTCCTTACGATTAAGACATCACATGGTGCATTACGGGCAATACCTTCAGAAACGCTTCCGATAATAAACCGTTCGACCGTATTTAATCCAGTAGCACCACAGATAATCAAGTCTGCATTATATTTTTCAGCGATTTCCCTTGGAATTACGGCTCTTGGTGAACCGAATTCAATGGCCTTTTCCACGTCCGACAATCCGGCTCGCTCAGCCTTTCTTGTATACTTATCCATTAATTCCTTAGCAAACTCGTCTGCTTTGGAAGCAACGGACTGATCAAATGCCGCAACTGTAGCGAAAGAACGAGTGTCAATAACATGTGCTAAAATAAGCTCAGCATCGTTTTCCACTGCAATAGAAACAGCCTTTTCAAATGCCTTTTCCCCTTGCTCTGAACCGTCGACGGCAACAATGATTTTCTTATAAGCCAATCCCATATTAACAGCCTCCTTTTACTCTCTCTCTTAATTATATACCCACTGCTTGCATAACATTAACGTTAAAATGTAACAATAAAAAGGCATTTCAGGAACAGGAGGGGACAGCCATCATGAGGGACACAAAGGGAAACACAAACCTTGATTATGATGAAAACGGCCATTTAGAAGTAACGGCACAAGTGATGGACGCTTATAATGACGGCGCCATTGACAACTTAATCATCCGCAGTCAAGAGGAAAAATAGACAAAAAAAACTGACTCAAACTCCGTTGTCATACGGTCATTTGAGTCAGCCCCTCTATTATGAAATGACCTGAAGCTCCTTCGGAAACTTCGTCAATATTTCAACACCATCTTCTGTAACATAAACATCATCTTCAATTCTAACTCCAGCAACATTCGGTACATAAATACCCGGCTCAATTGTGTAAACCATGCCAGTCTTCAGAACAAGCGGATTTGTTGAAGTTAGAGATGGATACTCATGAACACTGATGCCGAGTCCATGTCCAAGACGATGGGGGAAGTATTCTCCAAACCCTGCATCTTTAATGACATTGCGTGCTGCAAGATCTATATCCATGCATTTTGCTCCAGGCTTTGATGCATCAAGAGCAGCAAGCTGTGCCTTTAAAACAGTGTCATATATATTTTTTTGGTCATCATTAATATCGCCATACGCTACCGTTCTAGTAATATCTGAACAATATCCGTCAACGACAACCCCTAAATCAAACAGAACTAAATCTCCTTTTTTGATCTTCGTACTGCCAGGGTTTCCATGTGGAGAAGCTCCGTTTTTACCTGTTAGCACCATTGTTGAAAAGGACATTTTGCCAATACCTTTTTTCTTCAGTTCATATTCAATTGCTGCCAAAACTTCCATTTCTGTTTTGCCTTCGGCAATCTCACTGCAGCCAACCTCAATCGCATAATCGGCCCATTTACAAGCTTCACGAATTTTTGCAAGCTCCTGCTCTGATTTCACCATTCTTACTTCATTGAGCTTTTCCTCTGCCGGGAGAAAGCCTTCAACTGCAGGGAAATATTGCTTTAAAGCTTCATAGCGCTGAACGTTCATATGTTCCTTTTCAACGGCAATCCTTTTTGCTGAAGCTTTTTTTGCTACCTTTTCTTGAATTGCTTCCCAAGGATTATCGGTATCGCTATAGCCGATGATGTCATATTGCCAGCCAGCATTTCTTGCATCATTTTGCTCCATTGCTGGACAGACAAGGATAGGCTCTTCCTTCGGAAAAAGAATAAGAGCTAATAGACGTTCATGTGGGTCACTGTAAAATCCGCTTAAATAAAAAATATTATCTGTTGATGTCAAGAAAGTAAAATCAATCGCTTCCTGCTCCATCCATGTTGAAATTTCCTTTAATTGTCTTTCCAAGGAATTATTCCTCCTTTATATACAAGCATTTACTATTAAATATCACTAATAAGATTATCAACAACTCCATTGCTTGTAAACCTTTAGCAGCTCGAAATAATTATTGTTAATTAGAAAAATCGACATTTTTTAAACTTGTCCGCATAGAATGTTTATAAGTGAGAAATGAGGAGGCAGAAAATGAAGAAGAATCGTTATTTACTGTGTATTTTATTATGTGGAGTCCTTCTATATTATGGAGTGCCAAGACTTGCTCCATATGATGCTGGAATATCTGGTGTCTTTTCCATCACTTGGCTAGCATTTGCTATATTTGTGCTGGCAGGAAATTTAACTGCATTGCTATACGCTCCTAAAGGGAAACAAGGAAGCAAAAAAACGCTGCAGCAGCTACAGAAAAAAAGAAAGATTCGTTACTATCAATAATAAAACAAAAGCTTGCCAACCTTACATCCACAACGGCGTTTGAAAATTGCCAAATGGTGGATAAAAAAGAAGGGGTTTGGCAAGCTTTTTTTTATTCAAATATTATTACAGTTGGAATTTTTGTTTATAACAAATTAACAGATTGATTGAATTTACATTGTGAAATAAGTGTAAAATAATTTATCAACTAAAACTGTACTAATAATTTTTTAAATAAAATTTATACTGTTATATATATAATGGATTGAATCGGAGGATTGGACATTCTATAATAATAGGTAAGAGAAAACTTGTTTAAACATATTTTTCGAAAAAATATTGAAATGAACAATATTAAGACATTTACATAAAGATTCAAGTTTAAAGGAGGGTGAACAGTGGCGACAAAACATGAACAAATTCTAACCTATATAGATGAGCTTCCTGTCGGAGAAAAAATTTCGGTCAGGCAAATAGCAAAGGCGCTGAGCGTAAGTGAAGGGACAGCCTATCGTGCAATAAAAGAAGCTGAAAATAAAGGATATGTCAGCACGATTGAAAGAGTAGGAACAATTAGAATTGAAAGAAAAAAGAAAGAGAATATTGAAAAGCTGACATTTGCAGAGGTAGTTAATATCGTCGATGGTCAAGTTCTCGGAGGAAGGGACGGGCTTCATAAAACACTCAACCGTTTTGTAATCGGAGCGATGAAGCTTGATGCAATGATGCGCTATACTGGTGCAGGTAACCTGATGATTATTGGTAACCGAATAAAAGCCCAGGAGCATGTGCTAAGAGCAGGGGCTGCTGTATTAATTACAGGTGGATTTGATACAGAAGATCAAGTAAAGCGGCTTGCTGACGAGCTGCAGCTGCCGATAATCTTGACAAGCTATGATTCCTTTACAGTGGCGACGATGATTAATAGAGCAATTTATGATCAATTAATAAAAAAAGAGATTGTTCTTGTTGAGGACGTCTTAACACCACTTGAAGAGACCATTTATTTAAAAACAGATGATCCTGTATCAATGTGGCAGAAGTATAATGAAGAGACGCTG
The DNA here is from genome assembly GCF_032818155.1 of Niallia taxi. Classification (NCBI taxonomy): domain Bacteria; kingdom Bacillati; phylum Bacillota; class Bacilli; order Caryophanales; family Bacillaceae; genus Niallia; species Niallia taxi. The sequence goes on from NZ_CP102589.1 coordinate 1,419,226, forward strand.
CATGGTAGATTTCCAGTTGTCGATGCCAATATGAAGGTACAAGGTATGGTTACATCGAAGGATATAATCGGAAAACAAAAGGATATTCCCGTTGAAAAAATCATGACAAAAACCCCTGTAACAGTTGGCGGCAAAACAAGCGTTGCTTCTTGCTCTCATATTATGGTTTGGGAAGGAATAGAGCTTCTTCCTGTAGTTGATGAAGCAAATCGTCTGCATGGAATCATCAGCAGACAGGATGTATTAAAAGCACTGCAGATGAATCAAAGACAGCCGCAAATTGGGGAAACGATCGATGATATTATTACAAAGCAAATCAATGTTACAAAAGGGAAGCTGAAGTCAGAAAATTCCTTTACTTGTGAAGTAAGCCCACAAATGACCAATCACTTAGGAACTATTTCATATGGAGTTTTTACAACCATTGTAACAGAAGCTGCAAACAGGGCACTGAGAGGGCATAAGAAAGGCGATTTGGTTGTTGAGAATATAACTATTTATTTTATTAAACCAGTGCAGATTGACAGCACAATCGAGATAGTGCCAAAAATCTTAGAGGTCGGCCGAAAGTTTGGAAAAGTTGATGTTGAGGTGTTTAACCAAGGTGTGCTTGTAGGTAAAGCGATGATGATGTGCCAATTGATTGACAGACATTAAAAGGAGAGAAAAGACAATGAAGCAAAGTATATTAGACGCTATCAAACAGTTTGATACGATTATCCTACACAGACATGTCCGCCCAGATCCTGATGCATATGGTTCGCAAGGAGGGCTTGCTGAAATCATTAAAACCTCTTTTCCTGCTAAAAAAGTGTATACAGTTGGAAAAGAAGAGGAATCCCTTCATTTCATGCGCAGGCTCGATACAATTGAGGACAGCACGTATAATGATGCATTAGTAATTGTGTGTGATACGGCAAATCAGGCGCGTGTTTGTGACTCCAGGTATACGAAAGGGAAAATGCTTATCAAAATCGATCATCATCCAAACGATGACCCATATGGAGATATTGTGTGGGTGGACACATCTGCAAGCTCTGTCAGTGAAATGATCTATGAATTTTTCTTGTTTGGTAAAGACCAGGGACTGCAATTAAATGATGAAGGAGCAAGGCTTTTGTATGCCGGAATTGTAGGAGATACCGGCAGATTCTTGTATCCTAGCACAACAGAAAAGACATTCAATTATGCAGGAGAATTGATTACCTATAATTTCACAAGACCTGACATGTACAACCAAATGTATGAGCTTGATTCAAATATCGTGAAGCTGAGTGGGTACGTGCTTCAGAATTTTACAATGCTGCCAAGCGGAGCAGCATACATGAAGCTTGATAAAGACGTATTGAGCAGCTTCCATGCGATTCCTTCTCAAGCATCCTTGCTTGTCGGAGATTTGGGAAATGTGAAGGGGATAAAGGCTTGGGTATTCTTTATTGAGGAAGAAGACCAAATCAGAGTCAGATTTCGCTCTAAAGGTCCAATCATTAATGTGCTTGCTAAAAAGTATAACGGTGGCGGCCATCCATTGGCATCTGGTGCGAGCATTTTCAGCTGGGATGTCGCAGAGGAAGTTATTCGTGATTTAGAAGAGCTTTGCAACCAATAAGGATTACAAAAGAATCCCGAGAAGTTTTTGGCTTCTTGGGATTTTTTAGCTATTGCTAGTCTGCAAATGTGACACTAAGCTCCACATAGACTGTCGTGTAAATGATTAGCTCAGAGACCTTAAATCTGTATCGTTTTTGATCTGATTCAACCACTTTGTTTTCAATTGATTTCTTTAAAAGAGCCCTGCTTTTATAAACAAGCTCCATATCCTTTGCAACAATTGTTCTAAGATCTTCTTTTATAGCATCTTCCATTTCTAAAGCATTAAATGGTTTAATATTGTATTTATCTTTATCTTTGCTGTTTATCTTTACGACTATTCCTTGGATAGTCAGTTTTTCCTCGGCTTTTTTATTCAGCTCAGAAAATTCCTGCTGCCATATTTCTTTATCTTTTTCTAGGTTATGAATGGTGCTTTTTTGGTTTTTTATCTCTGTGCTGTACCTTTCCTGCCAAACACCAAACATAAACAAAAAGACGCACCAGCTTATAAAGCCTCCTATCACCATTCCAGCGAAAAACCGTTGAAGGGAAACATTCTTATAAAATGGTGGAATTCGCATATTAAATATACTCCTGCGTAATCCATCTTAGTATTGTCGCACCTGAGTGGGCGCCGCCAAATGCGGCAACGATTAAAAGAATTTGCTTAAAAAGATCCTTTGTTCCAGCATCATAAATACCCTTCTCAATTGTATGAATAGCATCAAACGTGCCGCCGATTGCTGTCACTATTGCCCAAATCCGAATCATATCCGATAATTTCGTTATTTCTGTTAAAAGAGGCTTTCCTGTCATGAATGCAGCCAATCCGCCAAGTAATGCTCCTCCAAGTACAACTCCAAGTGCAATAAAGTAACTTTCGATAAATGCTGAAAAAAACGGTTCTTGATTCATTTAAGTCAACCTCACAGTCCCTATTATTCTCTTAGTTATACATATGGACAAACAGAAGCAATTATGATTGCCAGTCCAAGTTAAACATGAAAAATCTAAAAGGCGAATGTGCATGTTCGATAATTGGGAGATTAAAGGAGACGAGATAAGAACATATTTTCTTTTTTTATACAATACAACTATAATAAAAGGATAATAAGTTGCTGTAGTCGAACAAATAAAAGATTGCGGCAGTAATAAGAATACTTAAGAAAGCTTGTGTAAAAGAGTGGTGATAAATATGTCTTATGTTCATTTGCAAGTATCGAGCGCGTACAGCTTGCTGTCTAGTACGGCTTCTGTTAAACAACTCGTTTCCTCTGCAAAAAGTAGAGGCTTTAGTGCGCTTGCCTTGACGGATCGAAATGTTATGTATGGAACAGCAGCCTTCTATAAGGAATGTTTAGCACAAAACATCAAGCCAATTATTGGTCTTACTGTCGATGTAATTAGTGAAAAACATGTAGATTCGGCCTTTCCGCTTGTCCTGCTAGCGAAAAACGGGCATGGATTCCAAAATCTCTTAAAATTATCGAGTGCTATCCAAACGAAAAATAAACAAGGTATTCCAATTAAATGGTTAAAGCATTATGCTGATGGCCTTTTTGCTTTTACTCCAGGATATGTTGGAGAAATAGAGCAGTCATTGCTCACAGAGGACATGGAGCATGCAAAGGAAACAACTTTATTATTTAAAGGGATTTTTGCTCAAGGGCATTTTTTCCTGTCGCTCCAAAAACACGGAATCATAGCTGAAGCAGCCTTAAATGAAAAGCTGAAGCAGTTGGCTGCTCAAACAGAAACAAAGCTTGTAGCAACAAATGCTGTGCAGTACACAAACAAGGAAGACAGGTTCGCACACGCATGCTTGGCTGCAATAAAAAATGGCATCACTTTAGCAAATGTAGAGCCAGATGAATGGGAGTCAGACGAGCGTTATTTGAAAAGCAAGCAGGAAATGGTGGAATTGTTCAGCGACGAACCGGAAGTACTAGAGAATACTTGGACGATTGCTTCTGCATGTGAGTTCCAGCCAGGAGAAAAGGTTGCAGCATTACCGAAATACCCACTTCCTGCTGGTGAAACAGCAGCGGAATATTTATTGCGCCTTTGTGAACAAGGTATGGTGCAAAGGTATGGAAATCCATCGGAAATACATATGGAACGGCTTCGTTATGAACTGAACGTAATAAACAGGATGGAGTACAGTGATTACTTTCTGATTGTTTGGGATTTCATGAAGTATGCACAAGATAATGGAATTCTTACAGGTCCGGGCAGGGGAAGTGCAGCTGGCTCTATGGTTGCATATGCATTGTTTATTACAGATGTCGATCCAATTAAATATGACCTTTTGTTTGAGCGCTTCTTAAATCCGGAACGGATTACCATGCCTGATATTGATATCGATTTTCCAGATGACAAGCGGGAACAGGTTATTGAATATGTAAAAAATAAATACGGAGAACTGCACGTAGCCCAAATCATTACATTTGGAACCTTAGCAGCTAAAGCTGCATTAAGAGATGTTGGCAGGGTTTTTGGTTTAACAATGAAAGAGCTGGAGCAGCTTTCAAAGGCAGTGCCCTCCAAGCTTGGAATCACATTGGAACAAAGCTTAAAAGAATCAAAGCAGCTACAGGTGTTTGTGGCAGAATCGCCAAAAAATAAACAGATTTTCGAGACAGCGAGCAAAATTGAAGGCTTGCCACGCCATGCATCAACACATGCTGCAGGTGTTGTTTTAAGTGAGGAGCCGTTAGTACAAATAGTTCCGATACAACAAGGCAGCGAGGACGTTTATTTAACACAGTACAGTATGGAACATCTTGAAGAGCTAGGATTATTGAAGATGGATTTCCTCGGCCTGAGAAATCTCTCTTTGCTTCAAACCATACTCGATACTATTCAACGTCAGACGAAAAGAAAGATTTCTATTAAAGAAGTGCCTTTAAATGATGCTGCTGTTTTTGAGCTATTAGGAAAAGGTGAAACAACCGGGATATTTCAGTTGGAATCAGATGGAATGAGAAGTGTCCTAAAAAGACTAAAACCGACAGAATTTGAAGATATCGTGGCTGTTAATGCCTTATACCGTCCTGGTCCGATGGAGAATATTCCACTGTATATTAACCGTAAACATGGCAACGAGAAAATTGATTATTACCATCCAGACCTACAGCCGATCTTAGAGAAAACATATGGAGTAATCGTTTATCAGGAGCAAATTATGCAAATAGCCTCGAAAATGGCTGGGTTCACACTAGGTGAAGCAGATTTGTTAAGAAGAGCAGTAAGCAAAAAGCAGCGAGATGTTTTGGCAGCTGAAAAGGTACATTTTGTGAAGGGTGCTTTGGTAAAAGGCTATGCAGAAAGCGTTGCGAATGAAATATATGAACTGATAGTCAGATTTGCGGATTACGGGTTTAATAGAAGCCATGCAGTTGCATACAGCATGATTGCCTATCAGCTTGCCTATTTAAAAGCAAATTATCCGCTCTTTTTCATGTCGTCCTTGCTAACCTCAGCAGTTGGCAATGAAGGGAAAATGATGCAATATATTCAGGAACTGAAACAAATGAATATAAAAGTGCTGCCTCCTTCCATTAATAGGAGCCATTTCGCCTTCACTGCCGAAGGAAGCAATATTTTATACAGCCTTGCTGCTATTAAAGGGATCGGAGCTTCCGTCCTAAAAGAAGTTTTTCGGGCAAGAAGGCAGAAAAAGTTTGATGATCTTTTTGATTTTTGTCTGCGAACCTCCCCGAAAATTGTCAACAGAAAAATCATAGAGGCATTCATCCATGCAGGCTGTTTGGATGAGTTTGGGGAGGATAGGGCTACATTGCTTGCGACCATTGATGTTGCCCTGCAGCATGCACAGCTTGTACATCCAGATGGAATGGAGCAGGATGACCTTTTTGGTGAGGAGGGCTTCTTCTTCAAACCGAAATATGTCCAGGTAGATCAGATGGATGCAGAGGATAAGCTTTCATTGGAGAAAAAAGTTCTCGGACTTTATCTTTCTGACCACCCAGTCTCCATATATGAAAAATACAAGAAGTCCTTGCAGTGTAAGGAGCTTGCTGAGATGAATCAAGGTGGGAAATATCGGACAATCACCTATATAACAGACTGGAAGGCTATTCGCACTAAAAAAGGGGAGCCAATGGCTTTTCTTACTTTAAATGATGAAAGCGGAGAATTAGAGGCAGTGGCATTTCCAGCAGTTTATAAAAAAATACAACACCTTCTCCAAAATGAAAAAATTTTATTTATGGAAGGAAAGGTTGACGAACGAAACGGAAATAAGCAGTTTGTTATTCAAGAGGCAGAAAAAGTTTCCGAAAAAGTCCAATCACTCAAAAGGAATAATCATAAATTATTTATTAAGATTGTCCAGGAAAAAGATACAGACGAAATAAAAGGTAGACTATTGGACATCATTAACCAATATAAGGGGGCAGTGCCTGTCATCATTCATTATGTGCAATCAGGAAAAACGATTCAACTAAACGACGAATATCTCATTAATCCGACAAAAGAATGCATCCGTAGCTTTGAAGAATTGCTTGGGACTAATAGTGCAATCTTGTCTGATTAACTTTACATCTTCTTAAAGTTGTTATATTGTTTAATAAGTCAACTGGTCTGACCACTTTTAGCTCTTGTTTCCTTCCAAAAAAAGGCAGGTTTTTTAAGGGCGGAATGAAAGCTGGCCAGAGATTTAAGGACATGCTAACAAGAAGCAGGTGATGATGAACGGTGAATGAGTCTTCTTCCAACAGCTCCAAGCTTTACTTGGACATTGTCAATCATTTAAGGGAAATGATTGAAAAGGATGGCTTAAAACCAGGAGACAGACTTCCCTCTGAACGCTCCCTTTCCGAAAGGCTTAATGCAGGAAGATCATCTGTGAGAGAAGCACTGCGGGCGCTGGAGCTTTTAGGGCTAATTGAAACGAAAAAAGGGGAAGGTACTTTTCTTCGGGATTTTCAAGGACATCGTCTTGTACAGTTAATCAGCACCTTTGTATTGCAGGATGAAAAGGCGAAATTGGATGTTTTAGAAACAAAAGACTTTATACAATTGAATTGTTTGCAGATCGCAATGGAAAAAATGACAGAGAAGGAGCTGACGGAAATTGCAGAGTGGGTTTGCTCTGATATGGTCAGCGAAAGTGATTTTTTTTTCAGGATTGTCCAAATAGCGGATAACTACTTGCTGTTTCGTTTATGGACCATACTAAAGGATTATTATTTTTCTCTTGGATTTCCCAATGTATATTGGTCAAAAGAAGATTATTTGCTGCTATTAGATAATATAAAAAGCAAAAATGAACAAGATTTAATCATGAATTATAGGAAAAAGAAGCAAACATAATGGAATCATACTTTTACTTTTAATATCCTGACTTTTTTTATCGTGAACATTTAAATAAAAAGCAGGAACATGTCTATGCTCTTTTTTACTAAGATGTGCGCCCTTAGAATTTGGGTAGTCACATAACGCAGAAAAATGGGGAGGCTTCCACATTGATGATAAAGGAAATATTTTCGAAACCGAAAAAAAAGAAATATGCGACAATCCCTTCTGAATCATCTAAAAACGATGTTCCTGAAGGTGTCATGACAAAATGCAGCAACTGTAAAAAAATTATGTATACAAAAGAATTGCAAAAAAATCTTAAAGTTTGTTTAAACTGTGGTTTTCATTTGCCAATGACAGGTTATGAGCGCTTAAGCTCTTTACTGGATGAAGATACATTCACAGAAATGAACCAAGACATGAAAACTGGAAATCCACTGAATTTTCCAGGCTATGAAGATAAGATTGCAGGCGATCAAAAGAAGACAAACATGAATGAAGCGGTCGTAACTGGAACAGGCGAAATAAACGGTATTAAAGTAGTAATCGCAGTAATGGATTCTTCTTTCCGCATGGGAAGTATGGGTTCCGTTGTTGGCGAGAAGATTACGTTAGCAATTGAAAAGGCTGATGAGCTTTCATTGCCATTTATTATTTTCACTGCTTCAGGCGGTGCAAGGATGCAAGAAGGTGTCCTTAGTTTGATGCAAATGGCTAAAACGAGTACAGCATTGAAGAAGTTCAGCGACAATGGTGGACTTTATATTACAGTGATGACACATCCGACTACAGGAGGAGTTTCCGCGAGTTTTGCTTCGTTAGGTGACTTTAACTTTGCTGAGCCTGGTGCGCTTATCGGATTTGCTGGAAGAAGAATTATTGAACAGACAATTGGAGAGAAGCTGCCGGAGGATTTCCAAACATCTGAATTTCTATTAAAGCATGGACAGCTCGATGCCGTCATACCGAGACTGGAAATGAAAGAAAAGCTCCATTTAGTTTTAGAAATGCATCAGGCAGGCGGTGATTCAGAATGGTAGAACTAGAATTTGACAAGCCAGTAGTTGAATTAAAAAACAAGATTAAAGAATTAGAAGATTTCTCCAAAAAGGCAAACGTAGATCTTTCCAATGAAATCGAAAAGCTGGAAAAACGATTGGAAAAATTGGAAAAAGAGGTTTATGAGAACATGAAGCCTTGGGACAGGGTGCAGATTGCAAGGCATCCAAGCAGGCCGACAACTCTTGACTATATTCCTTATCTTTTCACAGATTTCATGGAGCTCCACGGTGACAGAACGTTTGGCGATGATGCAGCGATTGTTTCAGGTATTGCCAAATTTAAAGGTTTGCCAATTACGGTAATTGGTCACCAAAGAGGGAAGGACACGAAGGAAAATATTCGCAGAAACTTTGGGATGCCACATCCAGAAGGATATAGAAAAGCATTAAGGCTTATGAAGCAGGCAGATAAATTCAGAAGACCAATCGTATGCTTTATTGATACGAAAGGAGCTTATCCAGGTAAGGCTGCTGAAGAGCGAGGCCAAAGCGAAGCAATCGCAAAAAACCTGTTTGAGATGGCTTCCTTGAAAGTACCTGTGATATGTATCGTAATTGGAGAAGGCGGCAGTGGTGGTGCTTTAGCATTGGGTGTCGGAAATTATATGCATATGCTAGAAAACTCCACTTATTCGGTTATTTCTCCGGAAGGTGCTGCAAGTATCCTGTGGAAGGATTCAAACCAGGCGAAGCAAGCTGCCGAAAGAATGAAAATCACAGCTCCTGATTTAAAGGAAATGGGTATTGTCGATACAATCATTCCAGAGGTAAGAGGCGGAGCACACCATGATGTTGAGGCACAAGCAAAAGAAATTGAAACAGTGCTGTTTGCTTCCCTTAAGGAATTAAAAGCAATGACAGAAGAAGAACTTGTTGAACATCGCTACAATAAGTTTAAAGCAATTGGAGAACATATTTCTGAGTGAGCCAATACGGGAGCTTAAATGGGGAGCATGAGCTTTCTTATTTAAGCTCTTTTCTTTTGTAATGAAAAAAACATAAAATTTTGTATGAATTGTAGCATTTATTAGCGGAAAATGAGAAAATGCAAAAGGGCAGTAAAAAAAGCAATGGAAGATATGTTAAAATAGCATGCAGAATGGTTTAAGCTTCTTTATTCGGGAAAAGATAAAAGGGTGAGTGAAAAAACTTGCTGACAATTTCGTCTTTTATTTTTTTTTCATATAAAGTTGAGATAGATGAGCCTTCATGATATGTTAGAATTGTTATAGTCAAATGTAATTAGAATGAAAGCTAAATTATCATAATTAGGAAAAGGTACCTTGAAAATTATCTTTTTTCGGAATGTTTATCTTTTTATTTGTAATATTTGTGACAGATATTGCAGAATGGTGTTATATAATTTAGTATATGTATGTTTTTATCTACATAGCAGTAGATTAAATTGTATGAGGTGATTGTAATGGTGAAAAGAATTGGGGTACTAACTAGCGGCGGTGATGCGCCAGGAATGAATGCAGCAGTAAGAGCGGTTGTGCGTAAAGCTATTTATCACAATGTGGAAGTATACGGAGTTATTGGCGGATATGCAGGTCTTATCAGTGGAAACTTCAAGAAATTAGAAGTTGGTTCTGTTGGTGACATCATCCACCGTGGGGGAACTTTCTTGTTTTCTGCACGCTGTGAAGAGTTTAAAACAAAAGAAGGTCAGCAAAAAGGGATCGAACAGCTTAAGAAGCATGGTATCGATGGTCTTGTAGTTATTGGCGGAGATGGTTCCTACATGGGGGCGAAGGCGCTTACAGAGCAAGGGTATCCATGTGTTGGCGTGCCGGGAACTATTGACAATGATATTCCAGGAACAGAGTTGACAATCGGCTTTGATACTGCTTTAAACACAGTTATTGATGCGATTGATAAAATTCGTGACACAGCAACATCTCATGAACGCACATTCATTGTGGAAGTAATGGGGAGAAACGCTGGTGACATCGCGCTTTGGTCAGGTTTAGCTGGCGGTGCGGAAACAATTCTAATTCCTGAAGAAGGCTTCCATATTGATGAAGTAGTGGACCGTCTGAAAAAAGGTAGCGAGCGTGGCAAAAAACACAGTATCATCATTGTTGCTGAAGGTGTATGCTCAGGCGTCGAAATCGGCAGACAAATCGAAGAGCACACTGGCTTTGATACTCGCGTATCTGTATTGGGACATATGCAGCGCGGAGGATCTCCAACTGCAGCAGACCGTGTGCTTGCAAGCAGACTAGGGGCTTACGCTGTTGAGCTTCTTGTCGAAGGAAAAGGCGGACGAGCAGTCGGTATCGAAAAGAACCAATTGGTGGATTATGATATAATTGAGGCTTTATCACGCAAACATACAATTGACACGAACTTATATCGCCTATCAAAAGAACTATCCATCTGATGATAGAACAGGAGACTCGAATTAGATTTATTCTACTTGGAGTCTCTGCCATGAATACAAAGAACTAATCAGTAAAAAAATTATTATAACGGAGGCATATATAATGCGTAAGACAAAAATAGTATGTACAATCGGTCCTGCTAGTGAAAGTATTGAAAAGCTTACACAACTTATGGAAGCTGGTATGAACGTAGCAAGATTAAACTTCTCACATGGTGATTTTGATGAGCATGGCGCACGTATCAAAAACATTCGTGAGGCATCTGAAATCACAGGTAAAAACGTTGCTATTCTACTTGATACTAAAGGTCCGGAAATCCGTACAAACAACATGAAGGACGGAGCAGTTGAGCTTGTAGCTGGAAATAACATTATTGTGTCTATGACAGAAGTAGAAGGAAATGCTGATAAGTTTTCCATCACTTACGAAGGACTTATTGATGATGTGGAAGTAGGAAGCAAAATTCTTTTAGATGACGGTCTAATCGGACTTGAAGTAACAAGCATTGACAAAGCAGCTGGAGAAATACATACAAAAATCCTAAATACAGGCACACTTAAAAACAAAAAAGGTGTTAACGTGCCAGGCGTATCTGTTAAGCTACCAGGAATCACGGAAAAAGATACTAACGACATTCTTTTTGGTGTGGAACAAGGCATTGACTTTATTGCAGCATCTTTCGTACGCCGTGCGTCTGACGTTCTTGAAATTAAGCAATTGCTTACAGACAATAACGCTTCACATATCCATATCATTCCTAAAATCGAAAACCAAGAAGGTGTCGACAATATCGATGAAATCTTGGAAGTTTCTGATGGCTTGATGGTAGCTCGTGGTGACTTAGGTGTAGAAATTCCTGCAGAAGAAGTTCCATTGGTACAAAAGTCCTTAATTAAAAAATGTAATATTCTAGGGAAACCAGTTATCACTGCAACGCAAATGCTTGACAGCATGCAACGCAACCCACGCCCAACAAGAGCGGAAGCAAGTGATGTTGCAAATGCAATTTTCGATGGTACAGATGCTATCATGCTTTCTGGTGAAACTGCTGCTGGAACATACCCAATTGAAGCTGTTCAAACAATGAACAACATTGCTTCAAGAGCAGAAACTGCGCTTAACTATAAAGAAATTCTTTCGAAGAGAAGCAGAGATGTTGAACCTAATATCACTGATTCAATCGGACAATCAGTTGCTCACACTGCATTGAACCTTGATGTAAAAGCAGTTATCACACCAACAGCAAGCGGACAAACAGCAAGAATGATCTCTAAATATCGTCCGGAGGCTCCAATTGTAGCTGTAACATATGATGCACATATTTTGAGACAGCTTGCTTTAGTTTGGGGTGTATACCCACGTTTAAGCACAAGAAGTGAGTCTACAGATGAAATGCTTGATGTTGCAATTCAAGAAAGTGTAAACAGCTCTATCGTTACACATGGTGATACTGTTGTTATTACTGCTGGCTTGCCTGTAGGTGAAACAGGAACAACAAACATTATGAAAATCCATGTTGTTGGTGATATTTTGGCAAAAGGTCAAGGAATCGGCCGTAAAACAGCTTATGGTAAAGCAATCATTGCTAACAATGCAAAGGATGCTCTTGATAAAGTAACACAAGGTTCAGTTTTGGTTACTACAGGAACAGATCGTGACATGGTGCCTGCACTTGAAAAATGCAGTGCGTTAATAACAGAAGAGGGCGGTTTGACAAGCCATGCTGCTGTTGTTGGACTTAACCTTGGTATACCTGTTATTGTTGGAGTGGAAAATGCAACAGAAATCTTCACTGACGGTCAAGAAATCACAGTTGATTCTCGCATTGGAACAATCTACAGCGGACATGCAAGCGTACTTTAATATTTGAGTAAACGCCGAAAAGCTCACCTTGTTTTTTAGAAAGCAAGGATGTGCTTTTCGGTGTTTTTTTTTTCTGGGAATAAATGCATGCTGCTAATATTTTTCTATTTGCAAGGAAAAAGCTATAATGGAGAAAAGAAGTATTAAAGGAGGAGCGTCATTTGCGTAATCTCTTTATTGCATTATTGATTGTGCCGCTTGTCGAACTAGCTGCATTCCTGTTATCAGGGAAGTTAATTGGCATTCCGGAGACGTTAATATTAGTAGTAGTAACTAGCTTGCTGGGAGCTTTTATATTGAAGAAGGAAGGCGTTAAAGCAATCAGAAGTGTTCAAGAACAGCTCAGTCTTGGAAGTCTGCCTGGTGACGCCATTTTGAATGGCTTTTGTGTACTAATTGGTGGAATTTTTATGCTGTTGCCAGGATTTCTGTCTGACATTGTTGGTGCTTTGCTGCTGCTTCCGCCAACTAGAAAGCTTTGCAAAAAGCTGTTGCTTCATTATATGCAGAAAAAACTGCTGCAAAAGAACAGGATTATTATCCATCAATAGACATAACAAAACAGCGGCATGGATTATCCATGGCCGCTGTTTTGTTATTTTTCTGCTCCTTTAATGAAGCTCCATAAATCAGCGAAAACACCAGCTTTGTTTAACGTGCTGATAATTACAAGTGTTACTGGACCGACAATTAATCCTAGAAATCCAATTAACTTAAAGCCGACAAATAGGGCGACTAAGGTTGCGAGGGGATCAAGTCCGATGCTGGATGACAATATTTTCGGCTCCATAATTTGCCTTTGGACAAGAACTATTATGTACAATACAGTTAGTCCAATAGCCTGAGGCATTTGACCAGTAATCACTTCATAAATAATCCAAGGAACAAATACGAGTCCTGTTCCTAAATACGGAATTATATCAACAATTCCAGTGACTAACGCTATCGTAATGGCATAATCAACACGGAGGATGATTAACCCGATAAGAATGATAACAGTTGTAATGGATACTAATGTGAGCTGTGCTTTTAAAAAGCCGAGCAAGGCCCTTTTTAAATCGACAAACACTGATTTTCCGCTTTTGCTCAAGCGGGGAGGCAGCAGGTTCGTTAACCTCCGTATAAGACGGTTCCAATCCTTGCTTATAAAAAATGTTGCCAATAAAGAGAAAATAATCACAGTAGCAGCATTTGGAAACCAAGATAAAATAATCGGGATATTCTGAAAGAAGGTTTGGATAAATGTACCGACACTTGATCCAATCTGTTCGCCAACATTTTTAATATTAGTAATAATCGTATTTTGCTGGTTTGTGCCTAAATTATTAAATGTGCTGGCAAGTTGGTTATATAATGGAATGATTTGCGCTGTAAAAAAGTCTTCGATGTATTCAATAAGTAGATTAATATGCTCTGGTACCACATTCGCTAAATAAGCGGCACCTGTTACAATTTCTGCAACAAGCAAGGTGATAAGTCCTGCAAATAAAGATAAGATAATAATAATGCTTAAGATTACTGCAAAAGCTCTAGGTAATTTGCACTTAAATTGTAGAAAGTTAACAAGGGGGTTCATAAGAAATGCAATCAAAAAGCCTATAATAAATGGATAGGTTATTTTTGATAAATAAAAAAATCCAACAAATATTAGTATCGTCACTGCAATGACACACAGCAGACGAAGTGAACGGTGAATCAAAGTCATGTTCAAACAATTGTCCTCCCATTCTCGCTTAAAAATACATATTAGTTTGTTTAATCTTTGTTATTCATATGTATACAATTCAAAAATAACCATATAAAAAATGTAAGCTCACTATGGCTCATCCATGCTATATCATTGATTATAGAGGAAAAGAAAAGGATGGGTCAATTAATGGTCATTTAGTTTTCGAAAAGGAGTAATCAACTATGTTCAGTCAATCATACCTATTTTTGTATTTATTAATCTTTATAGCTCTTATTGCAAAGAATACTTCCCTGCTAATTGCAGTTGGAGCCTTATTACTTTTGAAGGCGATCGGGCTTGATGCCAAATCCTTTTCCTTCATCCAGTCGAAGGGTATTAATTGGGGAGTGACCATCATTACGATTGCTGTGCTTGCACCAATTGCAACAGGAGAAATCGGATTCCGGGACTTGTCAGCGGCTTTTAAATCACCGTTTGCATGGATTGCCCTATTATCTGGTATAGCAGTTGCATTGCTGGCAAAAGGCGGCGTTAATTTATTATCATCAGATCCACAAATCACCACTGCACTTGTACTAGGGACAATATTGGCAGTCTCTTTATTTAAAGGAGTTGCGGTTGGTCCTCTAATAGGTGCTGGTATTGCTTATATGGCGATGCGTGCAATGGAATGGTTTAAATAACTTCTGGGAATCAGTGCTGATTCCCTTTTTTTATTCCAAAATTCTCCTTTTTATTATTGAATTTCGTGTTCTTCTACATATTGTAAGAAAATCTTTCGTGAAAATGCTACCAATATTCATTTCGAAATTAAAATTTATATAATAATTACAATTTGAAATTATATAAAGATAATTGTTTTCAAAACGAAAAAACCGTGTCAGAAAATCTGACAGAATACATTTCCTTTTGTTTTTATCATGGTACTATTATGTCAACATTTTAGTTAAAGGAGACTTGTACATGAAAAAAACACGTCCTGCACTCACTATCTTTTTATTCTTTTTAGGCTGGGTATTTATGTATGCTGACAGGAATATTTTATCGCCTGTTATGGGAAGCATCGGGGAGGAATGGAGTTTAAATCAAACACAGCTAGGCCTAATGTCGACTGTTTTCTTTGCTGCATATGCATTCATGCAAATCCCGACAGGAATTTTAGCAGATAAATTCGGCCGTGTGAAAGTTCTTGTTATCGGCTTTATCGTTTTTGGTATCGGAACATATTTGAGCGGTGCATCTGCAACCTTCGGGATATTTTTAATGATGCGTGCACTTACTGGCTTAGGCGAAGGCACCTATTACGGGTCCCAATATGGTATTTCCTCCACGATTACACCGAAAAAGTATCGAGGACTTGTTTCTGCCATCATTAATAGCGGAATGGCGTTTGGTATTTCGCTAGGATTCATGTCATCAAGCTATTTTACTTATACATTGAATAAAGGATGGCAATTTCCCTTTTATGTATTTGCGATTCCAACTATTATTGTTGGTATCTTGATTGCTATTTTTGTCCGTGACAACTCGCATAAAGAGAAAAAACAGAATGTTCAAGCAACGGAAAAAGTGGAGTTGAAAAAAATCTTCACAAAAAATCATATATTCGTTTATATTTTGATTTTCTGCTCCTTATATGGATTTTTTGGAATGCTTACATGGCTTCCCTATTATTTGCAAACAGCTAGAGATATTGAAGCATCACAAACAGGAATTATTTCTTCTTTAGTACCATGGGCTTCTATCCCTGGAGCAATTCTTTTCGGTTTCTTATCTGATCGAATTAAAAGCAGAAAACCGCTAATTATCGGCCTTGCTTTAGCAGGTGCATTATGTCAATTTATTATCCCGTATACAGAAAATTATTCATTTTTAATTGTCGGCTTATGCTTGTACGGTTTACTTGGAAAATTGGCGTTAGATCCAGTTTTGATTTCCTATATGGCTGACATAACTCCACAGTCGATGTATTCAAGAGTGTATGGGTTCTTTAACTTCAGCGGAATGCTTTCATCCATTTTCGCACCATATATTACAGGGTATTTTGCTGACAAAACAGGAAGTCTTGAATTTGGGTTTTATTTAGCAGGAGGGCTGTTAATAATCGGTGCTGTGTTGTTTTTATTCACAACTGATAAAAATCAAGCTAGTTCCAATTCCATTCAGCCTGTCAGCTTAAAAAGGGAGGAGAAGCTAGTTTGAATAAAGTAATTGTTGGTACAAAAACAATGGTTGTAAGTCCACATTATTTAGCATCTCAGGCTGGAGAAAGAATACTGGAAAAAGGCGGAAACGCCTTTGATGCAGCTGTTGCAGTCAGCGCCTGCCTTGCTGTCGTTTATCCTCATATGACAGGGCTTGGCGGAGATTCCTTCTGGCTTGCTTATGAAGCAAAGGAAAAGAAAATCCGCTCCTATAATGGCAGCGGCAAATCCGGGGCTGCTGTGACTAGGGATAAATATAAAGGAAGGGATTCAATCCCTTTTAGAGGCATAGAAAGTGTCATAACAGTGCCGGGTATGGTGGATAGCTGGGATGCCATATTGAATGAATTTGGAAGTATGTCGCTTCAAGAAGTACTCGCGCCTGCGATTGAATATGCAAAGCACGGCTTCCCATTATCCAATGACCAATATGAAAATACAGTAAAGAATGTGGAGCTGCTTAAGAAAGATAAAGATACAGCAGCTATCTTCTTACAGGGCGGGGAAATTCCGCCTGCTTTTCAAAAGTTTGTACAAACAAATCTGGGACACACATTATCCCAGTTGGCGGAAAAGGGAAGAGATGATTTCTATAAAGGGGATCTGGCAAAAGAAATCATTACGAGTCTACAGGAAAAAGGTAGCCTTTTGACAGAAGCAGATTTTGCAAACCATCAAGGAGAGTGGGAGGACCCGCTTTCGAGCACTTATCGAGACTATTCTATATTCCAAGTACCTCCTAATTCACAAGGATTTGTTGGCTTGATGATCCTTAATATTTTGGAAAATTACGATTTATCAACAATACCTCATGGTTCTTATCAGTATTATCACTTATTGGTGGAGGCAATAAAAGTGAGCTTCCAAGACCGAAACAAGCACTTGACAGATCCGAACTGGAATAATATTCCTTTGAAAAGGCTCTTAAGCAAGGAATATGCGAGGAAGCTTGCAGCATCCATATCATATGAAGAAACAAGTCATATATCAACACAGCCTGTCGGCAGCGATACAGCACATGCTGCAGTTGTAGATAGTGAAGGCAATGCCGTTTCCTTCATTCAAAGCCTTTATTTCGAGTTTGGCTCTGGAATTGTTGCTGGAGAAACAGGGATAACTATGCAAAATAGAGGCTCCTTCTTTTCTTTAGATGAACAACATATTAATGCATTGGAACCACAAAAAAGAACTTTTCATACATTGATGCCTGCAATGGCTTTCAAAAACGATAAACCATATGTATTATATGGAACGCAAGGAGGAGAGGGACAGCCGCAAACGCAAACTGTCATGATTACGAGAATGCTTGATTATGGCATGAATCCTCAGGAGGCAATTAGTGGACCAAGGTTTGTATGGGGCAGAACATGGGGGGAAAAGACAGAGGAATTGAAAATAGAAAGTCGCATACCAACAGATGTATTAGAAAAGCTGCAAAAGGCCGGTCACCTTGTTAAAAGGGTAGAAGCATATGACGGAATTATGGGTCATGCTAATGCAATCCTCATTGATGATCAGGGATATCTTTATGGTGGAGTCGATCCAAGAAGTGATGGGGCAGCTATCGGAAAGTAATAAATAAGAAGAATTAGGCACAGCCTCATGGATGCTGTGCCCTTTTGGATGCAATATTATTGTGCCATATTCATTTTTTTATGAACAAAAGTTACTTCTGTCCATTTGTTCTGTCAGTTACTTTCATGAAAATTCAGGAATATAAGTGCTGTGAAAAGAATATATTTTACAAGCGAGATAGTAACTATGTAATATTTTTTACTATATTGATAGTTTATAGGTGTAAAATATGAGACATTTTGATAATTTTTAGGTATAATAAAAATGTAGTTACGGAAAACCCGTATTTTCGAAATGGAATCACTTATTTTTTTTGATGAAAAATGTAAGCATTTACAAATCCTTAATATGACAAAATAGCAAAGTGATTTACAATTAAAAATGGTAAAAAAAGTCCCTCAATATCTGGCCTTAAAAATCCGCACTATAATTTTTTATTGATTTTTAGGTACATAATCAGTTAATCTTACAAAATAGTGAACTTTTTTCACGGCAGTTTTTCGGCCGGCACTAAAACTTTATTAAATGGCTCCAAACAAGCTTAATTAACTTCATTCGGAATAATCGAAAAATTCAATGTAGAGGCAAGATTCATTTAAAAATTTTTAAATATATACGTAACTACATTCATGAATAATATGGGTATTTAACTTATTGCGATGTATTGGAGAGAAGTAAGGAGAAAAGGAGAGATAGTTTATGGCAGTAACAAGAGGTCTTGAAGGAATAATTGCAACAACTTCTTCTATTAGCTCTATCATTGATGATTCATTATCCTATGTTGGTTATGATATTGATGTGTTGGCAGAGAACTCCAGTTTTGAAGAAGTAGTTTTTTTGCTGTGGAACAGAAGGTTGCCGACAGAAGCGGAATTGAATGAGTTAAAGCAAGAATTAGCAGACAATGCAGAGCTGCCTGCGCCGCTGCTTGAACAGCTGAAGCTAATGCCACTTAATAACGTACATCCAATGGCTGTTCTTCGTTCAGTAGTATCCCTTCTTGGTGTGTATGACAAGGATGCTGACTTTATGGATGAAAGCACAAACTACCAAAAGGCATTGCGATTACAAGCCAAAATCCCTACTATCGTTACAGCCTTTTCTAGATTAAGAAAAGGGCTTGATCCGATTGCACCTAGAAAAGATTTAAGCTTTGCAGCTAATTTTTTATATATGCTGACAGGGGAAGAACCTGAGAGCATTGCGGTAGAGGCATTTAATAAAGCATTAGTGCTTCATGCAGACCATGAGCTGAACGCCTCCACCTTTACAGCAAGGGTATGTGTGGCAACATTGTCTGATGTTTATTCAGGCATTACATCTGCAATAGGTGCATTAAAGGGACCATTGCACGGTGGTGCTAACGAAGCTGTTATGAAAATGCTGACAGAAATCGGCGGTGTCGATAATGTTGATGCATATATTTTTGAAAAAATGGAAAAGAAAGAAAAAATCATGGGCTTTGGTCACCGTGTTTACCGTAAGGGTGACCCTCGTGCTAAGCATTTGAAGGAAATGGCAAGCAAGCTGACAGATTTGACTGGACAATCAGAGCTTTATGATATGAGCATAAGAATTGAAGAGCTGTTAAAGGAGAAGAAGAATCTTGTTCCTAATGTGGATTTCTTTTCTGCTTCTGTTTATCACAGCTTGGAGATCGATCATGATTTGTTCACACCAATCTTTGCAGTGAGCAGGGTTTCCGGCTGGCTTGCCCATATTTTGGAGCAATACGAAAACAATCGCTTAATCAGACCTAGAGCTGATTATACAGGACCTGAAAGAGCGGTTTACATTCCTGTTCATGAACGCTAAGTTTAAGCGTCTATGATATACTAAATTTAGCATAGAACAAGCAGAGTCCAACTCTCCCTTTGGAGGGTTTGGTGGGATGACCGGCATACATTGCCAAGCGCCCTTCTAAGACGAAGCCGATATGCTCGAGAACTTACTTTAGCCATTTCTGCAAAAGGAGGAACGTTCCTTTTGCAGGAAATACTTTTTTAACGGAGGGATACATATGAAAGGCGAAAAAATTTCAGTAGTTGATGGTGTATTAAATGTACCAGCTAATCCAATCGTACCATTTATCGAAGGTGACGGAATCGGTCCGGATATCTGGGCTTCAGCTTCAAGAGTGCTTGATGCTGCCGTGGAAAAAGCATATAGCGGCGAGCGTAAGATTGTGTGGAAAGAAGTGTTAGCTGGAGAAAAGGCATTCAACGAAACAGGCGAATGGCTTCCATCTGAGACATTGGAAGAAATAAGAGAATACTTGATTGCTATAAAAGGTCCATTGACAACTCCTGTCGGCGGCGGTATTCGTTCATTGAACGTTGCGCTTCGTCAAGAGCTTGATCTATATGTATGTTTACGTCCTGTCAGATGGTTTGAAGGCGTTCCTTCTCCTATTAAACGTCCACAGGATACTGACATGGTTATCTTCCGTGAAAATACAGAAGATATTTATGCAGGAATTGAGTATGAAAAAGGCTCTGAAGGCGTTGCGAAATTATTGAAATTCCTTCAAGATGAGATGGGTGTTAACAAAATCAGATTCCCTGAAACTTCTGGATTAGGAATCAAACCTGTTTCTGAAGAAGGAACAAGCCGTTTAGTGCGAGCAGCAATCAACTATGCCATTAAAGAAGGCAGAAAGTCTGTGACTCTTGTACATAAAGGCAATATCATGAAATTCACTGAAGGTGCCTTCAAAAACTGGGGCTATGAATTAGCCGAGAAGGAATTCGGGGACAAGGTGTTCACGTGGGCACAATATGACCGCATTAACGAAGAGCAAGGCTCTGATGCTGCAAATAAAGCACAGGCAGAGGCTGAAGCTGCTGGAAAAATCATTGTGAAAGATTCCATTGCTGATATCTTCCTGCAACAAATCTTAACTCGTCCAACAGAGTTCGATGTAGTTGCTACAATGAACTTGAATGGAGATTATATTTCCGATGCACTTGCTGCTCAAGTAGGCGGAATTGGGATTGCTCCAGGAGCGAATATCAACTATGA
Organism: Niallia taxi; assembly: GCF_032818155.1. NCBI lineage: Bacteria > Bacillati > Bacillota > Bacilli > Caryophanales > Bacillaceae > Niallia > Niallia taxi. Next base: position 1,439,942 of record NZ_CP102589.1, read on the forward strand.
AACAGGGCACGCTATTTTCGAAGCTACACATGGTACAGCACCGAAATATGCTGGTCAGGATAAAGTGAACCCTTCTTCCGTTCTGTTGTCAGGTGTCTTATTGCTTGAGCATTTAGGCTGGAATGAAGCAGCTCAGTTAATCGTTTCTTCTGTTGAAAAGACTATCGCTTCAAAAGTGGTCACTTACGATTTCGCTCGTTTAATGGACGGAGCGACAGAAGTGAAATGCTCTGAATTCGGTGATGAATTAATTAAAAATATGGACTAAAGATTGCTTATTTGTATGAATTTGACTGGTGTTCCTAAGCAAGGAATACTTGTTGAATGTGCGGCTTAGTCTATTTGAGGGAAGAGTGTGAGGGGCCTCTTCCCTCTTTTATTGGAGTTAAGCAATGAAAAAGGAGGAATAGCAAATGAGTTTACGTAAAAAGATTTCCATTATTGGCAGTGGGTTTACTGGTGCTACGACAGCATTCCTATTAGCACAAAAGGAGCTTTGTGATATTGTGCTGGTTGATATTCCGCAGATGGAGAATCCAACAAAAGGTAAAGCACTAGACATGTTTGAGGCAAGCCCTATCCAAGGGTTTGATGCTAATATTAAAGGCACATCTGATTATAAGGATACAGAAGGATCTGATATTGTAGTTATCACTGCAGGAATTGCAAGAAAGCCAGGAATGAGTAGAGATGATTTAGTTCAAACAAATCAAAGTATCATGAAATCTGTCACAAAAGAAGTGGTCAAATACTCTCCTGATTGCATTATTATCGTTCTTTCAAACCCAGTCGATGCTATGACTTACACTGTGTTCAAGGAGTCAGGCTTTGCCAAAACAAGAGTAATTGGTCAATCAGGTGTGCTGGATACTGCTCGATTTAGAAGCTTTGTGGCAATGGAATTAAACCTGTCTGTTAAGGATATTACCGGTTTTGTTCTCGGTGGTCATGGGGATGATATGGTACCTTTAATCCGCTACTCCTATGCTGGAGGTATACCGCTTGAGACATTAATACCAAAGCATCGCTTGGAAGAAATTATTGAAAGAACAAGGAATGGCGGAGCTGAAATTGTTAATCTTCTTGGAAATGGAAGCGCTTATTATGCGCCAGCTGCTTCACTTGCCGACATGTGTGAAGCGATTATTAAAAACCAAAGAAGAGTATTGCCGACGGTTGCTTATCTTGATGGAGAATACGGCTATTCGGATATTTACCTTGGCGTTCCGACAATTCTCGGTGGTAATGGGATTGAACAAGTGATTGAGCTTGAATTGACAGAGGAAGAAAAAACTGCATTAGACAAATCGGTTTGTTCAGTGAAAAATGTACTAAAAGTTCTTACATAATGTGTTGAAACTATGACCCATCCTTATTGATGGGTCTTTTTGCGTATAAATAGCACGATGATTATTATATATGTAGAAAGTAGGATGGATAGAGAGAAGCTTAGCTTGTTGTTCATCACTTGCTGATTTATACTATAATAGACATGTATTATTTGGGGGACTTAGGGGAAACTTTTAAATTTGGAGGCACTATATGAAGAAGAAAGTTCTTGTAGTTGATGATGAGCAGTCTATCGTAACACTGCTAAAATATAACCTGCAGCAGGCGGGCTATGATGTAATTACGGCAATGGATGGAGAGGAAGGGCTAAACTTAGCCGTAACGTCGAATCCTGATGTCATCCTTCTTGATTTGATGCTTCCGAAAATGGATGGAATGGATGTGTGTAAGAATTTACGGCAGCAAAGAATATTTACGCCGATTCTTATGCTGACAGCAAAGGACGATGAGTTTGACAAGGTGCTTGGGTTAGAGCTTGGTGCCGACGATTATATGACAAAACCATTCAGCCCAAGGGAAGTCATTGCCCGTATTAAAGCTGTTTTGAGAAGATCTCAGCTACAGTCGGAATCCTCTGAGCAAGAAAAAGAAGAGAAAGACACATTGAAAATCGGGGATCTTAAAGTTATGCCTAATCACTATGAAGCATATTTTAAGGAAGAGCTACTCGAACTGACTCCAAAAGAGTTTGAACTGCTTCTTTATTTGGCTAGAAACAAAGGCCGTGTGCTTACTAGAGATCAGCTCTTAAGTGCTGTTTGGAACTACGATTTTGTTGGAGATACAAGAATAGTAGATGTTCATATAAGCCATTTACGCGAAAAGATGGAGCATAACACGAAGAAACCAATTTATATTAAAACAATCCGTGGACTAGGATATAAGCTAGAGGAACCAAAATAAATGATAACATTTAAATCCAGGCTGCTTGCCAGTTTGCTTTTGATCGTCGCCATTGTTTTTTTGGTGCTTGGTCTGTTTATTTATCAGCTTAATAAGTCTTCTTACATAAACTCATCTAACATCAGGCTGGAGAGGGAAAGCACCTTGCTTGCAGCAAAGATGGCTAACCTTGACAGCATGGATGATATAGATGCAAATGAGATTAAGGAATATAGCGAGCTGCTTGATTTACAAATCACGATAACTGATACAAAAGGAAATATTCTCATGGATGAGGGCGATAAATCACATGAAGAATTTTTGAAGAGCCTGAGTACTGTTGTCAGCAAAGTATCGAGCCAGCCACAGAACGAGTACACAGGCGGAGATACAGATTTCCATTATTACTGGAAAGAGTTGGATTTTAATGGTGAGAAGCAAGGCTATTTGTTTTTAGGTATCGATTTATCTTCACAAGAAGATGCCTATCAAAAGATGAATACATATGTTCTTGCTGCATTGCTTATCGCTTTTGTGTTGATTTTTGTAATCGGCTTGACACTAGTATTCCGTTATATGAGACCAATTGAATCAGCAGCAAAGGTGGCTGTTGATCTCGCCAAAGGAAATTATCATGCACGTACATATGAAGATAATATGGATGAAACAGGAATTCTGAGTTCCTCCTTAAATAAGCTGGCGAAAAATCTGCAGGAGATGGTCAAGGCACAAGAAATCCAACAGGACCGTCTTGGTACGCTTATCGAGAACATTGGCAGCGGATTACTGTTAATAGACAGTAGAGGCTATATCAATCTTGTAAATAGGGCTTACAAGGATTTATTTATGGTTAATTCATCTGAATATTTGTATAAGCTGTATTATCACGTTATTGAGCATAGAGAAATATCTGATTTGGTCGAGGAAATTTTCATGACAGAGCATAAGGTCGTTAAGCAATTGCAGCTTAATATCCACTTTGAGAAAAAAAGTTTTCAAGTGTATGGTGTGCCGATTATCGGTACAAATGATATGTGGATGGGAATTTTGCTTGTATTTCATGACATTACAGAGCTAAAAAAACTCGAACAAATCAGGAAGGACTTTGTTGCAAATGTGTCCCATGAATTGAAGACGCCAATTACCTCTATAAAGGGATTTTCGGAAACGCTGCTTGATGGGGCCATGGATAATAAAGAGGCGCTTGTAGAGTTTTTACAAATTATCTTAAAAGAAAGTGACAGGCTTCAGTCGCTCATCCAGGATTTGCTTGATTTGACAAAGCTGGAGCAGCACAATTTTTCCTTGGTGAAGGAGCCTATTAATATTGTGGATATTTTAGAAGAGGTCCGCAAACTCCTTTCGAACAAAGCAGAGGCTAAAGGAATAAAGCTTGAATTTGAACGGCTTGGTAATGAGGTTTGGATGGAAGGGGACAGAGCCCGACTTATTCAGGTGTTCATGAATTTAATATCAAACGCCATTTCTTACACAGCAAACGGAGGAACAGTTACGGTTTCTGTTGAAGAAAAGGAGAAAAATGTTTCCGTTTCAGTAGCAGATACTGGTATAGGGATTGAAACAGGAGAAATTCCGAGGATTTTTGAACGTTTTTACAGGGTGGATAAAGCGCGAAGCAGGAATTCTGGTGGAACTGGACTTGGACTCGCTATCGTGAAGCATCTTGTGGAACTCCATAAAGGAGTTATAAAGGTAGACAGCGAGGTAGGTAAAGGAACTATTTTTACTGTATTATTGCATAAAAGATTCCCGTATTAATTGTACAAGTTTACATTACTTTTACATAGGGTTTGCAAAGCGTTTACAAGGGTTTGCTACAATACTAGAGAAGACCCCCCTTATCCATTAGGTTAAGAGTGAAGCCGAAAGCCACCCCGCTTTCGGCTTCTTACATTTATGTGAACTAAAAATAGAGATTATTGTTGAGATTATCCTGATTTATATAAATAGTAAGAAAAAATGGCTGTCTGGCTTTAATATTAGTCCATTTCATTGCGCGCTCGTCCTCTAACCCTTAGTAGTCGAGTGGCCTCCGCTCCATTCCACTAAGACTTTTTATTATTGTTTTTAAACAGAAAACACCACAAAAAGAAAAAACGAACTATATAAATTCTTCTTCAGGGATGGTAAATGATGTTTTGTCTCAGCCATCTTTTGTTTTTTTGGTGTCACAAATCCATTTTCTTACGACTCTTAAACAAGGGCAATTTCTTACATTCTATAATTACTCATGGTAAAATATAAAGGATTAGACCATAATAGTACTACTTATTTTGCTGTTAAAGCCACAAGGCTGATATAGAGGGAAATTATGAATGGAGGAAACAAAATTTGAAGAAAAAACTGATCCTAATTGATGGGAACAGCATCGCATACAGGGCATTTTTTGCCTTGCCGCTGCTGAACAATGACAAAGGTGTACATACAAATGCTGTTTACGGATTTACAATGATGCTTATGAAAATATTAGAAGATGAAAAGCCGACACATTTGCTCGTTGCTTTTGATGCTGGCAAAACAACGTTCCGCCATAAAACATTCAGTGAGTATAAGGGAGGCCGTCAAAAGACACCGCCTGAACTATCAGAACAATTTCCATATATAAGAGAACTCTTGCAGTCATATGGAATTAAACATTATGAGCTTGAAAACTATGAAGCGGATGATATTATCGGCACACTTTCTCTGCAAGGAGAAAAAGACGGGTATGAGGTTGTTGTCATTTCAGGAGACAAGGACTTGACACAGCTAAGCTCGGATAAAACGACTGTTTACATTACAAGAAAAGGTATTACAGATATCGAATCATATACACCGGAGCATATCCAAGAGAAATACGGCTTGACTCCGGATCGAATCATCGACATGAAAGGACTGATGGGAGATTCATCTGATAATATTCCAGGAGTTCCGGGAGTCGGAGAAAAAACGGCCATTAAGCTTTTAAAGGAATTTGAAACACTTGAAAACCTGTTGGTATCCATCGACAAGGTAAGCGGGAAAAAACTAAAAGAAAAGCTTGAAGAATTTAAGGACCAAGCGTTAATGAGCAAGGAGCTTGCCACCATCACAAGAGAGGCACCGCTAACTGTTGGCTTGGGTGAACTCGAATTTCCAGGTATGAACGAAGAAAAGCTGCGCCCGTTTTTCAAAGAGCTTGGCTTTAATTCTCTTTTGGACAAGCTGGGAGAGGCACCTGTGGAAGAAGAGGAAGAGCTTGAAGCAATTGAATACGAGCCAGTGAAGGAAATTACGAAGGAGATTTTTGCAGACGAAAATACCCTTTATGTTGAAGTGCTGGAGGACAATTACCATTATGCTCCTATAATCGGGATTTCGTTAGTTAATGAAAAAGGCGCATTTTATATGCCGATTGAAGCAGCACTTGAATCAGCAGCATTTAAGGAATGGGCAGAGGATGAAACAAAGCAGAAGACTGTATATGATGCAAAAAGGTCAGAGGTTGCCCTCCGTCATAAAGGAATCCATTTGAAGGGAATCACATTCGATTGTTTGATTGCCGCATATCTTGCAGATCCATCTGCATCGATTGACGACGTAGCATCTGTTGCAAAAAAATACGGCTTTACGAACATTCAGTCAGATGAAGTGTTTTATGGAAAAGGAGCAAAACGCAAGGTGCCAGCAGAGGAAATGCTAGCAGATCATCTTGTTCGCAAAACGTTTGCACTTGCCGCTATTCAGGAAAAAATGGAAGAAGAGCTTAAAGCAAATGGACAAGAGAAGCTGTTCCATCAGCTTGAAATGCCACTAAGTCTTGTGCTTGCAGATATGGAATCAACAGGAGTTCAGGTTGATGTAGAACGACTTCAAAAAATGGGTGCAGAAATCAATGACAGGCTGAAAAGTATTGAAAGTCGCATTTACGATTTGGCTGGTGAAACATTTAACATTAATTCACCTAAGCAACTAGGCGTTATTTTGTTTGAGAAGCTTGGACTGCCTGTAGTCAAAAAGACGAAGACTGGTTATTCCACTTCTGCCGATGTATTAGAAACGCTGGCAAGCTCCCATGATGTTATTAAGGAGATTCTTGAGTTCAGACAGCTTGGCAAGCTTCAATCTACTTATATTGAAGGGCTTCAAAAAGTTGTTCACAATGGCAAGATTCATACACGCTTTAATCAGGTGCTGACACAAACAGGACGTTTGAGCTCCATTGATCCTAACCTGCAAAACATTCCAATCAGATTAGAGGAAGGCAGGAAAATTAGACAAGCCTTTGTTCCTTCTGAAAAGGATTGGATTATATTTGCGGCAGACTACAGTCAAATTGAGCTTCGTGTGCTTGCACATATTGCAAAGGATGAAAAGTTGATTGAAGCATTCAGAGAAGATCATGATATTCATACGGAAACGGCTATGTCTGTTTTCCATGTCGAAGCAGATGAAGTTACATCCAATATGAGAAGACATGCTAAAGCAGTTAATTTTGGGATTGTTTACGGTATAAGCGATTACGGCTTATCCCAAAGCTTGAATATAACGAGGAAGGAAGCTGGGAAATTTATTGAAAGATATTTGGAAAGCTATCCTGGCGTTAAGACATATATGGAAGAAATTGTGGCAGATGCTAAGCAGCAAGGCTATGTATCCACATTGCTTCATAGAAGAAGATATTTGCCTGATATAACAAGCAGAAACTTTAACTTGCGCAGCTTCGCTGAACGGACAGCAATGAACACACCGATACAAGGAAGTGCAGCAGACATCATTAAAAAAGCAATGATTGAAATGGCAAACCGTCTTGAAGCGGAAGGCTTAAAAGCGAAGCTTCTTCTGCAAGTGCATGATGAATTAATTTTTGAAGCTCCAAAAGATGAAATTGAAAAGCTGAAGGAAATTGTGCCTGATGTTATGGAAAACGCCGTAGAACTAAGTGTACCGCTGAAGGTAGATTATTCGTATGGTGATACATGGTTTGATGCTAAGTAATAGAAAAGAGGAAATAAAGTGCCTGAATTACCAGAAGTAGAAACGGTCAGACGTACTCTTAAAGAGCTCACACATAAAAAGGTCATTAAAGAAGTAGTTGTTTCGTGGGCGAAAATGATAAAAAGACCTGAAAATGTTGAAGAATTTTCCGATGCTCTTGTTGGTCAAAGAATAGAAGATATTAAGCGGAGAGGTAAGTTTCTTCTTATTGAAACGACCGATTTTACAATCGTTTCCCATTTACGAATGGAAGGAAGATATGGCTTATTTTCAAAGGATGATCCTGTCGATAAACATACACATGTGATTTTTTATTTTGAAGACGGCTCAGAGCTGCGCTATAAGGATGTCCGGAAATTTGGAACGATGCATCTGTTCAAAAAAGGGGAGGAGCATCAAACACTGCCCCTTTCCCAGCTTGGGCCAGAGCCTTTTGATTCGTCCTTTACAATTGGAAACTTTAAGGAAGGACTGTCGAAAACGACAAGAAGTATTAAAACCGCTTTGCTTGATCAAAAGATTGTCGTTGGATTAGGAAATATTTATGTAGACGAAGCATTGTTTCGCAGCGGTATTCATCCAGAAAGAATCGCCAATACGATTAATGACAGTGAAGCTGACACACTATATAGAGAAATTATTGCGACACTTTCAGAGGCTGTTGAAAAAGGTGGAAGCACTATACGCTCTTATGTTAATACACAAGGGCAAATCGGAATGTTCCAGCTTGAATTATTCGTGTATGGACGAAAAGGCGAAGCGTGTAAAAACTGCGGCACCGAATTAGAAAGGATTATTGTTGGAGGCAGAGGGACTGTATTTTGTCCACGCTGTCAGAAATAAGCTTTATATATTGCATTAACATTGGATGGGCTCCTTCCATATAGTATATTACTATCCGTTAGGAAGGAGCTTTTTTACGATGTCACAAATACTTTCTCTTTTCCTCTTAGCCTTGGCTGTCAGCATTGATAATTTTAGTGTCGGATTCACATATGGCTTGCGAAAGATGAAGATACCATTTAAATCGATTTTCATCATCGCCTGCTGCTCAGGTTTGACACTTTTAGTTTCCATGCTGGTGGGGCATCTGATTGCACAAGTATTCTCTTCTGAATTTGCCGAAAGTATTGGCGGCGGTATTCTCATTATTTTAGGATTATGGATATTGTATCAATTTTTTCAGCCGGATAAAGAAAGAGAGATTATCACAAAAGAAAAAAATTTGGTGAACTTTGAAATAAAATCGCTAGGAATTGTTATTAATATCTTAAAGAAACCAATGTCAGCGGATTTTGACAATTCTGGAACGATTACAGGAGTGGAAGCAATCGTCCTTGGATTTGCCCTTTCATTAGATGCGTTTGGGGCAGGAATTGGGGCTTCCATGCTTGGGTACTCCCCGCTCTTTCTGACGATTGCAGTTATTATTATGAGCACGTCCTTTGTATCGTTAGGTATGGTTGGAGGCGCGCTCCTTTCTAAAAAAAGCTATATGGAGAAATTTTCGTTTATTCCAGGAATCATCTTAATTATCATAGGCATATTTAAGCTGTAAACATTGCTCTAAAGAAACCATTGAACAAAGGCAGGAAAAAGCAAATGACTTTAATTATAGGCTTAACAGGCGGCATTGCAAGCGGGAAAAGCACCATTTCTAATTATTTGAGATCTCTCAGCTTACCGATTATAGATGCAGACGTGGAAGCACGTTTGGCTGTTGAAAAAGGGGAGCCTGGCTACAGCAAAATCGTGGAGCATTTTGGCACTGAGATTTTGCTAGAGGATGGAAGCCTGAATCGCGCTAAGCTTGGCGAAATAGTGTTTCGTGATGAAAAGCAAAGAGCTGTGCTGAATGGCATTGTTCATCCAGAGGTGAGAAACAGGATGAACCAAAAGCAAAATGAAGCCATTGCAGAAGGGCATATGGCAGTCATTTTGGATATTCCATTACTATTTGAAAACAAGCTGGACAGCACTGTCGACAAGACTATCCTTGTCTATGTTGATACAGAGACTCAAATAAGCCGTCTGATGGATAGGAACAAATTGTCTCTTGAGCAAGCGAAATTAAGAATTGAAGCACAAATGCCTTTGCAGGAGAAAAAAGCGCTGGCAGACAAGATAATCGACAATAATGGAACTGTCGAAAATTCTCAAGACCAGGCGCTTAAGATTCTTCAAGACTGGAAGGTACTTTAAAACGTGCTGTCTCATCGATTCGATGGGGCAGTTTTTTAAGAGGAATTTTTACGTTTTTCATTTTTTTCATCAAGAAATGGATATAATAAGACATACATAAGTGAATTAATTCATTCTATCACTTGTACAAACTAGCACTTTTCTATAAGATATTATTAATGGGAATCAATACATTGCGAACAATGAATTCGGAGCTGATATAGATGAGATGTCCTTCATGTCAACATAATAATAACCGTGTTCTTGATTCACGACCTGTTGATGACAGCCGCTCAATTCGCAGGAGAAGAGAATGCGAGGAGTGCGGTTACCGCTTTACTACTTTCGAAAAAGTAGAAGAAATACCGTTGATCGTTGTGAAAAAGGAAGGTACCCGTGAAGAATTCAGTCGTGATAAAATCCTGCGCGGCCTCATAAGGGCTTGTGAAAAAAGACCAGTTGCCTTAAAGCAACTTGAGGAAATAACGGCAGAAATCGAAAAGGAGCTTAGAAGCAACGCCGTTTCGGAGATTAATAGTGAAGATATCGGTGAAATGGTCATGGATCGATTGGCAAAAGTAGACGAGGTTGCGTATGTTCGCTTTGCGTCTGTTTATCGTCAATTTAAAGATATAAATGTTTTTATAGAAGAACTGAAAGAGCTGATTAAAAAAGGGTAAGACAGCGGTGTTTTTGCGCTGTTATTAGTGAATGCACATGCATTCCACACATGATAAAAGGAGCTGAAGGATTCTTTGGCTCTTTTTTGACTTGTATATTCGCTGAAAAATCATGCATTACAGCTAAGGCTAAGTCGAGCAATAATAGCAAAGGAGTGACTTAGTTTATGTCACAGCATTGGCAGGACTTGCTTCCAATAGATAGATATCAAGTATCGACAAACGGACTGATAAGTGAGTATGATCGCAAGGTAATTACCTTTTTGTATCAGCCCCTTATCGGATCCGCCTGTCTTGGATTATATATGACGTTATGGGGTGAGGTGGAGGAAAACAGACTTTGGTCTGCTGACCATTCACATCACAGCCTGATGAATTTTATGGATTGCGGCTTAAAAGAAATTTATCATGCACGGTGTAAACTTGAGGGAATCGGGCTGCTTAAAACGTTTATGAAAAAAGAAGGGGAAAACCGCTCATTTATCTATGAATTACAGCCGCCATTGACACCAGAGCAATTTTTTCTTGATGGCATACTAAATGTTTACCTTTACCGTAAAATAGGAAAAGCACAATATAATAGGCTGAAAAAATTCTTTGCAGAAGAGCGTAAAGCAGATGAGAAAGAGTTTAGGCAAGTTACGAAGGCGTTTCAGGATGTGTTTATGTCTGATCATTCTAGTGTTGTCCGCTCCACCTATGAGTTGGAAGGCGGAGAAGCACTTGAACAGGATGCTGTGCTGATTGGGAAAAAAGAACAGACGAATATGAAAATTGAAAATGCTAATTTTGATTTTGATCTGCTTCTTGCTGGGCTGAACGAATCGTTTCTGTCTAAAAAGGCGTTGACAACCAAAGTGAAAGAAGCAATTCAGACATTATCCTTCTTGTATGGAATCAATCCGATTGAAATGAAAAATATTGTGATGAGTGCGATAAATCCTAACGATGAAATTGATTTGGAGGAGCTGCGAATAGCGGCAAGAGATTGGTATCAATTCCAAAATGCCGGCAAGCTGCCGTTACTAGTGGACAGGACACAGCCGCTACAGCTTCAGTCCCAAATTGAGGCACCGAAAACAAAGGAAGAGGAGCTTCTTAATTATTTAGACACTACTTCGCCTAGGCAGCTTTTAAGGGATATAGGTGGAGGAGCAGAACCGTCAAAGGCTGACCTCCAAATAATAGAAGAAGTCATGTTTGCACAGAAACTGCCTTCTGGTGTTATTAATGTATTAATTCAATATGTTATGCTTAAGACAGATATGAAGCTGACAAAGGGCTATGTTGAGAAAATAGCAGGACAATGGGTAAGAAAAAGGATTCAAACAGTCAAGGACGCTATGGATTTAGCTAAAAAGGAACATCAGCAGTATCTTGATTGGGCAAATGGCAAAAATACGACCAGCTCTAATAAAGGTTCGAAAAAAGTCATCCGTAAGGAAAAGATCCCAGAGTGGTTTGGACAGGACAAGCCATCCAATACAGATGAAAATAACATAGACAAGGCAAATGCCGACGATGTGAATAACGACTTCCTTAAAGAATTAGAAGAGGAAATAAAAAACTTAAGAAAATAGGTGGTGAGTAGTATGGAAAGCATTAATGATACACTTCGCAAGCTTGGAGCAAACGGCGGATTTCAAGAGCGGTATAAGGCGATGAAGGAACAGGTGCTAAACCATTCTGATGTGAAAACCTTCCTAAAAGAAAATGAGGAAGCAATTACACCCCGTATGCTGGAAACAGGCATGATGAAGCTGTATGAATACGCAAACCAAAGTAAAGAATGTCAAAAATGTCCGAGCCTAGGTCAGTGCATCAACATGATGCAGGGGTACCATCCTAAATTGGTAATTAACAGGGGAGCAATTGACATTCAATATGATGTCTGCCCTCGCAAAATAATGGATGACAGCCAAAAGAAAAAGGAAAAACTTATTCAAAGTCTGCATGTACCGAAGGATATCCTGAAGGCTTCCTTCAACACTTTGGACATTGGCCAGGAACGTGCGCAAGCGGTGAGAGCAGCCATAAATTTCGTCAAGCAATACGAACCGGGTCAAAGGCAAAAGGGCTTGTATTTCTTTGGTGAATTTGGTGTGGGAAAATCATATTTGCTTGGAGCAATTGCTAATGAGCTATCGCAAATGCAGGTTTCCTCGATGATTGTATATGTGCCAGAATTATTCAGAGAAATGAAAAGCTCTATTGCCGACAATACATTAAATGACAAGATTGAAAGTATTAAAAGAGAGCCTGTTCTTATGCTTGATGATATTGGTGCTGAAACCATGTCAAGCTGGATAAGGGATGAGGTTCTAGGACCGATTCTTCAATTCAGAATGCTGGAAAATTTACCGACATTATTCAGCTCCAACTTTGATTTTGGTGGTTTAGAATACCATTTGACATACTCTCAGCGTGGTGAAGAGGAAAAAATGAAAGCGATGCGAGTAATGGAAAGAATAAGATATCTGGCAGATCCAATTCATGTAAAAGGTGAAAATAAAAGAAAATGACGCTTTCAAGGCAGCCCTATTATTAGTGGGCTGTCTTTTTATTTGCGAAGATTCCCGTCGTGACTTCTATTTTTTGGTGTATCCCCATATACATTCTAACAAGGATTTTTTTCATAAAGGGGGGTTACGATTGATTGAAGTCATTTTCCAGAAAAAAGGCGATGGAGAAAAATTGCTTAGACTGATCAATCTTAAATATAAAAATACAGACTGGGCTATTAGCTCCATTCAAGAAGAGCATGAGTTTCGCTTAAAGTTCAGTTGGGAAACTGGGCAAAACAGTTTGTTTATGCAAACATTGAAAATGGTATTAGCAGAGTTTATTCTTCATTACAAATCAGAGGAATGGGCAAGGCAAGTATTGGTTGACAGGTATTATTATGCAGATGAAGCAGAGCAGCGACTTATACTTGAAATCTTGCACAGCCTGCTTGAGAAGGAAAGAAGAGACCTTGCAAGCTTACTTGGCAAAATCCATTTGCATGAATGTCTGGATAAGGCGCTTGGTGACCTGTTAAAGGATAATTTCTCCTTTTCCTTCGACAGCTTTGTTACATTTAGGCTGCAGGATTACACCCAAAAGCTGAACAGCTATGTAGAAATTGCCATTGATGAATATAAAATGGAGCAGGAATATCAAGTGTTTATTCATACTTTACGGGACTTCCTGGAAAATCGCAGCCCGAAGATTCAGGCGATACATGTGCTTGTAGATTTAGAAATTCAGTTTTATGACTCGGAGTACAGGGAATTGTCCCAGCAGGATTTAATGAAAATACTGGACAGAAAGATGTTCACATACCAATCTGTTTATATTGATCCATTTTCGATTGGGCCGCTGCTCTCTCTTGCCCCGAAAAATATTTATTTGTACACAGAAGACCGAGAACAGCCAATCGTTCGCACAATCATGAATATTTTCGAAGAGCGGGTTAATATTATGGAGAAAGATGCGTTTTTCCATGGGACACCACATACTTTTTAATTCCTTTTTAAAATTATAAATGGCTACTTGCATTTAATGTCCATAAAGCATATAATAACGTACATAAAATACCTATATCGAATACATGTTATGATAAGGACAATAGTTTTCTTGTACGGTTTTAAGAGAGGGAAGCGCATGCTGGGAGCTTCCTAACACGATGAGAAATGCTTACCACCTTTAAACTTTAGCCAGGAACAGGGCATGCCCCTTACTAATGGTTAACGGAGGCAGCCGTTATCTGTTTTCTAAGCCGTTTTTTACCTTTGAAAGGAAAAAGCGGGAATTAGGGTGGAACCACGTGATTATTTCATATAAACTCGTCCCTTTCTACAGGGGCGGGTTTTTTTGCGTTTTGGTCCTTTAGCATGAAGAGATAAACAAGCATTTGAAGGAGGAAATAGTTATGTCAGAAATGATAAAAATTACATTTCCAGATGGAGCGGTTAAGGAGTTTTCTGCTGGTACAACTACAGAAGAAATTGCCGGATCAATTAGTCCTGGATTAAAGAAAAAAGCCCTTGCAGGTAAAGTGAATGGTGAACTATTTGACTTAAGAAGACCTATTGATGAAGATGCTTCTTTTGAGATCATTACACCTGAAAGAGAAGAGGCGTTGGAAATTCTTCGCCACAGTACTGCTCACTTGATGGCACAAGCAATTAAAAGGCTGCATGGAAATGTAAAGCTTGGAGTAGGTCCTGTTATTGAAGGCGGTTTTTACTATGATATTGACTTGGAGAAATCACTTACTCCAGAAGATCTGCCTCTAATTGAAAAGGAAATGGCAAAAATCATCAATGAAAACTTGGAAATCGTTCGTAAAGAAGTAAGCCGTGATGATGCGGTTAAGCTCTTTACTGAGATGGATGATGAATACAAGCTTGAACTGATTGAAGCAATTCCGGCTGACGAGACAGTAACATTATATGAGCAAGGCGAGTTTATTGACCTTTGCCGTGGTGTGCATGTGCCTTCTACAGGTAAATTAAAGGAATTCAAGCTATTGAATATTGCAGGAGCATACTGGAGAGGTAATAGTGACAATAAAATGCTGCAGCGTATTTATGGAACTGCCTTCTTCAAAAAAGCAGATCTTAATGAGCATCTTCGTTTATTGGAAGAAGCGAAGGAAAGAGATCACCGTAAAATCGGTAAAGAGCTTGATTTGTTTATGACTTCTCAAAAAGTCGGACAAGGTCTTCCATTGTGGTTGCCAAAAGGTGCAACAGTCAGACGAATTTTGGAAAGATATATTGTTGATAAAGAAGAAAGACTAGGCTATCAGCATGTATACACACCAATCATGGGTAGTGTTGATCTTTACAAGACTTCTGGTCACTGGGATCATTATCAAGAGGACATGTTCCCTGTTATGGACATGGACAATGAGCAGCTTGTTCTTCGTCCAATGAACTGTCCACACCATATGGTTGTGTACAAAAATGACATCCACAGCTACAGAGAGCTTCCAATTCGTATAGCAGAGCTTGGAACAATGCACCGCTACGAGATGTCTGGTGCCCTATCTGGACTTCAGCGTGTTCGCGGGATGACTTTAAATGACGCTCATATTTTTGTTCGTCCTGATCAAATTAAGGATGAGTTCAAACGTGTTGTTAACCTTGTGCTGGATGTTTACAAGGACTTTAACCTGACAGATTATTCTTTCCGTTTGTCTTACCGTGATCCGCAAGACACAGAAAAATATTTCGATGATGATGACATGTGGAACAAAGCACAAAGCATGCTGAAAGAAGCAATGGATGACCTTGGCTTAGATTACTACGAAGCAGAAGGAGAAGCAGCATTCTATGGTCCGAAGCTTGATGTCCAAGTTAAAACTGCATTAGGCAAGGATGAGACACTTTCAACTGTGCAGCTTGATTTCTTATTGCCAGAGCGCTTTGATCTGACATATGTAGGTGAAGACGGCAAGCAGCATCGCCCTGTTGTTATCCACAGAGGTGTTGTATCAACAATGGAAAGATTCATTGCCTTCTTGATTGAAGAATATAAAGGTGCGTTCCCAACATGGCTTGCACCTGTTCAAGTACAAGTGATTCCAGTATCGCCATCTGTTCATTTTGATTATGCGAAAAAAGTACAAGAGCAGCTTCAAAATCAAGGGTTCCGTGTGGAGCTTGATGAGCGTGACGAGAAAATAGGCTACAAAATCAGGGAAGCACAAATGCAAAAAATCCCTTACATGCTTGTTGTAGGTGATAAAGAAGTGGAAGAGAATGCTGTCAATGTGCGTAAATACGGAGAGCAAAAGTCTGAAACAATTCCTTTCGATGCATTTCTTCAAGGTCTTTTGGCTGAAGTAAAGAGATAAAAAACTTTTCCAAAATACGGAGTTAGACCGAAAAAACAGGAAATTATGCAAAAAGTATTGCAATAACGTAAGAATTTTGATAAAATTTTTTTCGTTGTGATAATTCTTTCGTTGACTTATCTATTTCGTCTGTGATATAGTTACTAAGGTAAATTGAATATAAAGTTTGAGGAAAAGAAGAAGCACCCGCTTCTCACCTGATTGACACGAATTCCAAGTAGTTAACAGGTATTACGTAAACAATTTAGGTCTTACTATGGTTATCGTAAGTGTGGGTGATTTTTGAATCGTCCACACTTTTTATTTTGGATGCAAGTCCAAATATGCGATTTCAACTGGGGAGTCAAGTGTCAATTGGTACTTAACACTGAAAAAGAATCGCGAAGCTTTTCTTGTTAAGTTCTTGACCCGAACGTTGTATTCGTCAATTAACCTTGGAGGTGTTTAACTATTAGCAAAGATATGATTTTAAATGAAGGTATTCGTGCTAGAGAAGTTCGTCTTATTGACCAAAACGGTGAACAACTTGGCATTAAAACGAAATTTGAAGCTCTTGAAATTGCAACACGTGTAAATCTTGATGTAGTTCTTGTTGCTCCAAATGCCAAACCACCAGTAGCTCGTATTATGGACTACGGTAAATATAAGTTTGAACAGCAAAAGAAAGATAAAGAAGCACGTAAAAATCAAAAAATCATTAATATCAAAGAGGTTCGCCTTAGTCCGACTATTGATGAGCATGACTTTAATACAAAGCTTCGCAATGCAATCAAGTTCTTGGAAAAGGGCGATAAAGTTAAGGCATCTATCCGTTTTAAAGGACGTGCCATTACACATAAAGAAATTGGTCAACGTGTACTAGTTCGATTTGCAGAAGCTTGTACAGAAGTTGCCACAGTGGAATCACACCCGAAAATGGACGGCCGAAGCATGTTCATGACTTTAGCGCCTAAAAACGACAAGTAAACGAGGAGGAATACGAAATGCCAAAAATGAAAACTCACCGTGGAGCTGCTAAGCGTTTCAAAAAGACAGGCTCTGGTAAACTAAAACGTTCACATGCTTACACAAGCCATTTATTCGCTAACAAATCTACAAAACAAAAACGTAAGCTTCGTAAAGGTGCTATTGTATCTTCAGGAGATTACAAACGCATCCGTAATTTATTAGTAAACATTAAGTAATTTTTCCAAATAGGAGGGAAATAATATGCCACGTGTTAAAGGCGGTACAGTTACACGCAAACGTCGTAAAAAAGTTCTTAAATTAGCTAAAGGTTATTTCGGTTCAAAACATACATTATACAAAGTTGCTAACCAACAGGTTATGAAATCCCTAATGTATGCATACCGCGATCGTCGTCAGAAAAAACGCGACTTCCGCAAACTTTGGATTACTCGTATCAACGCAGCTGCACGCATGAACGGTCTTTCTTACAGCCGTTTAATGCACGGTTTGAAAGTTGCTGGTATCGAAGTAAACCGCAAAATGCTTGCTGAGCTTGCTGTAAGCGACGAAAAAGCATTTGCTGAATTAGCAACTGTAGCAAAACAAAACATTAAATAAGCTTTTTAAGCTTAAAACAAGAAGGCATTTATAATGCCTTCTTTTTGTTTATAAAAAAAGATTAGGAGGAAGAAAATGACTATCCAAATCATTTGTATATATTGGCTTCTTATTAATCTGTCCGGATATTTTGTTATGAAAATAGATAAGGATCGGGCTAGAAGGCATGCTTATCGGATCAGCGAAAAACAATTATGGACTGTTGCCTTTTTGTTCGGAGCATTAGGCATGACACTCGGAATGAAGCAATTTCGCCATAAGACGAAGCATACAGCCTTTAAAGTGGGTCTTCCAATGCTAGCAATAGTGGAGACAGTAGTACTCCTATATATATTAAATGAATTAGCATAAATTCGAAGGTTTGGCTATACACTTAAGTAACAGCATGATTCTCACAAACTGAAGGTGATAGAATGGAAGATCAATTATCCATGCTTTTTGTTATGGTAGAAATAGGCGGGGTACTTGCACCGATAGCGTTTATTCTCTTTCATACCTTAAGGCAAGTGTTGTTCATCCCGCCAATGCTAGTTTGTATAGCCGGTGGAGTCCTTTTTGGCGTAACATTTGGAACCATCTATTCGGTCATAGGTTTGACAATAAACTGTCTGTTTTTCTATATTGTCATTCACCGAATGCCCAAAACGCATCAAAAGCTTAGTGTCTTGAAGAAAAGGTGGTTCGGTGAATACCGCAATCTTACAACAGGTCAAGTAGCGGTTTTAAGGCTAATCCCTTTTATCCATTATCATCTCTTAAACTTCTGCCTTCTGGAGCGGACAAAAACTTTTAAGAATTATTTAAAATCCTCTTTTGCCACGAATATACCGCTTGCCTTTTTTTATACTATTTTTGGGCAGTTTATCAGCCAGTTTTCACCAACGATGATTATTGTTATTTTATTTGCATTAGCTGTATTAGTGTATATTTTGCGAGAGAAAATGACCATTATTAAATGGCATGAGTTTTTTAAAGAGGATAAGCAAGAAAAAAAAGCTAAACACTCTGTTTAGCTTTTTGATTTTTATTAGGATTTTTTCCAGTCTATTTTTGAATTAGGGTAAACAGCTTTTAATGATTCCTCCAAAAAGCGGACATCATCGTCCATTAGCTTCGTGTCATAAGGTTCAGTCGGCCATAATAAAATCCTGCTTACCGTTTTATTGTCAACGGGGTGTACATATTTTTCCCCTTCAAATAAAAAGCCTTTATAAGTGACAAGGAGATTCATTCTGACATTTTTTCGATTGTCAATCAAATAAAACCTATTGCCTCTTTTAGCAAATTCAAGCCTTCGTACAGGGCTTGCAACAAATGAAATGATACGATAAACAATAAAGATGATAAGAGCCAATAACAGCAAACGCAAGAGCAACATCATAAATAAAGCCTCCAAATTTTTTGATAAAACTTTAGCTAATTCTATACGTGTAGAAACAAATAAGGTTTCAAATTTTAGAAAATATTTTTTAAAATACGAAAGAGACTTTTAAAAAAGCGA
Source organism: Niallia taxi (assembly GCF_032818155.1). Taxonomy (NCBI): domain Bacteria; kingdom Bacillati; phylum Bacillota; class Bacilli; order Caryophanales; family Bacillaceae; genus Niallia; species Niallia taxi. The sequence continues at coordinate 1,458,924 of NZ_CP102589.1, forward strand.
ATTTAAAGCATAATATTAATGATTACATCACTATCTCAGCATAATACTAGGAAGATTTTTAATTTATTAGTATAATAAGAATGATTTGAATGATTAATATTAAGGGAGTCGAAGTAAAATGAAGCTAGATGAAACATTATCAATGCTTAAAGATCTGACAGACGCTAAAGGCATACCAGGAAATGAAAGAGAACCAAGAGAAGTAATGAAAAAATACATATCAGCATATGCAGATGAAGTGACGACAGATAATTTAGGGAGTCTTATTGCCAAAAAAACAGGTAAAGAAGACGGTCCGAAAATCATGGTGGCTGGCCACTTGGATGAAGTAGGCTTTATGATCACAAGGATTGATGATAGAGGGTTCCTATACTTTCAGACAGTTGGAGGCTGGTGGTCACAAGTAATGCTGGCACAGCGTGTGACGATTGTAACAAGCAAAGGAGATATCACTGGTGTAATCGGTTCAAAACCGCCGCATATTTTGTCTCCAGAAGCCCGTAAAAAGCCGGTTGAAATTAAAGATATGTTTATTGATATCGGTGCTGCTTCTAAAGAAGAGGCACATGAATGGGGAGTTAAGCCAGGAGATATGGTCGTACCATATTTTGAGTTCACTGTTATGAACAACGAAAAGATGCTGCTTGCTAAAGCTTGGGATAACCGTATTGGCTGTGCCATTGCCATTGATGTACTAAAAGGCTTAAAGGACAGTGAGCATCCTAATACTGTTTATGGTGTCGGAACAGTTCAGGAAGAGGTCGGCTTGCGTGGTGCAAGAACGGCAGCGCAGAAAATTCAGCCTGACATTGCATTCGGCGTGGATGTAGGTATCGCTGGAGATACACCTGGCGTCACAGAAAAAGAAGCGTTGAGTAAAATGGGTAAAGGCCCGCAAATTATTTTGTATGATGCTAGCATGGTGTCTCATAAAGGCTTAAGAGATTTAGTAACAGACACAGCAGATGCTCAAAATATACCTTATCAATTTGATAGTGTGCCTGGGGGAGGCACTGATTCAGGTGCCATACACTTAACACATAATGGTGTGCCGGCATTGTCTATAACAATTGCAACGCGCTATATCCACTCACATGCAGCAATGCTCCATCGTGATGATTACGAAAATGCTGTTAAGCTTATTATCGAGGTTATTAAAAAGCTCGACAGTGAGACAGTGAAAGAACTAACATTCAAATAATTAGAAAAGAGACCAGGGAAAATAAATTGGTCTCTTTTTTTTATTTATTAACACTAGATGGTTTTTTCTTCGGCCAAAGACAATAGCTGAAACTGATTAGAAAGTCGATACCAAGGACAAGTGTCCATACTTGAATAAGTGAAAGCAAGGTTTTTATCTCTTCTTTAGGAATAAATAATGTCATGAAATAAAGCAAACAGGCACCTATTGCAAAAGCAGCAAGATGGCGCAGCCAACCAACCACCTCTTGTATTGCATGCGCCCGTCCGTATTTTTTTACAGGCTTTTCTCCACCTGCAAACCGGAAGCTGAAATGGGCATCCATCCATTTAATCATACTGTGTCCGAAGGCAATTGTGACACCGATATAAACAGCAGCCAGCCCATGGAATACCGTGATTTCACTGCCCTTATTGATGTCTATAATCGTAAAAGTGATTAAAAGTAAATCGATAATTGGTGTGGCGAGAAGAAAAGCTGCACTTAGTTTTTTTTTCTTCCACATATACCGGCAAAACAACCCCAATAATACAAATATCCAAAAAGCAATTTCGCATAGAATAATTAAAAAGCCAATCACCTGGAACACTCCTTTTAATAAGTGAAAAATGATTAAAGGTATACTAGTGATATGCACAAAGCAGTTAATCATGAACTAAAAAATAAAACTTTTTAAATGATAGGCAGAAACCAAAAACGGTTTGCCCGATTACTGGACAAACCGTTTTAAATTAACTTAAATCGATTGGCGGTGGTGGTGGCGGAGTATTGTTTAATATTGCCGCTTTTCGTGCCTTTAAGAATCGATTGATGTTTAAGACAATTGTTTTTGCAACAGCGTAGGTTGGTACTGCCAAAATCATTCCAAGTATGCCTGCAAGGTTTCCAGCAACAAGCAACAGAACAATAATAGTAGCAGGATGGGTATCTAGCCTTTTACCTAAAATAAGTGGTGAAAGGATATTACCTTCGATTTGCTGAGCAATCGTAATGACGAGAATTACTAAAAGAGCCTGTGTCGGTGAAGTAAATAATGCGATAATAACAGCAGGCGCTCCGCCGATAAGTGGTCCAACATATGGGATAATGTTAGTAACAGCAACAATCAATGCCATTACTAAAGCATAATCAAGACCAATGATCCAGTAACCAATTAAAGCAAGTGTACCTACAAACAGGGCAACCATTACTTGTCCTTGAATATAAGCAGCTAAAGTGTCACCAGTATCTTTTAGAATTTTTGTAGCTTCCTTGCGATAAGAAACAGGGAAAAACTTCGATAATGCGGAAGGAAACTTACTGCCGTCCTTGAAGCTGTAAAAGAGCAAGAAAGGAACAGTAACAATCGTTATCGTAATATTTGTCATCGTACTGATGATGGCACTAATGCTGTTTGTTATGCTGCTTGGAATTGTTTGAGCATAGTCATTCAGCTTTTCGGTAATGTCGCCCATTGTGACATATTCCTGATTAAGGAGCCATTTGTATTGCTTCGTATCATTTAAAGTATTAAAGAATTTAATAGCTTGATCCGCATAGTTTGGAATATTGCTGAAAAGCTCAGTGATCTGCTTGCTAATTAGCGGAATGACACTGCCGACAGCTAAAATAATTAATCCTATTACTACTACATAAATAATAATAATAGCTAATGTTTTCGGCACTTTATATTTTTGCAAGAAATTTACGATCGGGTTGAGCAGGAAATACAAAAAGCCTGTGATGATAATGGGGAAAAACAAAGTAGTGAACAATACAGCTACAGGCTGGAATAAAAAAGATATTTTTGTGCAAACATATATGATTGCTACAATCAATAATACTTGCAAAAGCCAATAATGAAACTTCTTTTTCGTCAAGTTATCTTCACCTTTTTTCTTTAATTATTACATTGCATCTATGTAAAAATATATGTAACGTAGTATAGCATAAAAAACTATTAGAATTATACCCTGATATACCAAGATTATAACATTACAATTGGATGCTAGTAAGGAAATACGAATGACTAATAAATAAGTTTCATAAATAAGTAATAAATTTTTGAGGCAAAAAAATAGGAGGAATAAATTCTCCTCCTATACGGTGATATAGTGAATTAGTTTTAAGTGAAGAAATCCTTGTCTTGGCTGTGTTGCACGATGTAGCCAAGAAGCTTTACGGATCAGTTGATCTTTTTCTTAAGTCTGGGAGAATAAATTCCCCCAATTTTATTTTAATCCAGTCTCAAGTGTCTGAAGCATTTCTGTTTTATCTTGATCAGAAGAATTTTGCCAGATTACTTCAAACAGCACACCAAGACCTGGTAGCATTTTCTCTTCGCCATTTTGGATAGCGTCAACAATTGTTGCTTTTAGCTCGTCTTGTGAATTACCTGATACATTATGGATAATCGCGTTTCGTAAGTTTAAACTCATGGATAGCACTCCTTTTTCCTATTATAAGAAAGCCCACACTATATCATTTCTCATTTGCCGTTTATTATGTATATTCTTTACGCTATAATTAAAAAATAGGAAGCAATGGTTAGTTTAAGTGAGGAGACATGCAATTTGAAACATATACTTTCTGCCAAAAACCCTCAAGTTAAAGAGTGGAAAAAATGCCTGACCAAAAAGGAAAGAGACAAAACAGGAACATTTCTTGTCGAAGGATTTCATTTAGTGGAAGAGGCGCTCAAAGCAAATGCGATAAAGCAGATAATTATTTCTGAGGAAATAGAAATGCCAGCTTGGGATTATGGAGATATTTCCGTTACAATCGTAACCAAAGAAATTATTTTACAGTTGACTGACACTGAAACACCGCAAGGAATTGTAGCGCTGTGTGAGCAATATAGAGATGAGCAGGCATTATTAACAGGTAAGTCCTTTATTGCCCTTGATCAGGTGCAGGATCCGGGAAATCTTGGCACAATAATTCGCACAGCAGATGCTGCAGGAATTGACGCAGTAATCGTTGGGGATGGCACTGTCGATATATACAATCCAAAAGTAGTCCGCTCTGCACAAGGAAGCCATTTTCATCTGCCTATTATTAAGCAGAACCTGCCAAAATTCATAGAAGGCTTAAAGGAAAAGGGAGTTTCTGTTTATGGGACAAGCTTGGAAAATGGCGTTAATTACCGAGAAGTATCTGCTGCAGAATCCTTTTGCTTGATTGTCGGTAATGAAGGAAACGGTGTAAGTAAAGAAGTGCTGTCAGCAACTGATAAAAATCTATATATTCCGATTCATGGTAAAAGTGAATCATTGAATGTGGCTGTAGCTGCAGGAATTTTAATGTATCATTTCGTTTGAGTCTAGCCTAAATCCAAAATGGGTTTGAAATGCGCTTTAAAATATACTATAATAATGGCAAATTGCATGATGAATAAACGTTGATGGAGAAAAGTAGTTTATAGCCCTGCTGATAAAGGGAGAAAATGCCTTGACTGAAAGCATTTTTATCTGGCAGCATGAATGAAGTTCACCTCCTGAGTTGGCATCGGGACCAATTTCTTTATGAAATTGTAAAGATGTTCCGGCATTTATGCCGTTATCCAAATGAAGTGAACTTGAATGCTGAAATTCAGGTTAATTAGGGTGGTACCGCGAATACATAAACCTCGTCCCTTTTATAGGGATGGGGTTTTTTTATGTTCTAATTCAAAGTAAAGCGAATCAAAGCTTTGCAATTCATGCAAAATTACAAGGAGGAAACGAACAGTGGAAGCGAAATTAAAGGAACTGCAAGAAGAAGCTTTAAAAGCAATAGCAGCCAGTGAAAGCGTAAAAGAGTTAAATGACATAAGAGTAGCTTATCTTGGCAAAAAAGGTCCCATTACAGAAGTATTAAAGGGAATGGGTAAATTATCAGCAGAAGAACGTCCGAAAATGGGTGCTTTAGTCAATGTCATTCGTGATGAGATTACAAGCCATATTGAAGAGAAGCAAAAGATGCTGGAAGAAGCAGAGGTTCAAAAGAAAATCGCATCTGAAACAATTGACATTACACTTCCAGGGCGTCCAGTTGCGGTTGGGAATCATCATTCCTTAACAAGAGTTATTGAGGAAGTAGAGGATTTATTTATTGGAATGGGCTATACGGTAGAAGAAGGTCCAGAGGTAGAAGTCGATTACTATAATTTTGAAGCATTGAACCTGCCGAAAAACCACCCAGCAAGAGATATGCAGGATTCCTTCTATATCACAGAAGAACTGCTTTTAAGAACACATACTTCACCAGTTCAAGCACGTACAATGGAGAAGCATAAAGGAAAAGGCCCTGTTAAAATTATTTGTCCAGGAAAAGTGTATCGCCGTGATAATGATGATGCGACACATTCCCATCAATTTATGCAAATTGAAGGACTTGTTATTGATGAAAATATTCGTATGAGCGATCTTAAAGGTACACTTGAAGTATTCGCGAAAAAAATGTTCGGAAATGACAGAGAAATCCGTCTGCGTCCAAGCTTCTTCCCATTCACAGAGCCTTCTGTTGAAGTGGATATTTCATGCAGTATTTGTAAGGGAGCAGGCTGCAGTGTATGTAAAGGCACTGGCTGGATTGAAGTGCTTGGAGCAGGGATGGTTCATCCAAATGTACTGGAGATGGCAGGATTTGACTCGAAGAAATATTCTGGTTTTGCCTTTGGAATCGGTGCAGAACGTATCGCTATGCTGAAGTATGGAGTTGACGACATTCGCCATTTCTATACAAATGATATCCGTTTCTTAAAACAATTTTCAGTGCCAGAATATTAAGGTTGGAGGAGAAAGCAAATGTTAGTTTCTTATAAATGGTTGCAGGAATATATAGATTTAAATGATATAACACCAGATGAATTAGCTGATCGCATCACAAGAAGCGGTATTGAGGTTGAAGGTGTTGAAGTATTGAATGAAGGCATGAAAAATATCGTCATCGGACATGTGCTAGAGCGTGAGCAGCATCCGAATGCAGATAAATTAAATAAATGCTTAGTGGATGTCGGTGATGGTGAGCCAGTACAAATCGTCTGCGGCGCGCCGAATGTCGATGCTGGTCAAAAAGTGGCTGTCGCTAAAGTTGGAGCAGTCCTGCCAGGCAACTTCAAAATTAAAAAGGCAAAGCTGCGCGGTGAGGAATCAAATGGAATGATTTGTTCCCTTACGGAGCTTGGCATTGAATCGAAGCTAGTTGCAAAGGATTTCTCAGAGGGTATTTTCGTATTCCCAAGTGATGTGGAAGTAGGAAGAGACGCACTTGAGTATTTACAGCGTGATGATGCGGTCCTTGAATTAGGATTGACACCAAACCGTTCTGATTGCTTAAGCATGATTGGAGTTGCTTATGAAGTTGCAGCAGTGTTAAGCAAGGATGTAAAGCTTCCTGCAGTTGATTATCCAAAAGCAGCAGAAAAAGCATCTGATTATGTTAGTGTTAAAGTGGAAAACAGTGAAGATGCTCCATTATACACTGCTAAAATTATTAAAAACGTTAAAGTTGCTCCATCACCATTATGGATGCAAGGAAGACTGATGGCTGCTGGTATCCGTCCACATAATAATGTTGTTGATATCACGAACTATATTCTTCTTGAATACGGTCAGCCTCTTCATGCATTTGACTATGATCGTCTTGGCTCAAAGGAAATTCTTGTAAGAAGAGCAAAAGCAGGCGAAACAATTACTACATTGGATGATGCGAAAAGAACATTATCTGAAGATAATCTGTTAATTACAAACGGTGAAACTGGTGTGGCTGTTGCTGGAGTTATGGGTGGAGCAAACTCAGAGGTTCAAAATGATACAACGACAGTTCTTCTTGAATCTGCATATTTTGAAGCGGGAGTTATCCGTAAATCTTCTAAAACATTAGGGTTAAGAAGTGAAGCAAGTGCAAGATACGAAAAAGGGATTGATCCAAATCGTGTCCGTCAAGCTGCAGAAAGAGCAGCACAATTGCTGCAGCTTTATGCTGGCGGTGATGTGTTGGAAGGTGAGGCAGCAGTTGATGCACTTAAAGCTGAGCCAAAGGTTGTATCCATTACACTAGAGAAGCTGAACAATGTATTGGGAACTTCTTTAACAGAAAATGAAGTTACTGATATTTTCAAAAGACTGCAATTTGAAACGTCTGTGGAAAACGGCAGCTTTACAGTGACTGTTCCGACGAGAAGAAATGATATTACTATTCCAGAAGACTTAACAGAAGAAGTGGCAAGACTTTTTGGCTATGATGATATCCCGACAACTCTGCCAATTGGTGCTTCTATCCCTGGAGCATTAACAGAGTATCAGAAGAAGCGTCGTTCTGTTCGCAAATACCTAGAAGGTGCTGGCTTGTATCAAGCTATCACATATGCATTGACAAGCGACAAGAAGGTGCAGCAGTTTGCACTAGAAAAAAGAAACCCAGTTCGTTTGGCAATGCCGATGAGTGAAGAAAGAGCATTGTTAAGACAAAGCATTATTCCACAGCTACTTGAGGTAGTTAAGTATAACGCAGCACGTCAAAATGACAGTCTTGCTGTGTACGAAACAGGTGTTGTGTTCTTAGAAACGGAACAAAATCAGCTTCCAGAAGAAAGAGAGCATGTTGCCGGAGCAATTACTGGTTCTTGGGTATCTCATGTTTGGCAAGGCGAGAAAAAGCCAGTCGATTTCTTCGTTTTAAAAGGTGTGCTTGAAGGACTTTTCCAAAAGCTTGGAGTATCTAAGTCAATCGAGTTTACGCGCGGAACAATGGATGGAATGCATCCTGGGAGAACAGCTGAAATTCTGTTCAACGGTGAGTCAATCGGCTTCGCAGGCCAAGTGCATCCACAAGTACAAAACGAGCTTGATTTGAAGGAAACATATGTCTTTGAATTAGACTTAAGCAAACTGCTGGCAACAGAAGTAAACGAGCTGCAATATACAACAATTCCAAGATTCCCAAGTGTAACAAGAGATATTGCACTTGTTGTCGATGCAACAATTCTAGCTGGCGACATTCAGAACATTATCGTTGAAGCAGGCGGCTCCCTTTTGAAAGAAGTGCAAGTATTTGACCTGTACGAAGGCGACAAAATGGAAGAAGGCAAAAAATCAATTGCATACTCTCTGAAATACTTCGATCCAGAACAGACTCTAACAGATGAAATGATTACAAAATCACATGACAAAGTGCTAGAAGCTGTTAAAGAAAAAGCAGGAGCAGTGTTAAGAGGATAAAACAAATTTTTGTAGCATCAAAGAAAGAAGGATATTGATTTACGCTGCAAGGGGAAACTCTTACTTGCTGCGAAACTGCCGAGCCTCCACACAGTGCTTTTTGCAAGCACATGGAATCTCTAAAGCAAACGTCAATATTTATCTTTTATAGTAAAACAAACTTCCTTTTTAAAAGTAAGTGCATTAACAAAAGAGCTGGCCATTACGGCCAGCTTTTTTGCGCGATTTAATAGGGAGAAGCTGTAAAACTTGCCCCATTTAACATGCAATGACTTCCCACCTAAAGTCACTTCATGGTATGATATAGAATAGGATTCTTAAGAATTGGAGGCAATATAGTGTCAGATGTACAAAAAAACCGTACGAATGTGAAAATATATGGAACGGAATATGTAATAGTTGGCCAAGAATCTTCTAATCATGTTCGATTGGTTGCCTCTATCGTAGACAAAAAAATGCGCGAGATAAACGGGAAGAATTCATCCCTTGATTTGAATAAATTAGCAGTGTTGACAGCTGTGAATATTGTAAATGACTATATTAAGTTAATAGATCGCGTGGAAGAACTTGAGAATGAATTAAATAGAGAAAAGGGCTGAATAAAGTTCATGTTAGATATAATCGTCATTATTCTGCTGATTTTTGGTCTATTGAGAGGACTGAAACGAGGCTTTATCCTGCAAATCATTCATTTGACAGGGTTTATCGTTGCTTTTATTGTGGCAACGAAATATTATATACCATTCTCAAAGAAATTAAATTTGTGGATACCTTATACGAATACAAGTGAGAACAGTTTCGTTCAAGGACTTTTTGGCAGCATGAATTTAGAAGAGGTATTTTATCGCGCAATCGCCTTTGCGGTGATTTTTTTTGCTGTGAAAATAATTTGGCAAATTATCGGAAGCATGGTGGATTTCGTTGCGAGTCTTCCTATTCTTAAACAGCTTAATACCTGGGCTGGTGCAGTATTAGGCTTTGTTGAGACATATTTAGTGCTGTTTATTTTGCTGTATATTGCCGCACTGCTGCCTGTCGAATTTATTCAGACACATTTAAACACTTCCTTTATTGCAGCAGGCATTATCGAGAACACCCCGTATTTCTCGGAAAAGATTAAAGAAATATGGTTCGAATATGTTGGCTCCTAATGGGCAGTTAAACTCTTCCGGCAAAATGAGGCTGGGGGAGTTTTTCTGTTGTAATTTAAGCATCAACATATTATAGAAAAGCAGCAGAACATGTTATGATATTATTGTTTGACAAAATTAGGGGAAACATACTAATCAATAACAGAATTATGTAGGTGATTATAATGACAACAAAAAAAGATGTAGTACGGCAATTAGAACAAATTGCGATATATATGGAATTAAAAGGAGAAAACTCCTTTAAAATAAGTGCATTCAGAAAAGCAGCTCAAGCATTAGAGACAAATGAACATACACTTGAGGAAATAGAGGACTATACTGCATTGCCTGGTATAGGCAAAGGAACGGCTGGAGTGATTGAGGAATTTATCGCAACAGGAGAGTCCTCTGTGCTAAAGGAGCTGAAGGAAGAAGTACCAAAAGGCTTAATTCCTCTATTGCAGCTTCCAGGTCTTGGCGGCAAAAAAATTGCGAAGCTCTACAAGGAATTAGGAATTGAAAATGCAGAGGACTTAAAGCTTGCTTGCCATAACAAGAAAGTGCAAGCACTTAGTGGCTTCGGCAAAAAAACAGAAGACAAGATACTAGAAGCACTCGACAGCTTTGGTTCAAGACCAGATCGCTTGCCGCTTGCCTATATGCTCAGGGTAGCATTTTCGATTGAATCTGAGCTGGAAAAAATTGCAGAAATCGAAAAGTTTTCCCGTGCGGGAAGCATAAGAAGAATGCGGGAGACTATCAAGGATTTAGACTTTATTATTGCCACAAATTCACCGTCTGAGGTTAAGGATAGATTGCTGGCTTTAAACGGAATAAAGGAAGTCATAGGTGCAGGCAAAACGAAGGTAAGTATTGTTCTTGAATTAGAATTCGACGTATCTATTGATTTCCGTCTTGTGAAGCCAGAGGAATTTGCAACAACACTTCATCATTTTACAGGAAGCAAGGATCATAATGTAAGGATGAGACAGCTCGCCAAGGAACGAGGCAAAAAAATCAGTGAGTATGGTGTAGAGGATACGGAAACAGGGGAAGTGGAAACATTCTCGACAGAAGCTGAATTTTACAACTATTTCGGGTTGCCGTTTATTCCTCCAGAAATGCGGGAGGACGGAAAAGAAGTCGAGGATTACAAAGAAGACTTGCAAATTGTTTCTCTTGAAGACATCAAAGGTGACCTACATATGCATACAACTTGGAGTGATGGTGCATTTTCAATCGAAGAAATGATTGAAGCAAATAGACAGCGCGGCTACAAATATATGGCAATCACCGATCACTCTTTTTATTTGAAGGTAGCAAACGGCTTATCCCCTGAACGTTTGAAAGAGCAGCTAGATAAAATTAAAGCACTCAATGAGAAGTATGATGATATTACCATTCTTGCAGGTGTTGAAATGGATATTTTGCCAGATGGTTCACTCGACTATGACGACGAGCTTCTTGAGCAAATGGATATTGTTATTGCATCCATTCATTCGTCCTTTTCACAGCCTAAAAAGAAAATAATGGAACGTTTGGGAACTGCTCTTCGTAATAAGAATGTCGATATTATTGCACATCCGACAGGCAGGAAAATCGGCAAAAGGGACGGCTATGAAGTCGATATGGAGGATTTAATTAAGCTGGCTAAAGAGACAAATACAGTTCTTGAGCTTAACAGCAATCCGAACCGCCTTGATTTAAATGCAGAATATGTCAAGATGGCGCAAGATGAGGGAGTTCATCTCGTCATTAATACAGATGCCCATCATACGAAGGAGCTTGCATATATGGGGATCGGTGTGTCAACAGCAAAAAAAGGCTGGATAAAAAGAGATACTGTGATAAATACATGGGAAACAGATAAACTATTGGATTTTTTAAAGAATCGCCATCAATAAGTTTTAATGATAAAAAATCATAACTATGGCATTGCTAAAAAAGGTAAAGGAGAAAACTCCATGCAAGAAAGAGCGTTAAAGACATTAGAATTTGATAAGATTAAAAGTCAACTGCTAGAGCATGTCTCTTCCTCACTAGGAATGGCAAAAGCAACTGAGTTAATGCCTTCCACAAATTATGAAGAAGTCGTGCAATGGCAGGAAGAAACAGATGAAGCAGCAAAGGTAGTCCGAATGAGAGGGAATATCCCGTTAAGCGGCATCCATGATATTCGTCCACATGTTAAACGCTCAACCATTGGGGGTATGCTTAGCCCTGTTGAGTTAAATCAAATAGCAAGCACTGTTCATGTGAGCAGGCAAATAAAAAGATTCACAGAGGAATTTCATCAAGATGAGCCAATTCCGATTTTGTTTGGGCTCGCTGAGCAAATTATAGTCCTTGCAGAGGTAGAAGAAGAAATTAAGATGGCAATTGATGAACAAGGAAGTGTAATGGATAGCGCTAGTGAAGCACTGCGTGCCCTTCGCAATCAGCTAAGAAGGAATGAATCAAAGGTCAGAGAAAAGCTGGAAAGTATGATACGTTCATCTAGTGCTGCTAAGATGCTGTCAGATACAATCATTACTATCCGGAATGACCGTTATGTTATTCCAGTAAAACAAGAATACAGAGGTCATTATGGAGGAATAATCCACGATCAAAGTGCCTCTGGCCAAACATTGTTTATAGAGCCCCAATCTGTTGTAACCCTGAATAATGAACTTTCAGGAATCCGTGTAAAGGAACAACAGGAAATAGACAGGATTTTGGCACAGCTAACGGTGCTTGTAGCAGAGCATCGTGAAGAACTTCTGTCTATTGTAGAAATACTAAAGGACATTGACTTTATGTTTGCAAAAGCAAAATACGGTCAACGGATTAAAGGCACGAAACCAAAGATAAATAATGAAAGAAGAATTAATCTTTTTAAAGCAAGACATCCGTTAATTCCACTTGATCAGGTTGTAGCAAATGATGTTGCCTTAGGTGATACGTATTCCGCTATTGTTATTACAGGACCGAACACAGGTGGTAAAACAGTAACACTGAAAACAGTTGGACTTTGCACATTAATGGCACAAGCGGGCTTGCAAATACCAGCACTTGATGAATCCGAAATGGGTGTGTTTGAGGCAGTTTATGCAGATATTGGCGATGAACAGTCCATCGAGCAATCATTAAGTACATTCTCCTCCCATATGGTTAATATCGTGAGTATCTTAGAAGACGTAAACAGCAATAGTCTTGTGCTGTTTGATGAGCTTGGTGCAGGAACAGATCCACAGGAAGGGGCAGCACTTGCCATTTCCATCCTAGACGAAGTTAACAAACAGGGAGCAAGAGTAATAGCGACTACCCATTATCCAGAACTGAAGGCTTATGGCTATAACAGGGAAAGGGTAGTGAATGCTAGTGTTGAATTTGATGTAGAGACATTAAGCCCAACCTACAGGCTGTTAATCGGTGTGCCTGGCCGAAGCAATGCCTTTGAAATTTCGAAGCGCCTTGGCTTAAAAGAGGATGTTATCGAAACAGCCAGATCTCATGTGAGTGATGAAACTAACAAAATCGAAAATATGATCGCATCTCTCGAGGAAAGCCGCAGAGCAGCGGAAATCGAGCATAAAGAAGCAGCAGAATTACTGAAACAGGCAGACATGCTGCACCGTGACTTGCAAAAGCAGGTTATGGAGTATTATGAGAAAAAAGAAGCGCTTGAAGAAAAGGCGAAGAAAAAAGCAGCAGATATCGTTGAAAATGCGCGAGCAGAAGCAGAAACGGTTATTTCTGATTTGCGGAAGATGCAGCTGGAAAAACGGGCAGAAATTAAAGAGCATGAACTGATTGACGCTAGAAAACGTCTTGAGGATGCTGCTCCAAAGACTGCTATCAAACGAAAAGAAGCAGCAAAAACGAGTCATGAATTCCAGCCTGGCGATGAAGTTAAGGTGCTGACATTCGATCAAAAGGGTCAGCTCATTGAAAGGGTTTCTGCTAAAGAGTGGCAAGTTCAAATCGGCATTATGAAGATGAAAGTAAAAGAGCGTGACTTGGAATTTATTAAAGCACCTAAAGTGGTTGAAACAAAACCACTGGCAACAATCAGAGGTAAAGACTTCCATGTAAGCCTTGAACTGGATCTTCGCGGGGAAAGATATGAAAATGCGTTAGCACGTGTGGAAAAATACATTGATGACAGTTTGCTTGCAGGCTATCCAAGAGTATCCATCATACATGGTAAGGGAACAGGTGCATTACGGACAGGTGTGCAGGAATACTTGAAAAACCACCGTTCTGTCAAAAGTATCCGCTTCGGTGAGGCAGGAGAAGGCGGCAGTGGCGTTACGGTTGTTGAGCTTAGATAAGAGTTTTTAGAAATAGGAGAGGAGATGCCAGATGAATTCCTTTTGGAGTAATGAATATGTGAACACCGCTGGCGATTATAGTGTTGTAATCCTTAGCATTGTTGTGTTTTTAGCTGTGTTTGAACTGGTGACAAAATACAATAACTGGGAAGAAATAAAAAAAGGGAATGTCGCTGTTGCGATGGCAACAGGCGGAAAGATATTTGGGATAGCGAACGTGTTCAGGCATTCCATCATGCAAAATGACTCATTGCTGACAATGATTGTTTGGGGAATATTCGGTTTTTTCCTATTGCTAATCGGCTATTTCATCTTTGAGTTTTTAACACCAAAATTCAAAATTGATGAGGAAATAAAAAATGATAACAGGGCGGTTGGCCTTATTTCCATGATTATTTCCATCGGCTTATCTTATATTATAGGTGCAGGAATATCCTAAGCACATAAAAAAGAAGACCTGTTCCATTTTGGAACAGGTCTTCTTTTTTATAAACGGAAACTGCCCTTTTTTATTTTGGGCTTATTTTATATATCCATTGGTACCTCCCCGCCATATAATAAGCTAGTACAATTTATTATATGTTAGGAGGAGTCGGTTTGGAAACGGAAAAACCATGGCTGGCGCTTTATCCAGGTGAAACAGCCAAGAATGTCTATTATAAAGCAGAAACCTTGCCACAGCTTTTACGTAACGCAGCAAAGGAATATCCGAAGCATAAAGCCATTCACTTTATGGGGAAGGAATTAACCTTTAAACAAACATTTGAAAAAGCGAGAAACCTCGCAGCATATCTGCAAGAAACAGGAATCACAAAAGGAGACAGGGTTGCAGTCATGCTTCCCAATATCCCGCAAACGGTCATTAGCTTTTATGCTATTATGCTTGCAGGCGCCATTGTAGTACCAGTTAATCCACTTTATAAAGAAAGAGAAATAGAATTTATACTCAACGATTCAGGCGCAAAAGCAATTATTACCCTCGATATCCTATATAATCGCGTGAAAAGTGTACAAGAAATGACAAGTGTAGAGCAAATTCTTGTTACCTCCATCAGTGAATTTCTTCCATTCCCTAAAAATCTATTTTACCCATTTATCCAAAAGAAAGAGTATGGTTATATCCCTAATGTTAAGCATGAAGGAAATACCCATTTATTGAAAAATATTTGGAGCTTGCCAACAGCAGACTTAAAAGAGATCAGCATCGACTTTGAAGAAGACTTAGCAATCATTCAGTACACTGGGGGTACAACAGGATTTCCAAAAGGTGTTATGCTGACACACCAAAACCTTGTTGCAAATACGTCTATGTGCCGTCAATGGCTGTATAAGCTCGAAAAAGGCAAGGAAAAGCTGCTAGCAATTATGCCTCTCTTTCATGTTTATGGCATGATGACAGTTCTCGTCCTTTCTGTAATGGAAATTTATCAGATGATTCTACTACCGAAATTTGATGCCACTACTGCTTTAAAGACGATTGAAAAACAAAAACCAACTGTTTTTCCAGGGGCACCGACAATCTATATTGGCCTCTTAAACCATCCGGACATCAATAAATATGATTTATCCTCTATTGTTGCCGCAATAAGCGGTTCTGCTCCACTACCTAAGGAGATTATTGACCGCTTTGAAGAAAAGACTGGTGGGAAGCTTGTCGAAGGTTATGGGCTAACTGAAGCATCACCAGTAACACATGTTAATTTTGTCTGGGATCATGAAATTGTCAAAGGAAGCATTGGAGTGCCTTGGCCTGGTACAGATGCTGCTGTGTTCTCTCCAGAAACAGGGGAAGAGCTGCCTCATGGTGAAATTGGTGAATTGGCAGTGAAGGGACCACAAGTAATGAAAGGCTATTGGAATAATCCAGACGAAACAGAGCTTGTTTTAAAGGATGGCTGGCTATATACAGGTGACCTGTGTTACATGGATGAACGAGGCTATTTCTATATTGTGGACCGGAAAAAGGACACGATTATCGCAAGTGGCTTTAACATCTATCCACGCGAAGTGGAAGAGGTATTATATGAGCACCCTGCAGTTCAGGAAGCGGCAGTTGTTGGGGTGAAGGATTCCTATCGCGGGGAAACAGTGAAGGCTTTTATTGTATTAAAAGAAGGAGCACAAACATCTGAAGATGAGCTGAATAAATATATGAGGGAGAGAATTGCCTCATTTAAAGTACCGCGAATATATGAGTTCCGTAAAGAATTGCCAAAATCGGCAATTGGCAAAATTTTAAGAAGAGAATTGAAAGAGAATGGAACAGAAGAAGGGAGATAGTGGGGATGAACATCATCGTCTTGCTTTCCATCGTTGTGGAGGCAAATCAGCCAATTACGATTGAAAACGGGCAGATTTTGGACAAAAACATAAAAGAAGCAATTAATCCACCAGATGAGGCTGCGCTTGAAGAAGCATTGCTGCTGAAAGAGACTTATGGAGGAAGTATTACCATTGTAGCAGTACATCATCAGGATGCAGAGAAGCATCTTAGAAGAGCACTTGCAATGGGTGCAGATAGCGCACTTCTTATACAGACAGAAGGAAGCTTGGAGCCGTCTTCCATTGCTAAAATCATTGCCCAGAATATAAAGGACCTATCATTTGACCTAATCCTAGCAGGCGATTTCTCCACAAATGGAGGGTCCGGACAAGTGGGACCAAGAGTCGCAGCCATTTTGGAGCTGCCTATCATAACAAAGGCAGAAAGAATCGAATTAGATAAAGGGGCTGTATTTGTCACAAAGGAAAGCAACGGTGATTTAGAGACATACAAAGGCTCGTTCCCTGTTTTGCTAACAATTCCACAAGGACTGCATAAACCGCGATTGCCAATTCTCGCAAACATTATGAGAGCTAAACAAAAGCCATTAGAAAAAAGAACCGCTTCATTAGAACAGATTGATATCCAGTCACATAGCTTCCGTTTTCCTGTTGCTGACAGAAAAAGGATCATACTGCAAGGGGAGCTGCCCGAACAGGTGAGTGAATTGGCGAAACTGATTAAAGAGCATATACAAGAGTGACGGGAGGGGAAGTATAATGGATGGGAAAATTGTCATTATCGCAGAAAAAAGACGGGAAAAACTTCATCCTGTCACATTGGAATGTATAGAAGCAGCTCAAGAAATTTCAGGTACTGGCGAAATCATTGTCCTCGTTTTTGGGGATGAGGAAGAAGAGGAGTTGGCTGAAAACCTTTTATATCATGATGCAGACAGAGTCCTGTATATGAAAAACAGCCGCTTATCACGACTAGAGCCCGAAAGCTTGCTTCCATTAATCCAGCAAACAGCTGAAGCGGAGCAGCCTTCCTTCCTGCTGTTTGGCCAAACAGATTTGGGTAAAACCCTTGCTGCAGCTTTATCAGAAAAAATCAATCTTCCTCATGTGTCAAATATAGTGGCAGTAGAAAAAACAAACGCATTACTAGTCACTAGGCAAATTCTTTCTGGTAATGTCCTAGAAAAGGTACAAACAAACACACCTTGCATTCTCAGCATAAAGCAAAAGGCTTGGAAAGCAAATAACAGGCTTCAGAAGAAAAAGGGGAAATTAGAAACAATCCATCCGACTGTTAAGGAACCTTCCTTTTCCTTAGTCAGGCTTGAGAAAAAACATACTGGAAAGGAAGAGCTGGCAAATGCTAAAGTAATTGCAGCTGCAGGAAGAGGCGTGCAAAATGAGAAAGGCTACAGCCTTGTTCAGGAGCTTGCAAAAACTTTAAAAGGAACAGTTGGAGTGTCCCGCGGAGCTGTTGAAATTGGAGTTTGTGATGCCGCTAATCAAATTGGGCAAACAGGAGAGACGGTTGCACCAAAAATGTATATTGCTTGTGGAATATCTGGAGCCATCCAGCATCTTGTTGGTGTAACAGCTGCTGAAATGATTATTGCTATTAATAACGATGCGGAAGCACCGATTTTTCAAAACGCTGATTATGGAATTATTGGGGATGTTTTTGAAGTTCTGCCCTTATTGAAGAAAGAGCTAGATTTACTATAGAGAGAAAGATGCAAGCGCTGGTTAAAAGGTCTGAATAGATGCTGAAGCAGATGGGAAAAATGATGGACGAAACAAATTATTAGCATCATCATGCAAACGGTGGTATACTTTGGTTTATTATCAGGTATAACACTACTTAGGAGGCATATAAATGGCTATATCACATGCAACAGATCAAAACTTTTCAGAAGAAACAGGTTCAGGCGTAGTCCTTGCAGACTTTTGGGCACCTTGGTGCGGACCATGTAAAATGATTGCACCAGTATTAGAAGAATTGGATTCAGAAATTGGCGATAAAGTTAAAATCGTAAAAATCGATGTTGACGAAAACCAAGAATCTGCTTCTAAATTCGGCGTAATGAGCATCCCAACATTGTTGGTATTCAAAGACGGAGAAGTTGTCGATAAAGTTGTCGGCTTCCAACCTAAAGAAGCTCTTTCTGAACTATTGGCAAAACACGTTTAATGCAAAAACAACCCCCGGGACCTTCCTTGGGGTTCTTTTTTTCAAAACAGCACTCCTTTTGGAAAAATCCTCATTCCCTTCCTTCAAATTACAAACGCTCATAGTTGCCGAATTCAAGCTTCTGTCCTATCATATATAATAGTACTTATGTTCTGTATTAACAGGTGCGTTCAGGGAGGGACTGCAATGAACGATACGATAAAAAACAAACTGATGCTTTTGCCTGATCAGCCAGGATGCTACTTAATGAAGGACAGACAAGGAACGATCATTTATGTAGGAAAAGCAAAGGTGCTAAAAAACCGCGTCCGCTCGTATTTCACTGGCTCTCATGACGGGAAAACCTTAAGGCTAGTCAATGAAATTGAAGACTTTGAATATATTATCACCTCCTCTAATATAGAGGCACTTATCCTTGAAATTAACTTAATTAAAAAGCATGACCCAAAATACAATATTATGCTTAAGGATGATAAGACCTACCCTTTTATTAAGCTGACTGCGGAAAGACATCCACGTTTAATTACGACACGCAATGTAAAAAAGGATAAAGGCAAATACTTTGGACCATATCCGAATGTACAGGCAGCAAATGAAACGAAAAAGCTGCTAGACCGCATTTATCCGCTGCGCAAGTGCACAACACTGCCTGATAGGGTATGTCTTTATTATCATTTAGGACAATGTCTTGCACCATGTGTAAATGAAGTGCCGAAGGAAGAATATCGAAGAATGGTTGATGAGATTACGAAGTTCCTTAATGGCGGGTATAAAGATATAAAAAAAGAGCTCACAGAAAAAATGACAGCAGCAGCAGAGGAGCTTGATTTCGAACGGGCAAAGGAATTCAGAGATCAGATTGCTAATATTGAAGCTACAATGGAAAAACAGAAAATGATGATGACAGATCTTGTTGATAGAGATGTTTTTGGATATGCAGTAGACAAAGGCTGGATGTGTGTTCAAGTCTTTTTCATCAGACAAGGAAAGCTGATTGAGCGTGATGTAAGCATGTTCCCCATTTATCAAGAGCCGGAAGAGGAAATGCTCACATACTTCGGACAGTTTTATTCTAAGGCCAATCATTTCAAGCCGAAGGAAATCCTTATCCCAGATTCTGTTCAAGGAGAATTAGTAGAGGAACTGCTTGATGTGAAGGTTATCAAACCACAGAGAGGACAAAAAAAGGATCTTGTTCTCTTAGCAAATAAAAATGCTAAAAACGCCCTGCATGAGAAATTTGCTCTAATTGATAGGGATGAGGACCGCACAATAAAGGCAGTTGAAAATTTAGGCAGGCAAATGGGAATTTACACACCACATCGTATTGAAGCATTTGATAACAGTAATATTCAAGGGACAAATCCAGTATCTGCCATGATTGTTTTCGTAGATGGAAAACCTGCGAAAAAGGATTATCGAAAATATAAGATTAAGACTGTTCAAGGACCAGATGATTATGAATCAATGCGCGAGGTCGTCAGAAGAAGATACCAGCGTGTATTGAAAGATGGGCTGCCAATGCCAGATTTAATTTTAGTTGATGGAGGAAAAGGTCATATTGAAGCAGTAAGAGAAATTCTCCTTGATGAGCTGGCACTCGACATTCCAGTTGCAGGCTTGGCTAAAGATGATAAGCATAGGACTTCCCAGCTTCTTTACGGCAATCCGCTCGAAATTATACCACTGGAAAGAAACAGTCAGGAATTTTATTTGCTTCAACGCATACAGGATGAAGTCCACCGTTTTGCAATCAGCTTTCACCGACAAATCCGTTCAAAAAATGCTTTCCAATCTATGCTTGATGATATCTCAGGCATTGGAGAGAAACGGCGTAAGCTGCTGTTAAAAACGTTTGGTTCTGTCAAAAAGATGAAAGAGGCATCCATTGCTGAATTCACAGCCATTGGAATCCCTGCGGCTGTTGCCGAGGAGCTTATAGAAAAATTAAAAGACTGATTGTATTTTTATGCAAAAAAACAAAAAACATTATTGTTAACTTAAAAACGGTATGCTATAATGATGGCAACTTATAACTTAATAAGTGAAGGTAGAGGTGCGAGCTTCAATAGTAATAATTCGGAGAAGAATGAGCTTCCGTGAAGAATTATGAAAGGGAAAATCGCCGAAGTGAAGGGATAACTCATCATTCCTTTGCTGGTTTTGCATTGAATAAATGTAAGACTGTCAAAACAAGGAACTGTTTTGGAGAGCTATCTCGCTGTTTGTGCACATTTAGTATGTATTTAACCTGCACGGCAATGAGATGTTCTCATTGCCTTTTTTGTTGTTTCTTTTAAGAAATAAGGCAATAGAACAAAACTTCTAAGAGGAAAAGGGGAATAGCTGTGGGATTAGTAGTACAAAAATTTGGCGGAACATCTGTTGGCAGTGCTGATAGAATCAAGCATGTTGCAAAAAGAGTAATCGAAGAAAAGAATCGTGGAAATGATGTCGTTGTTGTCGTTTCAGCAATGGGGAAAACAACAGACTCATTAGTGAAGCTTGCTGGTGAAATTACAGATAAGCCGAGCAAACGTGAAATGGACGTGCTATTGACAACAGGAGAGCAAATCACAATTAGCTTACTGGCGATGGCTTTAAATGAAAAAGATGTTGAGGCAATTTCATTCACAGGCTGGCAAGCAGGAATGGAAACAGAAGCGGTACATGGAAATGCCCGCATTTTAAATATAAAAACAGAAAGAATCGAAGAGCATTTGATGGATGGCAAGGTTGTTATTGTCGCAGGCTTCCAAGGAATTACAGAAGGTGGAGACATCACAACACTTGGCCGCGGCGGCTCTGATACAACAGCGGTTGCACTTGCTGCAGCATTTAAAGCAGATAAATGTGATATTTATACAGATGTTACTGGTGTATATACAACAGATCCACGCTATGTGAAAGAAGCACGTAAGCTGCTTTCCATTTCATATGACGAAATGCTTGAGTTGGCAAACTTGGGTGCAGGGGTGCTTCATCCTCGTGCAGTAGAATATGCGAAAAACTACCAAATGCCGCTTGTCGTTCGTTCAAGCATGGAACAAGAAGAAGGAACTATCATCGAGGAGGAAGTATCAATGGAACAAAATTTAGTAGTGCGCGGAGTAGCATTTGAAGATAATATTACGAGTGTAACGGTGTTTGGCTTGAAAAACTCATTAACAAGTCTTTCAACAATCTTCTCAACATTAGCATCCAATCACATCAATGTCGATATTATCATCCAAAGCTTGACAGAAAGCCAAGCAACAAACCTATCTTTCTCTATTAAAGACAGTGATTTGGATGAGACAGTTAAAGTGCTTGAGGAAAATAAGGCAGTACTAGGCTACGATAAAGTCGCTTCAGAGCAAGGCCTTGCAAAAGTATCAATCGTTGGTTCTGGCATGATTTCAAACCCAGGTGTGGCAGCAGACATGTTTAAAGTTCTAGCAGAACAAGACATTGTTATTAAAATGGTAAGCACATCAGAAATCAAAGTTTCTACAGTTATTGAAAAAGGCAATATGGTGAAGGCTGTTGAAACACTTCATGATGCATTTGACTTGAGCAACCTGCCTGTGATTAATGCTTAATAACATAAAAGAATAAGATTTCTAAATTATAGGATTATACTTAAAATCACATATAAAAACGCTGTTGAATGTACAACAGCGTTTTTATATTATTCTTGGAAGAACTTCTTTAATACATCCTGTGTTCCACTTTCCCTTGGGACCAAAATAAAGCGAGAATATACCTCGGTTCCCGTTTTTAATTCCTCATCCATTAATTCAAAAACATCAAGAACCTTTACTAGCTTCCAGCATACTGTTTCCTCATACTGATTTTTATAATCGTGTTCCGCTTCTTCTCCTAGTTTTTTCCCAAGCAAGCTGGCATTTTCAGATGATTCTGCCTTAACTAATATATGGCTTTCCTCATACGTTTTAGTTGTGTTTTCATAATTCTCGTCTACTTGTTTTGGTTCTCCATTATGAACAGATTCATACAGAAGTGCCACGACAAACCACTTTTTGTCAGACATTTTCGGACCTCCTCTAAGTCACAAGTAATTCTATTTTTATTTTATATGGGATTTATCGCTGCACAACAAGTATTACGAAAAATGCAGGTGAATGTAATCCTTAGAAATAGCGTCTCAATAAAAAAGCGTGAAATTCAATGAAGAATTCACGCAGAAGTCTGTTTCGTACTATTGGTTTTTATTATGCAGGGTCTTTACTATCCCAGCGGACTGTAATCGTGATTTTTTTACCGCGGCGTTTTGGATCTTCAAACGCTTCTGCAACTAATTCTCTTATTTGTTCATGCTGCTGTGCTAAATAGCCTGCTTCGAGCTGAAACGTGCATTTCCCTTTTTCCTTAAGCCTTTTTTCAATTAAAGGGCTTGAGAGAGCATATTCCATTTCGTTTTTATTTGCTTTTACAATTTCGAGATGGCCCCAGCCTGCTTTTTCAAAGTAAGCAGCTGCCTCTTCCAAGTGTTCCAGTGGAAATGTTCGGGCAATTCTTTTTCCGGCCCAATATAAGATATCTGGAGTGTCTCTCCCAAGCAAGTCAGGTATTAGGATTTCACGCAGCAATTCGTATCCATATGCAGGTACGGTAAGAGAGTCTTCCTCCACTTTCGTTATTTGTTCTTCCGTTGTAATCTCGCTCAATTGTCTCTCTCCTCTTTCTACAATTCTATAAATATATGTTAATAAATTCTGTATATGCTTCGTAATTTCGACAAAAAATATATCGCTTTAATAGTATACTGTAAAATCCGGAAAAAAACATAGCAATAAGGGATTAATAACAGGAAAATCAGGTCTATTTTATTAGTTCTGTATGGCAAAATAACACATGATAGTTAGCTTTTCGTTTCTTAGAAAAATTTAAGTGAAAAAAAGCTAAGGTCCTTCTGGCATCTGGTCTATTAGCTTCTTTTATTTTTCCTGTACCCACTTGTTTCTATGCTAGAAAATAAAGTAGAAATTTTTCCAAGAGCAAAATCATATAATAAAAAAGGATAAATAAATCTGGAATAAATGTATCCGTTTTCTTGACCGAGATTTTTATTGGGGGTACAATGAAATTGTCACAGAATTGTAAGTTTTCTATCTTGTAATCGCTTTTATGAGTAAAAAGAACTATTTCATCATTTGGGGGGGGAAAAGTATGGCAAAAAATCGAGAGTTTCTGTTCAGAAGATTACATTCTTTACTGGGGGTCATTCCAGTAGGTGTATTTTTGATACAGCACTTGGTTGTTAACCACTTTGCTACAAAGGGACCGGAATCATTTAATAAGGCAGCTGGATTTATGGAGCAATTGCCATTTCGTTACTTTTTGGAAATTTTCGTGATTTTTTTACCAATCATTTATCATGCTGTATACGGTATTTATATTGCTATTACAGCCAAGAACAATACAAAAAACTATGGGTATTTCCGAAACTGGATGTTTTATATCCAAAGGGTCACAGGGATTGTGACATTGGTATTCATTGTATGGCATGTTTGGGAAACACGGGTAGCGGCTCAAATGGGGAAAGAGGTCAATTATAACATGATGGAGGAAATCTTAGGAAATCCTTGGATGTTTGCCTTCTATTTAGTTGGTGTTGTCTCTACTATCTTCCATTTCTCTAATGGTTTATGGTCATTCTGTGTCAGCTGGGGTATTACTGTTACACCTAAATCTCAAAGAATCAGTACATACGTTACGATTGGAATATTTATTGTTTTAACAACAATTGGCGTTAGAGCACTTTTAGCTTTTGTATAAAGTTTTAGATTAATAGAGCAATAGATTAAGGGAGTGGAATAAATGAGTAAAGGGAAAGTAATCATTGTAGGCGGCGGTTTAGCAGGACTAATGGCCACAATTAAAGTAGCGGAAACTGGGACACCTGTTGAATTGTTTTCCCTTGTGCCTGTTAAGCGTTCCCATTCTGTTTGTGCACAAGGCGGCATAAATGGTGCGGTAAACACGAAAGGAGAAGGAGATTCTCCTTGGGAGCATTTTGATGACACAGTGTATGGCGGAGATTTCTTAGCAAACCAACCGCCAGTAAAAGCAATGGCAGAAGCTGCACCTGGAATTATCCATTTGCTTGACCGTATGGGCGTTATGTTCAACAGAACACCAGAAGGTCTGCTAGATTTTCGACGCTTTGGAGGAACGCAATACCACCGAACAGCATTTGCTGGAGCAACAACAGGCCAGCAGCTTTTGTATGCATTAGATGAACAGGTGCGCAGATACGAGGTAGATGGACTAGTTGTCAAGTATGAAGGCTGGGAATTTCTTGGGGCAGTTCTTGATGATGACGGTGTTTGCCGCGGTATTAAAGCACAGGATTTGAAAACAATGGAAATTAAAGCCTTTCCTGGTGATGCTGTCATCATGGCAACAGGCGGGCCTGGTATTATCTTTGGAAAATCGACGAACTCTGTTATTAATACAGGTTCAGCGGCCGCAATTGCTTATCAGCAGGGCGCTTATTATGCAAATGGCGAGTTTATTCAAATTCACCCGACAGCTATTCCTGGTGATGACAAGCTGCGCTTAATGAGTGAATCAGCTCGTGGTGAAGGTGGAAGGGTTTGGACATATAAAGATGGTAAACCGTGGTACTTCCTTGAAGAAAAATACCCTGCCTATGGCAATCTAGTGCCAAGGGATATTGCAACAAGGGAAATTTTCCATGTATGTGTAGATCAAAAGCTTGGTATTAATGGCGAAAACATGGTGTATTTGGACTTGTCCCACAAAAATCCAAAGGAGCTAGACATTAAACTAGGCGGTATCATTGAAATTTATGAAAAGTTCATGGGAGACGACCCACGTAAAGTGCCGATGAAGATTTTCCCGGCAGTTCATTATTCTATGGGTGGATTATGGGTCGATTATGATCAAATGACAAATATTCCTGGCTTGTTTGCGGCAGGAGAATGTGATTATTCACAGCATGGTGCAAACCGTCTAGGAGCTAACAGCTTGCTGTCTGCTATTTATGGCGGTATGGTTGTTGGTCCGAATGCAGTTAAGTATATCAATGGGTTAAGCAAAAGCGCTGATGACTTATCATCCGTTCTGTTTGATAAGGCAATACAGGAAGAGCAAGGAAAATGGACTGACATCATGAAGCTTGATGGAACAGAAAATGCTTATGTACTGCATAAGGAATTAGGAGAATGGATGACAGATAATGTCACAGTTGTTCGCTATAATGACAAACTTCAGGATACGGACAACAAAATCCAGGAATTACTGGAACGCTATCAAAACATCAACATTAATGATACGGCGAAATGGAGCAACCAAGGAGCGGTCTTTACCCGTCAGCTTCAAAATATGCTGCAACTGGCAAGGGTTATAACAATTGGAGCATATAATCGTAATGAAAGCCGGGGCGCTCATTATAAACCTGATTTTCCAGAGAGAAATGATGAAGACTTCTTGAAAACAACAATGGCCAAGTTCGTATCAGAGAAGGAAGCGCCAAGCTTCCATTATGATGAGGTTGATACATCACTTATCAAGCCTAGAAAGCGGGATTATTCCAAACAAAAAGAAGGAGTGAAATAAGATGGGGGAAGCAAGTACGGTTACATTTCTGATTAAAAGGCAAGATGATCCTGATACAGCACCATATGCAGAAGAGTTTAAATTGCCTTATAGACCAAATATGAATGTCATCTCTGCCTTAATGGAAATACGAAGAAACCCGGTTAACAGCAAAGGCGAAAAAACAACTCCTATCTCTTGGGATATGAACTGCTTAGAGGAAGTATGCGGTGCTTGCTCAATGGTTATTAATGGAAAACCAAGACAGTCATGTACTGCATTAGTAGATCAGCTGGAGCAGCCGATCCGCTTGGAGCCAATGCGCACATTCCCAGTTGTCAGAGACCTGCAGGTTGACAGAACCCGTATGTTTGACAGCTTGAAAAAGGTAAAGGCTTGGATACCAATCGATGGCACTTATGACCTTGGACCAGGACCAAGAATGCCCGAGAAGAAAAGACAATGGGCATACGAATTATCTAAATGCATGACATGCGGCGTCTGCTTAGAAGCTTGTCCTAATGTTAACAGTAAATCAGACTTTATGGGACCTGCACCATTATCTCAAGTACGACTCTTTAATGCTCATCCAACAGGAGCAATGAACAAGTCTGACAGACTTGAGGAAATTATGGGAGATGGCGGTCTTGCGAATTGCGGTAACTCGCAAAACTGTGTTCAATCATGTCCGAAAGGCATACCATTGACAACATCGATTGCAGCACTGAACAGAGATACAACCTTTGAAGCATTCAAAAGCTTTTTTGGCAGTGACAGTGTTTAATAAAAAGGAGATGGCTGACAAAAACAGCTATCTCCTTTTTTAAATTATCATCAAGAGTGCAAAATAAAATTGGAAATGCAAAAGAAAAACATCTTCCTTGAGATGTTTTTTATTTGTATATTATGGTAGGTGAACTGATTTTAAATGGGTTAGCTTCCAATAAACAGGAGTACCCTCGGCTGTAATTATCTCTATAATATTATTGGAAATATTTTTTACTAATCCAATCTTGTCTGGCGCATCTCCGAGATCAAATACAAGCAATTGGTCAGTATATTTTTTTAATTGCTCTTCAAAAGTGCGGGCTAAAGGTATATTGGAGGGGACAATGGGAAGATTCGCATTATTCAATGTGTATGGTGTTAAATTAGAAGTGTATGGAATAAGCCATTTGATGTGATGCATCGAAATAAGAATAGTTTTAAAAACTGGAGAATAAAAAACAATATAGTCATTTAAAATATTAGTGATATAGCCATGAATAGACTTATTGCCAGTAACGAATAATTCTATAAATTGTCCCTTTGCATTATTTAGGATTTTACGATATGAAATGTTTTCATTATCATCTTGAAATGGCAAATCTCCGCTAAATGTATCAAGAGTGAATTCCGTTTCTCCTTTTAACGATTTTTTTATAGTATGAACATGGTTAAGTGGAATATAAAGGTACTTTTCTCCATCGTTAATCACGATAATATCTAGGCCATTGTCCAAAAGAATTCCAGAAAACGTAGTTTTTCCTGATATTTCAACCTTTACATACTCATTTTTCAATTTTTTAAAGCTATCCATCTTTTCACTTCCTTAAAAAAGCAAGTAATTAAAATACACTAATCATTTCTTTGGTTTTCTTAGACGTTCTTCCCTGATTTTCTTGTACATATATTCTGCATGTTTCATTAAGGAAAAGTATTGTTTCTCAAGTGCAAGTTTCTGGTCTTTTGCATTAATAATCTGTGTTTTTAATTCTGTTTTTGCATTATTTTCATTATTCAATGGCACTTCTGGATTTTCCGTTTCTAGTTCCGTTTGCTTTTTTTTGCTTCTTAAAGAGGATCCTAAGGGATTAAGGGGGTGTTTAAAGACACTATCACTTAGGTTATTGTTCTCCTTTTGTTTCACTTCTTTTTTCGGAGAAACTTGATCACTTTCGGCTTTAGGAGATTTATCCAAAGTATCAGCACTTCCTTTGTATTTTTGTGTTAAAACATCAGTCAAAAAGTCATGCAGAGTATCATCTTGCTTCTTATTCTGTCTTGATGGTATATCGGCAAAAACATTGTTTGTTTCCCGAACTCCACTTTTAGTATGTTCTGAGTTCACTATAACCGCACCTGGTTCACCAGTGACTATAGAATTTTTCATTATCCCCATCATAGAATCAGCATTTATTGTTTCTGCTTTAGAATCAGAGATTGTATCAACAAGAGGGCTCATGTCAGAATCAGAGATTGTATCAACAAGAGGGCTCATGTCAGAATCAGAGACTGTATCAACAAGAGGGATCGTGTCAGAATCAGAGACTGTATCAACAAGAGGGATCGTGTCAGAATCAGAGACTGTATCAACAAGAGGGATTGTGTCAGAATCAGAGATTGTATCAACAAGAGGGATTGTGTCAGAATCAGAGATCGTTTCTACAAGAGGGTTCATGCTAAAATCGTAGACCTCGCTTTTAGCTGGTTCCATACTGTACTTAGAGTCAGCATTATCTCTTGTTTCTGTGTTAGAATCTGCAGGAGCTTCCTTAAACAATTCGCTCATTTCCGTAACTTCTTCTAAATGTGCTTTAGAATCAGGGGAATTATCTTCATTATTAGACGATTGCACCTGCTTAGAATTGGAACTATCATCTTCATGCAGGCCATTAAAGATATTTATTATCGAGGTTTTAAGGATATACATTTGTTCTTCCTTATTAATTAAAATCAAGAAGTCCTCGGTAACTTTACTTAGCATTCCTTTAAAAACCTGATTGGAATTACAAGTAATGGTCACCCAGCTGTATCTTAGCTCCTCTAATAAAGCATTTAAGTCTTTTTTAGTCTCAAGTGGAAATTCTAAGGATAATGGATTATTGTCTTTGGCATTCTTTGTAATAGCATGAATTTGGTCTAATGCAAAATAATAGATTTTCCCATTCATTTCAAGCATTAAATGATCTTCTTTGACATCGAGTAATGTACCTTCCACATATTGGTCTTTGTCTAGGAAAAGCCTTATCTTGAATCTTTTTAGTCTATCAAGTGCATTGGAAAAAGTGAATTCTCCCAAAAGAACCACCTCCTAAATGATAGTCGCTTCTTCTAGAAAAAGAAGCGACTAATCATAATGATTATTTTTCACTGCTCTTTTCTTCTGTTTTTTCTTCCTTCTTATCATCTTTCTTATCTTCTTGTTTCTCAGACTCCTCTTTCTGCGGCTTTTCAATTTTAAGTCCATAGCTGATATTGTGGATGTGGAAAGTGGCGATTCTGATAATTTCTTCATTATGAACAATTGTAATATATTCTAAATTAATGTCATCCAATACGCCTTCAACGGACTCCTTACCACCGCGATTGATCTTAACCCAATTGTATTTTAAGCTTTCCATTACTTCAAAAAGAGTTGGAGCAGTTACAAAGACAAATACTTCAGGTATTTCAAGTTCAAATGGAAGGCCTTTTTTTGTGTTTTCTGTCAGACTTTTGATGTGGTGTGTTAAATAATAAACGACACCATCTGCTTCAGTAAGAATAGTGAAATGGTCTTCGCTAACCGCTAGTAATTTCCCGATGCGGGATTCTGGACCTCCCCTATCCACTTTAATTGTTTTACCTATTAATGTCTGTAATACTTCTTTATTCATCTCCAAATAACCTCCTAGTTATGTTTTCCTTGTATGATATGTGTCGGGGTAAGACAATGTACTATGTTACCTGCCTATTTATGTAAATGCATTTTTTTAGTGCGTGTATCAATAGTTTTTCTTTAAATAATTTCCTGGTATTGGACAAACGTATATTTTCATGCATGTAAGGAAAACTCTGAACAAAAAGAATGAAGAATCCATAAAATGTAGCAAAAAAAGGAAAGCCATTAATTTTGTGGGGGACATCATAAAGACTTTTGGTGATAGTTTAAAGAAATGGAAAGAAGGAATAACTTTTTCATTAGAGATTAATTTTGTAAAAAAGAAGATGATAAAAAAGACGACAAAAAGCATGAGAAAAGGGATAGCAAAAAAGATGAGACAAGAAAGGGACACATAAAAAATAAGTATTACTTTGTAAAGTAAAGGTATTGTCAATCTGCATAGCAGAGAAAAAACTGGGATATAGTCTAACTATATTCTAATTTTTTTTTGTGTGTGAAGAAATATTATAATGTTTCTGCTATTTATTGATTATTATTTAGCAGGAATAAGTATTGTTTCTCATTTCCTTATAAAAAAACAATATATAGTTTAAAAGTACTATGTTATTCTAATGTTATTGGCAAATTTTACGAAAGTAAAAGACGCAAAGCCACGGGCCTAATGTGCAAGCAATGGCAGCCGGGTTGCCGAGACAAAAGCTTGTCTTGATTAATAAATTACTCCTTTCCTTTAAGTTTGCCAAAGTTAGAACTAGGAGTGATTATATTGGAAGTCAGGGTTGTTATTGCAGACGACTCTTTATTTATGAGAATTTACATAAAAAATCTATTGAAAAACAGCAAATACAAAGTCATAGGAGAAGCCTCTGATGGATGTGAGGCTGTGACTATTTACAAGGAGCTTAAACCGGACATACTACTCCTTGATTTAACAATGGAATGTATGGACGGCATGACAGCATTGCAGAGAATTATGGAATTTGACCCTTGTGCCAGAGTTGTTATCTGTTCAGCAATGGGACAAAGCAGGAATGTCATTGCTGCCCTTTCATACGGCGCAAAGGATTTCATCGTAAAGCCTAATTTCGATAGGATCCTGCTTACATTAAATAAGATATCATAAGGAAAAGGATGCCGCCTTTGGCATCCTTTTCCTTATTCTTAAAATTGTGTTTAGGGTATGTGTCACGCTTTTAGCTGATTCTCATACTATACGTTGTAGTACTTTATAAAGAAATGGGGACTGTATGCGATGCCAACTTCCTATATGGACTATACGAAACCAGATGTCAGCTATTTTTCCGACGTGAACAAAAACCGTCTAAATACTCGCAATGCTGATAACTACATCAACCGATTAGGCAGGGATGTCTTAAACACTCTCGGTGAGGTTTCTTTATTAGATATTTATTTAAGCAACGGAAGGGTAGTCGAACCACATTATCATCAAAACGCGGCAGAGCTTGTTTACTGCATCTCTGGGTCTGCAGTCGTTTCCTTGATTAATCCTTTCACAAACAAAGTATCCAATATTCCCATAAGGCCAGGCCAAGTGGCCAACATCCCTCAAGGCTGGTGGCACTGGGAAATAGCCTCGGAAGATAAAACCCATTTGCTTGCCATCTTTGATGCCCCGTACCCTGAGTATATATTTGGTTCTGATATTCTTACTAAAACACCAGTCGAAGTGCTCGCACACACGTATTGTCTTGACCCCGACCAACTGAAAAAAACCCTTGCTCCGCTGAAAAATGAAACCATTGTGATAGGACCTACAGATGAATGCTTGCATAATCAGCAAATGCAACAATCTACTTCTGACTATCATTATGGCCGAAATAATCCATACAGCATGCAGCAGCCATTCTAACCATATGGCTACTACTGAGCAAATCTACAAATAAGAAAAGTAATGCCTTACCTGCAATGGAAAGGGATACGCAGCAGTAAAGTGCAGCAGCCATTTCTAGAAAAAAACGCAGTCCATTTTCAGAAAATACAGTCACTACAACGCTTTTTCTCACATAATATATTCAGACTATAATATATACCCATCCCATAGTTCATAGCTGGCAAAGGCAAGGAGGGTTACACTACTTGAAGGAGAATGAATTTACTCACAAGCCATTATTAACAAAAAGGGAAAGAGAAGTATTTGAACTCTTGGTTCAAGACAAAACGACCAAGGAAATCGCGAGTGATTTGTTCATCAGCGAAAAAACAGTTCGCAACCATATTTCTAATGCGATGCAAAAGCTGGGCGTAAAGGGGCGTTCACAGGCTGTTGTAGAACTCCTAAGAATGGGAGAACTAGAGCTATAATTTTCGGAGGGTGACTTTAAAGAGCAGCGGATACGAATCCTGTCTATGGGAGGGATGACTGCGGCTTATAGAGTCACCTTTCAGTTTTATATCAGTTATATATAGTAGTGTTTAAATGGGTGACAGCAAATAGTGCTGTCTTTTTTCAGTTGGAAAGCTTCCAGTAAAGGCATTTTAGCCTATACGTTTACGATTTGCTCAATCTAGACTATAATTATTATTAAGTAATGAGGAAGAAGATAAATTGGACAGATAATAGGAGATGTAGCAATGAATGTAGAAGAAAAAAACTCTAAAGAGTATTCAGATATGATAGCAATCATTGAGAAAGATATGAGATACATTTCTGGCATCATCAAACAGAAGGGCCGGGAAATTTTAAGCAATTATACAATTACACCGCCTCAATTTGTTGCATTGCAATGGCTTTTTGAAGATGGGGACATGACAATCGGTGAATTATCGAATAAAATGTATCTAGCCTTCAGCACGACAACTGATTTAGTGGACAGAATGGAAAAGAACGAATTGGTTCAGCGAGTGAAGGACCCTAATGACCGTCGTGTTGTACGCATTCATTTATTGGATGAAGGCAAAAGGCTGATTGATGAAGTAATAAAAAAAAGACAAATGTATTTACAGGAAGTTTTGGGTAATTACTCACTGGAAGAAGTTGCACATTTAAAAGACAACTTCATTAGATTGCATCAAGAAATGCGGGAAAAATGAGGCGGTAAGTTTGGAAAGACCAATAGGTGTTATTGATTCAGGTGTTGGCGGATTAACTGTTGCAAAAGAAATTATGAGACAGCTGCCTAACGAAAAGATCATTTATTTGGGAGATACGGCTAGATGTCCGTATGGACCAAGATCTGGGGAAGAAGTAAAAGCATTTACATGGGAATTGACGCGGTTTTTGCTGCGGAAAAATATTAAGATGCTTGTCATTGCTTGTAACACAGCAACTGCTGTCGCCCTTGAAGAGATAAGGGAGCAGCTATCGATTCCGGTCATCGGTGTGATTGTCCCTGGGGCAAGAACGGCGATTAAAGTGACAAGAAACAACTATATTGGCATGATTGGAACGATTGGAACAGTTAAAAGCAAAGCATACGAAAAGGCGCTGAAGCAGATAAACAAAAAGGTGCGCACAGAAAGTCTAGCATGTCCAAAATTTGTTCCTCTTGTGGAGAGTGGAGAATACGATGGGCCTGTCGCAAAACGCATCGTAAAGCAAACTCTTGCTCCATTAAAAGGAATTGGTATTGATACACTTATACTGGGATGTACACATTACCCTCTTTTGGAAAAGGTTATCCGAGAGGAAATGGGGGACAAGGTTAAGGTGATTAGCTCTGGTGCAGAAACAGCGCGAGAAGTAAGCACCATTCTTGCACATAATAATCAGCTTGCCTTGCCACATGATAGTAATGAACATGAGTTTTATACAACAGGCTCAAGCGATATTTTCGCAAGGATTGCTTCAGATTGGCTCCATGAAAAAGTGGAAGCGGTCGAGACAATTAAGCTGATATAAAAGACTAAGCATAAAAGTGCTTAGTCTTTTTTCTATGGATTTAATAATTTTAAAAAATATTTTAGAGAGCTCGGTCTAATTTTAGAAATAGCTCGTATATATATTAGTACAAACTGTCTTAGGAGTGATTAATGATGTCTAAGAATAAAAAGCTTACCATTTTGTCCGCTGCACTCGTATCAACTGTTATGCTATCTGGCTGTGGTTTATTTGGAGGAGAAAATGGCAAAGAAAATGTCGACCCACCGCAATCAACTACATATAGTGATAATGCGACAGAGGAAACAGCTGCAAAGGCTGGGGAAGAGACTGCAGAATCCATGCCAATTGAGTTATATTTAGTGGATAAGGATGGATTTGTTGTTCCGCAAACATTAAATATCCCGAAAACAAACAGTGTTGCAAAAGAAAGCCTTGAGTATTTAGTGAAGGATGGTCCTGTCACAGAAATGCTGCCGAACGGCTTCCAAGGAGTCTTGCCTGCAGGTACAGAGGTTACTGTCAATATTAAGGATAAAGTAGCTACAGTTGATTTCTCGAAGGAGTTCAACGACTATGATGCAAGCGACGAGTCTAAAATCATGCAGTCAGTCACATGGACATTAACACAGTTTGATTCCATTGATTCGGTTAAGCTGCAGGTTAATGGCAAGGAGCTTGTACAAATGCCTGTCAATAAAACGCCAATCCAAAGCGCCTTAACAAGGGAAATGGGTATTAACTTGGATACAAAGGATGTTGCTGATATTACTAACACTAAACCGCTAACTGTTTATTATGTGGGCGGAGAGACTGGCGAATATTATTATGTTCCAGTAACAAAACGTGTCAGCAACGCGAATGATAATAATATTGCTGCAGCAGTTGGCGAGCTTGCAGAAGGACCAGGAACTGGGTCTGCCTTGGCAACCTTCATGGAGCAAGACGTGAAGCTGTTGGATGAACCTGTTGTGGCAGATGGAAAGGTTACATTAAACTTCAATGAGTCCATCTATAATAGTGCAGACGGTGAGGAAAAAACCGTTTCTGCTGATCTGTTAAACTCTCTTGTGCTGTCTTTGACAGAGCAGGAAGGCATTGAGAGTGTTGCCATCACAGTGAATGGCGAACAGGACCTTGTGAATGAGGAAGGCAAAAGCCTTACTGAGCCAGTATCACGTCCTGAAAAAGTTAATACTGGAAGCTTCTAATATACGAAAGGCTGCTTTATGCAGCCTTTTTTGTGTGTAAAGGATGACATTTTATATATGATTGGACTGTCCAATTTTTTGATAGTAAAATGTAAGAAGAAGTAAATATATCTACATAATTAAAAATGCACGCAGCAGGAAGTGGGAGCAAAATGAAAGAAATCATTATCGCAACGAAAAACCGAGGAAAAGCGAAAGAGTTTGTGGAGATGTTTGAGCCGCTTGGCTACGCTGTCAAAACATTGCTTGATTATCCAGAAATTGAGGATGTGGAAGAAACAGGCACAACATTCGCAGAAAATGCAGTTTTAAAGGCTGAAACAGTGGCAAAGCTGTTAGGAAAGGTTGTTATTTCCGATGATTCCGGCTTAATGGTTGACGCACTTGAAGGCAGACCTGGCGTTTATTCTGCACGATATGCAGGAGAACAGAAGGATGATCAGGCAAACATGGATAAAGTGCTTGAAGAATTAAAAGGAGTTCCTGTAGAAAAACGAACAGCACGCTTTTGCTGCACATTAGCAATCGCCAATCCTGAAAGCGGGACACAGACGTTTACAGGCACTTGTGAAGGTGTAATATTAGAGGAGAGAAAAGGAGAATATGGCTTCGGCTATGATCCGATTTTCTTTGTAGTGGAAGAGGAAAAGGCAATGGCAGAATTGCCGCCAGAGAAGAAAAATAGTATTAGTCACAGAGCAAATGCACTTAAAAAATTAAAGGAACAGCTTCCGCAAGTTCTGTAAGGAGAGTGTTTGACAATGAAGGTTCTAATCGTCAGTGATAGCCATGGCCTTGTCGATGAGCTGCAGGTGTTGAAGGAAAGGCATAAAGAAGAAGCAGACCTGTTCCTTCATTGCGGAGACTCTGAGCTCCCTATCGATGACAAAGCCATCTCTGGGTATGTCGTAGTTCAAGGAAACTGCGATTATTTCGCAAAATATCCAGAAGAAACAATCCAAGAAGTGAACGGAAAAAAACTCCTGATGGTGCATGGCCATCTATATGGCGTCAAATCATCTGTCAGCAGACTGTTATACAGAGCAAAAGAAGTCGGCGCTCAAATTGCCTGCTTCGGACACAGCCATTATCTTGGTATGGAAATGATCGAAGATGTATTATTCATCAACCCAGGCAGCCTGCGTTTACCAAGAGGAAGAATGGAAAAGACATATGTCATTCTATCCGTAGAAGACAAAATATTAAAAACAGAAGTGTACGATTTTGACAAAGGACTGCTTCCAGAATTGACAGCAGAGTTTCCTATTTAATAACTTTCTTGAGGAGAAAATAAATTAATTTTCTCTTCAAGAAAAAAACTTTGCAAAAGTTGTTGACTTTATATTATCTAGAACATATAATAAATATTGTCCTGATGAGGACGTTAAAAAAACAAAAAACATGTCCCAGTAGCTCAGCCGGATAGAGCATACGCCTTCTAAGCGTACGGTCGGGAGTTCGAATCTCTCCTGGGACGTCCCATAAAGGCACTTGCAAATGTTGATTTTTATCAATGCTTGTGAGTGCTTTTTTTATGTCTTCAAACGAATAATCAATAAGGAAAAAATTTTACATATCTTTTTATACATGATGAGGATTAATGATTAATCGATATAAAATCCTATGGACTTTTTGTGATCGGACAGGTTATTGAAGAGGCGAGAAAGAAACGAACTAATTTTAAACCCATATTCTTTTTATATTTCTAAGCTTCATTGTTTTATAGTTAGATTAAATTATTTATTTTCGTGTTTAATTATATTTGACTAGCCTCATCTATCGCTTTGTGATTGCGTATTATTTTTATTTATTTACTTAAGGTTGTCAAACTAAAAGTGTATAAACAATAAGATAAATGGTTACAATAAAATAGTAACAGTTTTTTGCACAACACTGTTAAATGCCTTACTCTTCGGAGTAGGGCTTTTTTTATATTTCCCAAGACATTGCACTTCATCAAAGCAAACATAGCTGCTTTTCCAGTTTAGAAATACTTTTACAGCCTCCTAAAACATGGTAACATTGAATTACCACAAAAAGGAGAATAACCACATGAAGCATATAACAGCAGCTATCTACTTTTCAGTAGGCTTTTTATTAGTATCTTTTAACAGCTTTGGCGGCTTTTATCCTGTAGCAGGCTATAAGTTCATTGTCTTTTTTATTTTTCTTTTAGGAATTGTTTATCTTGTTTCTGCTATTAAAGATTACTTGAGAAAACATTATTCAACAGAAGATAGAAAAGGGTAGTTTTACTTTCAATGCTAGAGTATGACAAGTCCTAAAGGGAAGAATGTATCTTCTGAATGGAACACCTAGTGATGTTAGAATCTAATTTTTAATATTCACCAGTCTAGGTATGACAGGTTCATATTTCCTTAAAC
This sequence comes from Niallia taxi, assembly GCF_032818155.1. NCBI lineage: Bacteria > Bacillati > Bacillota > Bacilli > Caryophanales > Bacillaceae > Niallia > Niallia taxi. Next base: position 1,495,865 of record NZ_CP102589.1, read on the forward strand.
GAAAAAAAGCATCCGATGGGTGCTTTTTTTATCTTTGCGTCTTCAAAAAATACAAAAACCAAACTGCATGATTTTGTTCATCCATCGCTGCTCTTTTAAATGATTCTTTAATAAAGTCATTGCTTGTGCTGTCAGCGATTGTTAAATAAAAATCAACGGTCTCCTGCTCGTCATGGAAAGCAAAATCAATACCAGAATGATAGTTGTTAGGGCAAGTTTCTGTAATGACTGCTGAATGTTTGTGGCCTGTTAGCTGGGTGTAAATTGAGGAGAACACATTATAATGGTTGATTTCATCCTTGCGTATTTCGCTGATAATTTGTCTTTCTCGTTTTGTCGGTGCTAATGTTTCCAGTTTTTTATAACAGTGGATTGCGGCATACTCACCATCTATTGCCTTCGCAATCTGTGCAGCGAGCTCCTTTGCGCGCTGTTGATATAAATCATAATAGTGATTCAAATTATTCAGCTCCTTGCGGTTGTTATAGCTTACATTATGAAATTTATAAATATAAGGAACTTGTCTTATGTAAAAAGAGGAGCTCGTGAAACGAGGAGTATTGATGAGGATTTTCTTTTTTTCTTACTTTGCTGTTTTTAATGTACGTACAAACTTAATGTTAGAACCTTTCACCTGCTTTTGAACTTTTTTAATCCCTTCTGTACCAACTACACTGCCAAGCATACTGATGACAATACTTGAACAAATCCATTGCAAAGTATAATAAATACCAGAACCGACTAGTATATCAAGAAGCATAATTCGCTTGATAACAGTACCCTCAACTACCACAACGAGAAATTTCTTTTCGGTCTTTCTTGCCAAATAGATCACATCCTTCCTATTAAGCTTATGTGCCTGTATGCTTGGTCTATTCAATAATAAATCATCACTTTTCATTCAGAGTGATGACCTAGTTTACTATTTTTTAGATAATGTAAATATATAACAGGAATTGAAAGAAAAAGCAGGGAATATAAAGCGAGAAGCTTTTTCATATTTTTAGAGAATGGGTGGGAACTGTTATGGAAATAAGGACATCAAGGCTGTTAATCCGTGAATTCAACAAAAGTGATTGGCCAAAAGTTTATAGCTATGCCTCAAACAGTAATGTCATGCATTACATCCCAGAAGGTGTAATGACAAAGGAGCAAACACAGCAATTTATACGTGATAATCAAGGTGAAAATGCGCAATATTTTGCTGTGATGCTAGCGGCGGAAAAGGAGCTAATAGGCCATATAGCGTTTTTTAAATATTTTGGAGTGCATACATATGAAATTGGGTGGGTGTTTCATCCTGATTTTTTTAATCAAGGCTATGCAACAGAAGCGGCAAAAGCTGTTTTAGCCTATGGGTTTGAAAGTATGGAGCTTCATCGGATTATTGCTACATGTCAGCCTGAAAATGTTCCTTCTTATAGAGTGATGGAGAAACTTGGAATGAGAAGAGAAGGTTTTTTCAAGAAATGCATTCCTGCAGGAGACGGTTGGTGGGATGAATATTATTACGCAATATTAAAAGAGGAATGGGAGTGCATCCGTTAAGGCCGGATGTTTAAAGGGGCTGCATAAACAAGCTCAAGGCTTAACGTGCATGTAACCCCTAGATCCACCAGTTACATTGGAAAGCTACTTACTCTGTGCTACGCATTAAATAGTAAATGAGCAGCTTTTGAGTATTGCTTTTCAAGCTTGTATTGTCAAAACGGTGAGGCTCATGTGCTCCTTTAAAATAAAAATTATACTCTGTAGAAATACCGTCATTATGGCCGCGCTGTACATTAAGCTGGTTCCTTTGCATATCTTCCTTGATTTTCTTTAAGTCTGATTGAACTTTCTGCATGGTATGTTCAATTAGATTTACATAGACATTTTTGATTTTGAAGGATGTATCTTCTATCTTTTTGCGGTCATATTCGAGTACTGCTAATACAAGTGCTAGATACACGGATTGACTGATAATTTTGCGGTCGGACTCTAAAATATCGTGCATCTCTCGACCGCTCCTATTCCGCTTTTTTTGCTGAAATAAGATTATGGAATGGCACGAAGTGAATAGAGTGCTCCATCCCCTTTACCCGCAGCTCTTTTTTGACATAATCGATGAAAATAGTCGTTCCATATAGCGAATAAATGGATTCCTCGAGCTTAATTCTGTATTCAAGTGACCAGTTGTACTCCATCGCTTCATGTATAAGCATGTCAGTATCAGTAGAGAAAGCTTTAGTTGATTCTGGCTTTGTCTCTATTACCCCTTGTTTTAGCTGTTGCGGAAATACCATGGCAGTCCATTTTAATTTACTTTCTTTAATCATAACATCCATCTCCTTTTGTCCTTTTAATATATCAGAACAAACGTTCTTAATCAAGGTTTATTTGGAACGTTTGTTCGTATATAATATATGCAAGAAAGGAGTGAAATATTAAATGAATCGTCAGCTAGAAAGAGCACTCAAGGAAAATCGGGCAATCGAAATCATTTATATGAGCGGAAATGAATGTTTCTCGAAGAGGACTATTCTTGTGCGGGAGATGAAGGGAAGCTATATTAAGGCATATTGCCTGCAGAGAAAACAGCCAAGAATATTTAAGCTGGATTCTATCCTCGCTGTTTCCTTTGCAGTTACAGATAGAAAAAATGCCTAAAAAAAATGCTTGGAGTCATTATTTTCTTGCGATGCGAAAGCCATTGTCGATATTTTCAAAACCAACGTGAGGATAATATGACATCGCATCAGGAGCCGCGAGAAGAATAAGGGCGCTCTCCGATACGCTCTTTTAATAGGAGGAGTAAAGTTTTGCCAATGCCTTCCTTTTGATAGCTCTTATCGACTGCTAAATCAGATAGATAGCAGCAGTAGCTAAAATCCATTACTGCCCTTGCCACCCCAACTAATTGATCCCCATTCCATGCCGTAAAAAGTATATCTGCATGATTAATCATTTTCTGTAGCCGCGGATAGTCATCTGTGGGACGAATAAGTTTTGATGCAAGGAATACCAGGGAAAGCTGTTCTGGTGTTATTTTTTCATTGTATTTGTATTCAATTACTGTTAGTGGATCCATATATTACTTCCTGCAGCTTTTTCTTTAATATAAAGTGAAAAGACCAATTATCTGCAAAAAAATGATATAAAATTTCTTCAATTATCTGAAAATTTTATATCAATATAACAATCGCTTTATTTCTCAAAGGTGAACTTTATGAAAACATACACATTCCCTTATAGGATGAAATCTCTTTCAACATCGTTTGTCAGTTTTTCTAATAAGTATTTATAGAGTAACAACAAAAAATAGGAAAAAAGGTTAGTGTAAACGGTTAAGAAATCGGTAAATGGTTATATTGAAGATATCACCCTATCGGTTTTGTAAAAAAGTTCACAAATTGTACACAAAAACGTTGGAAACGCTTACTGATTATAGTGTATACTATACATATAGTAAATTCTAACTATAAACAATTGCAGTGAAATATAGATGAAACAGATAGGAGACTATGTAAAGGAGAAGGAAAAGATGATTTTAAAAGAGTTAGCAAGAAACCGGAAATTAGTCATTAATTACTATAAAAATGGACTTTTGCAAACATGCAAGGGCAGTGTAGAGTTGTTGAACCTCCACGAGCAAACGTTAAACCTGAAGGATGAGAAGGAGAATATCCTCCAAATTAAATTATCATGGATTCATGACATTGCACCAACAGCTGGTTAAGTATATTTGAAAATGGAACCGCTTTCCTAAGAGGGAGCGGTTTTTTGTAAAAAAAGGTTGTCAGGAAATCTGACAACTTCGTATACGCAGTTCACATTATCGTATTATAATGAATTCTCCAAGAAGTATTGTGCTCGATTGTACTGTGAAAATTAGGAGTAAAAAAACATAAGGGAATCTGTTAAAAAAAATTTTTGGATTTTTACAAAGTACAGGCGTTATTTATTTATCAATATTGTAAGCGGTTACTCTTAGTTTGTTTTTGTTTGAATTATCGAATAATTCTTAAAAAGGGTGTTGACTCTTGTTTCAAATCGGCGTAAGATAACCTCAACAAAAGCAAAACAGAAAATAAAAAAAACACCTTAGAAAGCTATTGAAACCATTTGAAATACCGTCGTTAAGTAAGCCTATTACCTAAATAAAAGATAATGAAAATACGATGATGAGGATAAGTAGTTCCTGATTTGGGATTCCACAGAGAGCCGGTGGTTGCTGAGAACCGGTGAAGCCGATCAAGAATGAACTCACCTCTGAGTGTTGGCTTGAAACACATTTGTGCAGTAGAGCTAACCGAGTGACACGCCACTCGTTACCAAAAAAAGAACGAACTGTTCATTGAGTGCATACATGTTTTATTGTATGAATGAGGGTGGTACCGTGGAAAAGCTAAAAAAAGCCTTTTCACCCCTTTTGTCTACTTAGTTAAGTAAACATTGGGGGTGTGAAGGCTTTTTTTATGATATAAATCCATTTAATTACTGGTGCTGCTGGCGAAATCATTGTAAAAATTAAATCACCTTAATAAGGAGGTTATATTGATGATACAGAAAACCGCCTTTGAAGAGACGAAGGCTCAGACAAAGCCGTTAACAGGTGCAGATCTTTTGCTGCAAGCTTTAGAGCAGGAAAATGTGGAGTATATTTTTGGCTATCCGGGAGGTGCAGTTCTTCCGATTTACGATAAAATATACGATTCGAAAATATTCCATGTCCTTCCGAGACATGAACAGGGCGGAATACATGCTGCTGAAGGCTATGCCCGCATATCTGGAAAACCGGGAGTAGTTATTGCCACATCAGGTCCTGGTGCCACAAATATCGTGACAGGACTTGCGGACGCGATGATGGATTCCTTGCCGCTCGTTGTTTTCACTGGACAGGTAGCGACAGGTGTTATTGGGACAGATGCATTTCAAGAGGCAGATATTCTTGGTATTACAACACCAATCACGAAATATAATTGTCAAATCAGAAGCTTGGAAGACATTCCAAGAATTGTAAAGGAAGCTTTCTTTATTGCTACAAGCGGAAGACCAGGGCCGGTATTGATTGACGTGCCGAAGGATATTGCTGCAACTGTGACAGAGGTGCCTCAGGAGCAAGAAGTGGACTTGCCGGGCTATCAGCCCACTACAAAGCCAAATTATTTACAAATCCGTAAGCTGACAGAGGCTGTCAGTGCTGCTAAAAAACCAGTAATTCTGGCAGGAGCAGGGGTTATTTTCTCAAAGGCGTCAACCGAGTTGAAGGAATACGCAGAACAGCAGCAGATTCCTGTTGTGCACACATTGCTTGGCTTAGGTGGACTTTCGGAGGATAACAGCTTGTTTGTCGGAATGGGCGGAATGCATGGCTGTTACGCGGCTAATATGGCATTGTATGAGTGTGATTTACTTGTAAATGTTGGTGCAAGATTTGATGACCGCTTGACAGGTAATTTGCAGCATTTTGCTCCAAATGCAATTAAGGCACATATTGATATCGATCCAGCTGAGATTGGCAAAATTATTCCGACAAAAATTCCAGTCGTAGCAGATGCGAAAGAAGCGTTGACAGAGTTAATCAATCAAAATGGAAAACGTTCTGAGCATGACGAATGGTTAAAAAAGATTGAAAATTGGAAAAACGAATACCCTTATTATTATGATGAAGATTCCGACAAGTTGAAGCCGCAGCAAATACTTGAGCTTCTTCATACAAAAACAAATGGGGAAGCAATTGTAACAACAGATGTTGGACAGCATCAAATGTGGACAGCACAATACTACCGCTTTAAGGATCCTAATAAATGGGTAACTTCAGGTGGATTGGGAACAATGGGGTTCGGCTTACCATCAAGCATCGGTGCACAAATTGCCGACAAGGATGCAATCGTTCTTTCCATTAGCGGTGATGGCGGTTTCCAAATGTGCAGCCAAGAATTAGCTCTTATCAGGGAGTTGAACTTGCCGATCAAAATCATCATTTTCAATAACCAAGCATTAGGAATGGTAAGGCAATGGCAGGAATTCTTTTACGAATCACGTTTTTCTCACAGTAAGGAATCTGTGCAGCCGTCCTTTGTCAAGCTTGCAGAAGCATATGGCATTAAAGGCTATCAAATTTCTAAAATTGAGGATGCTGACAAAATATTGGATGAAGTCCTTCATAACAGGGAACCAGTTGTCCTAGACTTCCGTATTGATCCTAATGAAAATGTTTATCCGATGATTGCACCAGGCAAAGGTTTACATGAAATGGTGGGGATGAAACCATGAAAAGAATAATCAGTTTAACAGTCATGAATAAATCTGGTGTTTTGAACCGGATTACCAATTTGTTTTCAAAAAGAAACTATAATATTGAAAGCATTTCGGTTGGTCATACGGAGCAAGAAGGTATATCCAGAATTACATGTGTTGTTCATGTAGAGAGTGAGAATGTCATCGAGCAGGTGACAAAGCAGCTCAATAAACAGGTCGACATTTTAAAGGTTGTGGATATTACTGACCAGGCAATTGTGGAAAGGGAGCTTGCTTTAATTAAGGTACTGGCAACACCAGCCACTAGAAATGAGCTGTACTCCTTAATTGAGCCTTTCCGGGCGTCTGTAATCGATGTGAGCAAAGAAAGCTTAGTCATTCAGATTACTGGTGAAGCATCTAAGATAGAAGCATTTATTGAGCTGATAAAACCATACGGAATCAAAGAGATTGCAAGAACTGGAACCACCGCATTCCCGCGTGGGTCTCAGAAAAACTCTAGTCAAAGAAACCATTACTCTATTGTTTAATTAAATTTATATAAAAACAAATCTACTAAAAAGGGAGAAATTTAAAATGGCGAAAATGTACTATAACGGAGATGCAAGCTTAGGATACTTTGAAGGAAAAACGGTTGCTGTAATTGGATACGGATCACAAGGCCATGCACATGCACTAAATATGAAGGATAGCGGAGTAAATGTAATCATTGGTTTAAGACAAGGGAAATCATGGGATAAAGCAGCTGAAGACGGCTTTGATGTTTATTCAGTTGGAGAAGCAACAGCTAAAGCTGATGTAGTGATGATTTTGCTTCCGGATGAGCAGCAAACAAAGGTTTATAATGAAGAAATCAAGCCGAACCTAACTAGCCAAGCATTAATGTTTGCGCACGGCTTCAATATTCACTTCAGCCAAATCGTACCACCAAGCTCAAGTGACGTATTGTTAGTAGCTCCAAAAGGTCCTGGTCACTTAGTAAGAAGAACGTTTGAACAAGAAGCTGGCGTGCCTGCATTATTTGCAATCTACCAAGATGTTACGGGAGAGGCAAGAGAGCTTGCATTAGCATACGCAAAAGCAATCGGCGCATTGCGTGCAGGAGCTTTGGAAACAACGTTTAAAGAAGAAACAGAAACAGATTTGTTCGGTGAGCAGGCAGTACTATGTGGTGGCTTGACTGCGCTTGTAAAAGCTGGCTTTGAAACATTGGTGGAAGCTGGTTACCAGCCTGAATTGGCATATTTCGAGTGTTTGCACGAGCTGAAATTAATCGTTGACTTGATGTATGAAGATGGAATGGCTGGCATGAGATACTCTATCTCCGATACTGCACAATGGGGCGATTTCGTAACAGGACCAAGAATCGTAACAGAAGATGTGAAGAAGGAAATGAAAGCAGTATTAACAGATATCCAAGAAGGCAAGTTTGCAAAAGGCTGGATTTTGGAAAACCAAGCGAACAGACCTGTCTTTAATGCAATCAATGCAAGAGAAAGTGAGCATTTAATCGAAACAGTCGGCAAAGAGCTTCGTTCTATGATGCCATTTGTTAAAAGCTCAAGGAAAAAAGAAGTTGTAGGCAGTGGCCAAAAATAAGACCTTTTATAAATACACTACTATCTTATAAGCAGTAAAAGGACGGTGCAGGAGTTAGATCCTGGGCCGTTCTCTAAAAATAAGCAATCGCAGGCTTACAGATGAGCATGGAGGTCATTAGCAAATGGAGAAAAAAATTGCCGTATTGCCTGGAGATGGCATCGGTCCAGAAATCATTAAAGGTGCAATCGATGTATTGCAGGTAATTGAAGCGAAATTTGACCACTCTTTTGAATATAATTATGCAAATATTGGCGGATCTGCCTTTGATGAAGAAGGAACACCTTTATCAGACAAAACGATTGCATTATGCAAATCGAGTGACGCGATTATGCTTGGCGCAGTTGGCGGGCCGAAATGGGATGCTCTTCCTGTTTCATCAAGACCTGAACAGGGGCTGCTTCGCATCAGGAAGGAGCTTAACCTTTTTGCAAATTTAAGGCCAACTAAATATTTTCCAAGCTTGGCACCAGCGTCTCCGCTGCGCCAAGAAGTTATTGAAAATGTTGATTTAATGATGGTTAGAGAGCTGACAGGCGGCATTTACTTCGGCACACCAAGTGAAAGAACAACAATTGGCGGAAAGGCTGGAGCTGTTGATACGCTTCTGTATACAAAAGAAGAAATCAACCTCGTTTTGAAAAAAGCATTCGAAATCGCCAAAACTAGATCGAAGAAAGTAACCTCTGTCGATAAGGCAAATGTATTGGAATCAAGCAGACTGTGGAGAGAATGTGCTACTGAGATGGCGGTGCAATATCCGGACATTAAACTAGAGCATATGCTTGTCGATAATGCGGCAATGCAGCTTATCAGCAATCCAAGACAGTTTGATGTAGTTGTAACAGAAAACATGTTTGGTGATATCTTAAGTGATGAGGCAAGCGTGCTGACAGGATCGCTTGGGATGCTGGCATCAGCAAGTATTTCTGAATCAGGTCCATCACTTTATGAACCAATACACGGTTCAGCTCCAGATATTGCTGGACAAAATATTGCCAATCCGCTGGCGACTATCCTGTCTGCAGCAATGATGCTTCGTATTTCCTTTGACATGGAACAGGAAGCACAATTAATAGAAAATGCAGTTGATGCAGTTTTAAATAAAGGCTATCGAACAAAGGATATCCTGTCTGCAGATACTACATTGCTTACTACTTCACAAATGGTTGAGCAAGTTAAAACCGAAATTACGGCGGCACTTGAAACAGTAGAAGTACGATAAATAGAGAGAAAACGAAAGAAAATTGGACAGATAAACAGGATAAATAATATATAGAAAAAAAAGACAAAAGGAAGGGGAGGGCCATAATGGGCAAATCCATTATTGAAAAAATCTGGGAAAAGCATATTGTTCATCGCGAAGAGGGAAAGCCGGATCTCCTGTACATTGATCTTCATTTAGTGCATGAAGTGACATCCCCACAAGCATTCTCTGGGCTAAGAATGAAAAACCGCAAAGTCCGCCGCCCTGATCGTACCTTTGCAACAATGGATCATAATGTTCCAACAATCAATCGCTTTCAAGTGGATGATGAAGTAGCTTTAAATCAGATGACAACATTAGAAAAAAACTGTCTTGAGTTTAATGTCCCATTGGCAAATTTGGAAAGTCCAGAACAAGGAATTGTCCATGTCATTGGTCCGGAATTGGGATTAACACAGCCGGGAAAAACGATCGTTTGCGGTGACAGCCATACATCGACGCATGGTGCTTTTGGTGCATTGGCGTTTGGAATCGGAACTAGTGAGGTTGAGCATGTATTAGCAACACAGACTTTGTGGCAAACAAAACCCAAAACCTTAAAAATAGAAGTGAACGGTAAATTAGCAATGGGTGTTAACGCTAAGGATGTTATCTTGTATGTTCTTTCCAAGTATGGTGTCAATTTCGGTACAGGTCATGTTATTGAATACACTGGTGACGTCATCAAACAATTGAGCATGGAAGAGCGAATGACAATTTGCAATATGTCCATTGAAGGTGGCGCTAGAGCAGGGCTTGTGTGTCCAGATGAAACGACTTTCAGCTATATGCGCGGCAGAAAATATGCTCCTGAAAACTTTGAGGAAGCAGTTAAAGCGTGGGGAGAAATCGTATCAGATGAGGACGCTGTCTATGATAAAGTGATTGAAATAGACGGCAATGACATTGCACCAATGGTCAGCTGGGGAACAAATCCATCGATGACTGCCAAGGTGGATGACAGTATTCCGAATGAAAATGATTTTGCGGACGAAACAGATCGTCGTGCCTTAAAGAGTGCTTTGCAATATATGGGGCTTAAAGAAGGACAGCAAATTAAAGATATCGCCATTCAGCATGTCTTTATCGGTTCTTGTACAAATTCTAGAATAGAAGATTTGCGACAGGCTGCAAGTGTTATTAGCGGGCAAAGGGTGCATCCAGGTGTACGCGCATTAGTTGTTCCAGGTTCCCAGCAGGTGAAAAAGAAAGCAGAACAAGAAGGTCTTGATAAATTATTTACCGAAGCAGGCTTCGAGTGGAGAGATGCGGGCTGCAGCATGTGCCTGAGTATGAATAATGATGTTGTACCAAGCGGAGAACATTGTGCATCCACTTCAAACCGTAACTTTGAAGGCCGACAAGGGGCAGGTGCCAGAACACACTTAGTCAGCCCGGCAATGGCAGCAGCAGCGGCGCTTAATGGTCACTTTGTTGATATACGAAAAGGAAATGTAGCAGAACTTGTATAAGGAAAAGGAGGGGACGTCCCATGGGCGGTTTTAAGAAATTGGCCGGAAAGGCTGTGGCGATGGATCGTGTAAATGTGGACACAGATCAGATCATCCCTAAACAATTTTTGAAAAGAATTGAAAAAACAGGATTTGGACGCTTTGCATTTTATGATTGGCGATATAAAGAGAATGGTGAGCTTAATCCGGAGTTTGAATTGAATTTCCCAGAAAATCAAGGTGCGAATATTTTGATTGCAAACAAGAACTTTGGCTGTGGTTCATCAAGAGAGCACGCTCCTTGGGCATTAAATGATTATGGATTTCAAGCTGTTATTGCACCATCCTTCGCTGATATCTTTTATCAAAATTGCTTGAAAAATGGCATGCTTCCGATCGTTCTAGAGGCTAGTGATGTTGAATATTTGCTAAAGGCAGCTAAAGTGCAGCCTTACAAACTTCATATTAATTTAGAGGAAGAAAAGGTAGAGGATGAAAGTGGCTTCTCAGTAAACTTTACAATCCATCCATATTGGAAAAAAATGCTTGTGAATGGATGGGATGAAATCCAAATTACCCTGCAATATGCGGATAGTATTCAAGAATATGAAAATAATATCAATACATTTCAATTAGTAAAATAATAAAGAAGAGGGTTTTCGAACCGTGAAATGCTTGTAATGTGCAGGGGAAAGCTGGACCACAAAGCATGATACGGAAGGAAGCTCCTTTTTCTTTTTAGGAATATTTAGCAATGTTGCAATAAAAACACCAACCGTGCTAAACTAGCAAAAAATAGAATAATTAGGGTGTTATGACATGAAAAAACGGGATTTGACCAAAAAGGGCAATATCATCCTTTTCCCTGACCTAGACCAAAGATACTTAGAAAAGGGCTTGGAGGCCGTCCAAAACAAAAACTTTCAAGAGGCAGTTTCCTGCTTTGAGAAGGCAATAGAAATTAATCCTGATAACAGTGAGATTAAAACAGGGCTCGTCTTAAGCTATTATGAGCTAGGTATGCTGAGGGAATCAAAGAAAATGGCAAAAAGCATGCTAGAGGAAGGTCAAGGAGATTATCTTCAAGTTTTAGATTTATATATGATGATTCTTGTTCAGCTCCATGAATATGAGGAGATTGCGACAACGATCGAAGTACTCCTTGAGGACAAGCATATTCCAGCAGGAAAAATAGAGCATTTTTCCAAGCTGCTTGAATTCAGCAGGAAAATGGCTGCATTAAGTGGCACAATGGAAGAGGAGTATGCTGTTGAAGACTTTGGCGAAAGTGGTCTTGATTTGGCTTCCATCCAAGATCAAAATGAAATGCTGCTTCTTGCTGCAAAACTAGAAAAGGCAAATGTGCGGCAATACATAGACGAAGTAAAGGAATACATAGGAAATCCTCAGGCAAACCCGTTTTTCCAGTCGATGCTTTTAAATATTTTAAAAGAGCAAGAGTATGAACAGCAAGTACTCGTTAGGAAAATGGACAGGGAGACGAGCGTCGTTCCAAAAAACTTAAAGGATGTACGGCTTCAGGAGCAAACGGTTGAAATTATAGCTATCCTGAAAGAAAAGCTGGAGCATCAGAATCCTGTTTTGCTCGAGAATATTGTAGCCCTGCTGGAACGCCATTTCTTTCTTCTTTATCCATTCACACTAGACGGGATGAGCAGCGGTGGTTGGGCAGCTGCCTACCATTCTATCGTGCAGGATTACTATGGTATGTATGATGAAATGGGTGAAGATATAGGCGAGCTTTATCACGTTTCTGATAGCGAAATAGAGACAGCAAAGGCGATTATTGCTAGTTTAGAGGAAATTTCTTATCCTAATATGTAGCTTGGATGTTGAAACAACTTGAACGTATGATATAATGTAATGGTTGCATTCGTAAAATGCGAGCGTGTATAACATTAGTAGATATCTGCTTTTAGTTATATAGAGCTGACATCTGCCGTAATTGGGGATGTCCGTATCAAAATTCTCTATTAAAATAAAAGTACTATCTAAACAACTGTTAGAAGTATTGAAAAGTAGAATAGATTGTTGGAGGGAAATATAGTTATGTCAGCAAAATGGGAAGCATTAGAAGGGAACCGTGGTGTTCTTACAATTGAATTGGATGCTGAAAAGTTAAACGAAGGTTTAGACCTAGCATTCAAAAAAGTAGTTAAGCAAGTTAATATTCCTGGATTCCGTAAAGGGAAAATTCCTCGTGGAATGTTCGAACAACGCTTTGGTATCGAATCTTTATACCAAGATGCAATCGATATTCTTTTGCCAGAAGCTTATGCTAACGCAATCGACGAAGCAGGCATCGAGCCAGTTGATCGTCCAGAAATCGATGTAGAGCAAATCGAAAAAGGAAAACCTGTTATCTTTAAAGCAACTGTAACTGTTAAACCTGAAGTTACTTTAGGCGATTACAAAGGTCTTGAAGTAGAAGCTGTTGACACAAACGTTACAGACGAAGATGTAGATGCAGAAATTAAAGCATTGCAAGAAAAACAAGCTGAATTAGTTGTTAAAGAAGAAGGAAAAGCTGAATTAGGCGATACAGTTGTTATCGACTTCGAAGGTTTCCAAGATGGAGTTGCTTTTGAAGGCGGAACTGCTGAAAACTTCTCTCTAGAACTTGGTTCAGGTCAATTTATTCCAGGATTCGAAGAGCAATTAGTTGGTCTTGCTACTGGAGAAAACAAAGAAGTAGAAGTATCATTCCCAGAGGAATACCATGCTGCTGAGCTAGCTGGAAAGCCTGCTACATTCAAAGTTACTGTTCAAGAAATCAAAGGAAAAGAACTTCCTGAATTAGATGATGAGTTTGCTAAAGATGTTGATGCTGAAGCAGAAACATTGGCAGATCTTAAAGAAAAAATCAAAACTCGTCTAGAAGCAGATAGAAAGCACCAAGCAGAACATGCTGTTCGTGACACAGTAGTAGAAAAAGCTGCTGCTAACGCTACAATCGATGTTCCATCTGCAATGGTTGACACAGAAATCGATCGTATGATGAACGAATTCGAACAACGTTTGCAAATGCAAGGTATGAACCTTGAGCTTTACTTCCAATTCTCTGGTCAAGATGAAGCAGCTCTTAAAGAGCAAATGCAAGAAGATGCAGCACAACGTGTTCGCGTTAACTTGACTCTTGAAGCAATCGTAAATGCAGAAAACATTACAGTTTCTGAAGAAGAAGTAACAGCTGAGCTAGACAAAATGGCAGAAATGTACAACATGGGCACAGATGCTATTAAACAAGCACTTGGTGGCGTTGAAAACCTACAAATGGATCTTAAAATCAGAAAAGCAATCGATTTCCTTGTAGAAAACAGCAAAACTGTTGCATAATAGAAGTAAGCAAAATAACTAAGGCGCGAAGTATCGTGCCTTAGTTTTATATTAGCGATTACCAACATATAATAAGATTTAAAGAGCTTGATTTCCCTTTTTTTCTTGTACAGGAATTCATACATATAAAAAGAGTGGTGTAACCAGACTTAAAGCAGGCAAAACTGGTTATGCTTAATAGAAGCACTTACGTTTTACCGCGATAGGATTATTCAGAAAGGTTTATCCAAGTTGTATCATTTCCTGTACAAACACCAATATGGTACAATGCAATACATAACTGTTGTAAAAAAAAAGATAAATAGATGATTAACTTTTTAATCCGTGCGGTAAAACATATATATAAGAGTACTTAAGGGGTGGACATATGTTTAAATTTAATGATGAAAAAGGTCAATTAAAATGCTCCTTCTGTGGTAAAACTCAAGATCAAGTCCGCAAGCTTGTTGCAGGACCTGGCGTGTACATATGTGATGAATGTATTGAATTATGTACAGAGATAGTTGAAGAGGAGCTTGGCACAGAAGAAGAAGTGGAGTTCAAGGATGTTCCGAAGCCGGCAGAAATCCGCGATATACTTGATGAGTATGTTATCGGACAGGAGCAAGCAAAAAAATCCTTGTCTGTAGCCGTTTATAATCACTATAAACGCATCAATTCAAACAGTAAAATTGATGATGTAGAATTATCGAAGAGTAATATTGCCATGATTGGACCAACAGGAAGCGGTAAAACGCTATTGGCACAAACACTTGCTAGAATCCTGAATGTTCCTTTTGCGATTGCTGATGCTACTTCATTGACTGAAGCAGGTTATGTTGGTGAGGATGTGGAGAACATTCTCTTGAAGTTAATTCAATCTGCTGACTATGATGTGGAAAAAGCGGAAAAAGGTATCATTTATATCGATGAAATCGATAAAGTGGCACGTAAATCAGAAAACCCGTCTATCACGAGAGATGTATCTGGTGAAGGTGTGCAGCAAGCATTGCTGAAAATCCTTGAAGGAACTGTTGCAAGTGTTCCGCCTCAAGGAGGAAGAAAACACCCGCATCAAGAATTTATTCAAATTGATACAACTAATATTCTCTTCATTTGCGGCGGTGCTTTTGACGGAATTGAACCGATTATCAAAAGACGTCTTGGTCAAAAGGTAATTGGATTTGGCGGAGAAACAAAAGTAGAAGAAGTCGAAGATAAAGACTTGCTTTCAAAAGTCCTTCCAGAAGACTTGCTGCGTTTTGGACTTATCCCAGAATTCATCGGTCGTCTTCCAGTTATTTCAAGCTTAGGACAGCTTGATGAAGAAGCGCTTGTTGAAATTTTGACAAAGCCGAAAAATGCTTTAGCAAAACAGTACAAAAAAATGCTTGAGCTTGATAATGTTGAATTGGAATTTGAAGACGATGCCTTAAGGGAAATTGCTAAAAAAGCAATTGAAAGAAAAACAGGTGCTCGTGGACTTCGTTCCATCATTGAGGGTATTATGCTTGATGTAATGTTCGATCTTCCTTCACGTGAAGATATCGTTAAATGCATTATCACAAAAGAAACAGTCGCGGACAACGCTGCTCCAAAGCTTGTTTTAGAAGATGGAACAGTTGTCGATAAAGAAACGAAAACATCTGCATAACAACAGTTAGCTTTAATATTTAGGGCTGGAATCATATTGATTCCAGCCCTTTGTTTTGGTCTTATAAGAGATACCTTTTGCAAAAGGTAAATACAAAATCCTAAAACATTCCATGATTTTTCCATGAAATATTGTTTATTCCAACTCTAGGAAGGAGATACTACTTTCTATCAGCAAGATTTAATTCAGGAGGTATTAATATGAGTTGGACAGAGATTGCTTTATTTGTACAACTATTCTTTGGCATCATAATCGGCCTGTATTTTTGGAACCTTTTAAAAAGTCAAAGAACACAAAAAGTATCAATTGATCGGGAATCAAAAAAAGAAATGGATCAACTGAGAAAAATGCGTTCTATCTCTTTGACTGCACCGTTATCTGAAAAGGTCAGGCCAACAAGCTTTGAAGATATAGTTGGACAAGAGGACGGCATAAAGGCATTAAAGGCAGCCCTTTGTGGTCCTAATCCTCAGCACGTCATCATATACGGGCCGCCTGGAGTTGGAAAAACAGCTGCAGCGAGACTAGTATTGGAAGAATCAAAAAGAAATTCAAAATCACCCTTCAAAAAAACTTCCGTTTTTGTGGAGCTTGATGCAACAACAGCGAGATTTGATGAAAGGGGTATTGCAGATCCTCTTATTGGTTCTGTTCATGATCCAATTTACCAAGGTGCCGGTGCAATGGGACAAGCAGGTATTCCACAGCCTAAACAAGGCGCTGTTACAAATGCACACGGAGGCGTACTTTTTATTGATGAAATTGGAGAGCTTCATCCAACGCAAATGAACAAGCTTCTCAAGGTTTTGGAGGATAGGAAGGTATTTCTCGAAAGTGCTTATTACAATGAGGAAAACACGCAGATTCCAACACATATCCACGACATATTCCAGAACGGACTGCCAGCAGATTTTAGGCTGATTGGTGCTACAACTAGGACGCCAAACGAGATTCCGCCAGCTATTCGTTCTAGGTGCATGGAAGTCTTTTTCCGGGAATTAACAGCAGATGAAGTAGTGAAAATAGGGAAAAAGGCTGCCGATAAGGTTCGTTTGGATATCAGTGAACAAAGCTTAAACACGCTTGCTGAATATGCACGCAACGGGCGTGAAGCTGTCAACATCGTACAAATATCAGCTGGGCTGGCCATAAGCGAAGATCGTACATATATAAAAAATGATGAACTAGAATGGGTTATTCATTCAAGCCAGCTCTCTCCAAGGATGGAACGGAAAATCAATGATGAATCACAAGTAGGAATTGTGAATGGACTTGCAGTGCACGGTCCGAATATGGGCGCACTTCTTGAAATTGAAGTTACTGCCATTCCAGCTGAAAAGGATAAAGGCTCTATCAATATTACGGGAATTGTGGAAGAAGAAAGCATTGGAGGTCAAGGAAAGTCAATAAGAAGAAAAAGTATGGCAAAGGGTTCAATCGAAAATGTCATTACAGTTCTTCGGTCTATGGGTGTTCCAGCAGATCAGTTTGACATCCATGTTAATTTTCCTGGCGGCGTACCAATTGATGGACCATCTGCCGGTATCTCAATGGCTTCAGGCATTTATTCGGCCATTTACAATCAACCGATTGACAGGAAGGTAGCCATGACTGGTGAAATAAGTATTCATGGCAAGGTAAAACCTGTCGGCGGTGTGTTTGCAAAGGTGAAAGCTGCTCAAAAAGCAGGAGTAGAGAAAGTGATTATTCCAGAGGAAAATATGCAGTCTGTTTTGAAAGAAATCACAGGAATTACGATTATTCCAGTATCATCCTTCCAGCAAGTATTAGAGCTTGCTTTGTTGAAGGAAGGACAAGCAAACGGGGAAGCGATACCAGCCTCGATTGAAATATCTAAAAAAGAAAGTGTATAAAAACAAAGAAGCAAGCCCTGCATGCAGATGCTGGCATATAAATGCCAGCTATCTGCTGCAGAGCTTTTTTCATTATGAAAAAAGAAAAAGTAAATGCTTGGATGTCAATTCATTTATAAGATGGCTAAGATGATTTATAATGTAGGCTAGAACTGGATGTTAATTCTTTTGCAGAAAGAGGACATAATACAGGCCATTTGTTAAAATAATAACATTATGGGATAAAAGAAAGCTTAAAAGCAAAACAACTCGAATAAATAAATGATTTCAATCAGAATAAAAGAACATCGTATAGATGCTTGCAATTTATAAGTGAATAAAACAGGGAGTCAATTAGTTCTAATTCCTTTTTCTCTATAATAACCCTAGTTAATAGACACTTTTTCCTAAATAGGATAGAATTGTACAAAGTATGAAATGCGATGCTGGAGGTGCAACGTCATGGAGGAAAAAAAGAATACACTAGTACCCCTCCTGCCGCTTCGAGGATTACTTGTTTATCCAACAATGGTATTACACTTGGATGTTGGTAGAGAAAAATCGGTGCAGGCACTTGAAAAAGCAATGGTTGATGACCATCTGATTTTTCTAACAATGCAAAAAGATATTGATATTGATGATCCTGCAGAGGAAGAATTGTACAAAATCGGGACTTTGACGAAAGTTAAGCAGATGCTGAAGCTTCCAAACGGCACGATTCGCGTATTGGTGGAAGGGCTGAAAAGAGCCAAATTTATTGAATTGACAGAAGAAGACGGGTATTATGCCGCAACACTAGAAGTGATGGAAGAAGATACTTCAAAGGATGTAGAAGATGAAGCGTTAATGAGAACGATGCTTCAATATTTTGAGCAATACATAAAGATTTCCAAAAAAATCTCTAATGAAACGTATGCTACAGTTTCTGATATGGAAGAACCAGGGCGCATGGCGGATATTATTGCATCACATCTGCCGATAAAGCTAAAGGAAAAGCAGAAAATACTGGAAACATTAGATAACAAGCAACGTATGAATCAAGTGATTGACATCATTCATAATGAAAAGGAAGTCTTAAGCTTAGAGAAAAAGATTGGGCAGCGTGTGAAGAAGTCCATGGAAAGAACGCAGAAGGAATACTACTTGCGTGAACAAATGAAAGCAATCCAAAAAGAGCTTGGTGATAAAGACGGCAAAAGCGGCGAAGTAAGCACGCTTGCTGAAAAAATCGAACAGGCAGGCATGCCGGAGCATGTTAAAGCCACTGCCTTAAAGGAACTGGATCGTTACGAGAAGATTCCTTCCACTTCTGCAGAGAGTTCTGTTATCCGCAATTATATTGATTGGCTGCTTGCATTACCATGGAGCAATGCAACAGAAGATGACTTGAACATCAAAAAAGCCGAAAAAATATTGGATCAAGATCATTATGGTCTTGAAAAGGTCAAGGAGCGCGTGTTAGAGTATTTAGCAGTGCAAAGCTTAACTAATTCGCTTAAAGGGCCAATCCTTTGTCTTGCAGGACCTCCAGGCGTAGGTAAAACAAGCTTAGCTCGTTCTATTGCCAAGTCACTTAACCGTAACTTTGTGCGTATTTCCCTTGGCGGAGTCAGAGATGAATCCGAAATAAGAGGACATAGAAGAACATATGTAGGAGCGATGCCTGGGCGCATCATTCAAGGAATGAAAAAGGCAGGTACTATCAACCCTGTATTCCTATTGGATGAAATCGACAAAATGTCCAATGACTTCAGAGGTGATCCATCTTCAGCAATGCTTGAGGTTTTGGACCCAGAACAAAATAGCAACTTCAGTGATCATTATATTGAAGAAACATATGATCTTTCCAATGTTATGTTTATTGCAACAGCAAATAACTTGGCAACAATTCCGGGACCGCTTCGTGATCGGATGGAGATTATCTCTATATCTGGATATACAGAGCTGGAAAAAATCCATATTGCTAAGGATCATTTAATGCTTAAGCAAATTAAAGATCACGGCTTGACTAAAGGGCAGCTGCAAATACGAGAGGATGCCATCCAACAAATTGTTCGCCATTATACACGTGAAGCTGGAGTAAGAAGCTTGGAACGTCAAATTGCGACGATTTGCCGTAAAACCGCAAAAATGATTGTATCAGAAGAAAAGAAAAAAGTAATTCTGACAAGCAAAAATGTGGAGGAATTCCTTGGTAAGCCGATCTTCCGATATGGTCAGGCTGAATTGGAGGATCAAGTCGGTGTTGCAACAGGGCTTGCTTACACAACTGTTGGCGGTGATACATTGCAAATTGAAGTATCGTTGGCACCAGGAAAAGGGAAGCTTGTATTAACAGGGAAATTGGGAGATGTAATGAAGGAATCAGCACAGGCTGCATTCAGTTATATCCGCTCCAAATCGGAGGCGCTTGGAATTGATCCGAAATTCCATGAAAAATTTGATATTCATATTCATGTACCAGAAGGAGCAGTTCCAAAGGATGGTCCGTCAGCAGGTATTACAATGGTGACAGCACTTGTATCTGCATTGTCTGGCAAGCCGATTAAAAGAGAAGTTGGCATGACAGGCGAAGTTACCTTGCGCGGCAGGGTGCTTCCAATCGGAGGTTTGAAGGAAAAATCGCTGAGCGCACATCGTGCAGGCTTGACGACGATTATTGCACCAAAGGATAATGAAAAAGATTTAGATGATATACCAGAAAGTGTTCGCGAGGAACTGAACTTTATTCTTGTTTCTCATGTGGACGAAGTATTAAAACATGCTCTGAACGGAAGTGTAAATTCTTGAAAGTAAATAGTGCAGAAATAGTAATAAGTGCAGTTAAGCCACATCAATATCCGGAGACAGATTTACCGGAATTCGCGTTAGCAGGAAGATCAAATGTTGGGAAATCTTCGTTCATCAATAAGATGCTTGGAAGAAAGGCTCTTGCCCGCATTTCCTCCAAGCCAGGCAAAACGCAGACATTGAATTTTTATTTAATCAATGAAATCCTGCATTTTGTAGATGTTCCTGGTTACGGATACGCAAAAGTATCAAAAAAAGAACGAGAAGCATGGGGCAGAATGATTGAAACGTATTTTACATCAAGAGAACAGCTTAAAGCTGTCGTCTTGATTACAGATATACGACATGCCCCTACTAAAGACGATGTTATGATGTATGGATTTTTAAAGCATTATGGCATTCCGGCAATAATTATTGCTACAAAGGCGGACAAGATTTCAAAATCTCAATGGCAAAAGCATTTAAAGGTTACAAGGGAAACATTAGAACTTAGTAAGGATGATCACCTTATTCTTTTCTCAAGTGAAACAGGTGAGGGAAAAGACAAGGTTTGGTCCCTGCTGCAGTATCTGGCTAAAAACTAAAGCAAAAAAGCTGAATCAACTGTGATTCAGCTTTTTTTTGTTTATAGAGAAAAGACAGCGATAATAGTGCTTTTTTCTGGGTAAGCTAACAGTAAAACATGCAGTAGGAGGAAGTTTCTTGTGACGAATGGAAATCCGATATCTATATTTGCACTTGGTGGATTAAATGAAATAGGAAAAAACATGTATGTAATAGAATATGACGATACAATCTTGGCGATTGACTGCGGTAATAAATTTCCTGATGAAAGTCTGCATGGAATTGATTTAATTATCCCTGATATCAGTTATTTAGTAGAGAATAAAGACAAAGTAAAGGCGCTAATTGTCACACATGGACATGAGGATCATATCGGCGGTATTCCATACCTCCTTAAACAATTGAATGTTCCTGTCTATGGAACTAGGTTTACACTTGGGTTAATCGAGCTGAAGCTGAAGGAGCACGGCCTTGTTCGGGATACGGAAATGATTGAAATTAACAATACTTCACAACTGCAATTCGGTGAGATTAAAGCTGAGTTTTTTAAGGTGAATCACAGTATTCCTGATTGCGTAGGTATTGTGTTCCGTACTCCACAAGGAAATATTGTGCATACAGGAGATTTCAAATTTGATTTAACACCTGCTAATAAGGAAAACTCCGATATTCATAAAATGGCACAAATTGGGTCAAAAGGTGTGCTGCTGCTTATATCTGAAAGCACAAATGCAGAACGGCCTGGTCTTTCTCCTTCTGAGCAGTTAGTAGGGCGCCATATCCTTGAAGCGTTTCAAAAAGCCGATAGGAAAGTGATTTTATCAACGTTTGCCTCGAATATTAACAGGGTACAGCAAGTAGTCGATGCAGCAATGGAGACGAATCGCAAGCTGGCGCTTCTTGGCAGGAGTATGCTTAATGTGGTGGAGGTAGCAATGGAGCGGGGGTATTTACAGGTACCTGAGGGCTTGCTTATTGATCAGGGCGAAATTGAGCTTTTTCCTCCTGAAAAGGTAGCGATACTTTGTACAGGCAGCCAAGGCGAACCATTAGCAGCACTTGCCAGATTATCGACTGGAAACTTTCGGGGAGTTGAAGTTCTGCGAGGTGATACGGTCATTTTTGCAGCTGGTCCAATTCCAGGAAATGAGCGATATGTTTCTCGTGTTGTTGATAATTTCTTTGCAATCGGTGCAAAGGTAATTTACGGATCTGGCAGTACGTCAGGCATGCATGTATCTGGACATGGCTATCAAGAGGATTTAAAATTGATGCTCACATTAATGAAGCCGAAATATTTTATTCCGATCCACGGTGAGTACAGGATGCTCAATCAGCACCGCAATCTTGCCGAATCAGTCGGTGTAGAAACAGGAAATACCTTTATCATCGGTAATGGCGATGTTGTCGACATTCAATCGGAAAAGGCGAGATTCACAAGAAAGGTTCATGCAGGCAATACCTACATCGACGGAATCGGAATAGGAGATGTAGGTGAAATTGTATTGAGAGACCGTAAACAGCTTTCAGAGGATGGAATGCTTGTTATTGTCCTGACAATGAGTAAGCAGGAAAAGAAACTAATAGCAGAACCAGATACCATCTCAAGAGGCTTCGTTTACGTTCGAGACGCTGAAGACCTTATTCGCTCCGTAAACCGTGTCATTAAAGAAGCGGTCTCCAATGTTGATGCAAGAGGCAGAAATCAGTGGGGGGCAATTAAGCAAGAAGTCAGAAAAGCAGCAGGGCAGTATATATTTCATCAAACAAAACGTAAACCGATGATTTTACCGATTATTATAGAAGTATAAAAAAGGTGAGACTCCTGCAGCTTAAGCTGTAGGAGTCTCATCCCTGTATTCAGTAATCAATTTAAGTGTTGGGTTACTTCCATACATAATAACTAACTTTAAGCAGCTCTTTCACTTCCGCTTAGAAAGCAAAAAATACCCGCCAATAAGCAGAAACAACAGTGGTGTAAGAAACTTAAGTGTTTCCTGCCCTACTTGAATGAAAGTAATCGAGTCTATAATATCTTCATAAAATAGCAGAAAACCTGCCAAAAGCAGAAACAATACACCATTCATCAGCCCTGATCCTGCCTTTTGGTGGAAGAGAATAAATCCTAAGGCGATAATCAGCAGAAAAGTTCCTGTATCATTTGGCCAAATGGCTAGTTTATTGACAAGATGAAAATGAAGACCGAACCCAGTCAAAATCACCCCAGGCAATATCGAGCTATAATCCTTGCCTAAAAACCCCTGAAACAGAAATGCTAATCCAACGATGATAAGCAAGGTAGGCCAGGAATAAAAAGACTCAAAAGGAGTTACCTTCAGCACTTTCAGCAAAAAGTAAATTCCAAACCCAACTAGTGCAACACCAGTAAATAACTTATGAGATTTCATATTTCCTCCGTTTCCAGTAATACAAACTTGAATCCAAATGATATCTTTGTTAATGTACTTGAGTGGATAGCATGACATATGCTATTTAGGACTGTACATTTACCGAAATAAATTCCAAAAAAACAGCTGTTTTCATAGATAATTTTGGCATGTATGTATACACTATTACTAGTAAGTAAAGATAGTATAAAACTGACTTTGCCAATAATACTATATGTTAACATATCAATTCACAATTTGTTCACAATTATAGTCATATTTGTTGCACATTATCGCTTATTTTTTGTTATAATAAATACATGTTTAGAATAATTATAAATAAAGAATCGGATTTTTATTGAAATCTTGGGGGTGTCAATTACTTATGCATATAGTTGTCGTTGGACTAAATTATAAAACGGCCCCAGTAGAAATTAGAGAACGTTTAACATTTGACTCTTCTGCACTCGGGGAAGCAATGAGTCAATTGCAAAAGAAAAAAAGCATTCTGGAAAATATCATCATTTCTACTTGTAATCGTACAGAAATTTATGCTGTTGTCGACCAATTGCATACTGGTCGTTATTATATAAAAGAGTTTTTATCTGAATGGTTTGAGATTGACCAAGCAGAATTTAGTCCATATATATTTATTTACGAACAGGATGGAGCAATGAACCATCTTTTTCAAGTTGCATGCGGTTTAAATTCTATGGTCGTAGGAGAAACTCAAATTCTTGGTCAGGTTCGTGCGAGTTTCTTAGAGGCACAAGCCATTGAGTCTTCAGGAACAGTGTTTAATCAGCTATTTAAACAGGCTGTTACACTAGCTAAAAAAGCACATACAGAAACAGACATTGGAGCAAATGCCGTTTCTGTCAGCTATGCTGCTGTAGAATTAGCAAAAAAAATATTTGGTACATTAGACAATAAAAATGTGCTGATACTAGGTGCAGGGAAGATGGGAGAGCTTGCTATTCAAAATCTGTACAGCAATGGGGCGAAAAATGTAACGGTAATTAACCGGACATTTGAAAAGGCTCAAAGCTTGGCAGATCGTTTTGAAGGTCAGGCGAAATCCTTAAGCGAGCTGCAATGCGCATTAATTGACGCTGACATTCTAATTAGCTCAACAGGTGCTAGTTCGTTTGTAATTACGAAAAGCATGATGAATACAGTGGAAAAGATTCGCAAAGGAAAACCGTTATTTATGGTTGATATTGCTGTACCACGTGATTTAGATCCTGCACTTGCAGAATTAGATAGTGTTTTCTTATATGATATTGACGATTTAGAAGGCATAGTCGAAGCAAACCTTCAAGAGCGCCAAAGAGAAGCAGCGAAAATTATGCTCATGATCGAACAGGAAATTGTCGAATTTAATGAATGGCTTCATTTGTTAGGAATCGTACCAGTCATTTCAGCACTTCGCGACAAAGCGTTAGCAATTCAAGGCGAAACGATGAAAAGCATCGAACGAAAGCTGCCGCATTTAAGTGACCGTGATAAAAAAGTCTTGAACAAACATACGAAAAGCATCATTAACCAAATGCTGAAGGATCCAATTCTTCATGCGAAAGAGCTTGCTTCTTCAGATAATCGCGAACAGGCAATGGAGCTATTCGTGAAAATATTCAACTTGGAGCAGGATGTCCAAACTCAAACAACAGTTGTGAAGGAAGAGAAAAAAGTAGTGTCTTCTTTACAGCCCAACTTTCAAGGCTAAATATTGACCTTAAAGCTAGATTGTTTAAAAGAGTTTTGGCATTATAGTATATGAAGCAACATTTTTTCTCAAGGTTTTAACTGTTAAAGGGGAAACATATATGACAGATGCTTATTTAACTAGACTTCATGAATTTACGATTATTCTTTATGCAATATCTGTGCTCTTATACTTTTTTGATTTTATGCATAATAACCAGAAAGCCAATAGAGCAGCTTTCTGGTTACTTTCATTTGTGTGGCTCTTGCAAACCGCCTTTCTGCTTATTTATATGGTGGATACGAAGAGGTTTCCTGTGCTTACAATCATGGAGGGGCTGTACTTTTACACGTGGGTGCTTGTTTCCTTCTCACTTTTAATCAACAAGCTTTTGAAAATTGACTTTATCGTCTTTTTTACAAATGTGCTCGGTTTTATCATTATGGCCATACATACATTTGCGCCAATGCGAGAGGGGACGGAGATTGCCACACAAGTAATTTCAGAGCTTCTCCTCATTCATATTACGGCAGCATTGCTTGCATACGGCGGTTTTTCGCTGTCGTTTATTTTTTCTCTTTTGTACTGTGTTCAATTTAATCTGTTGAAAAAGAAAGTATGGGGAAAACGGCTGAGGCGGATTCCTGATTTAACAAAGTTGGAGAATATCGCTTACCTTTTTAACGTATTCAGCGTTCCTTTATTGCTGATAGCTCTTATTCTCGGAATTCAATGGGCC
Organism: Niallia taxi; assembly: GCF_032818155.1. Taxonomy (NCBI): domain Bacteria; kingdom Bacillati; phylum Bacillota; class Bacilli; order Caryophanales; family Bacillaceae; genus Niallia; species Niallia taxi. Next base: position 1,521,432 of record NZ_CP102589.1, read on the forward strand.
AGTGTTCAGGCGCCAGGTTTTGTCTGGTATGACCCAAAAATACTTGGTTCCTTTCTTGTCCTTTTTATTTACGGATGCTGTTTATATGCAAGAGTAACGCATAAACTAGTAGGGAAAGGAATTGCTTACTTCAATATTGCATGTTTCTTAATACTGTTGATTAATTTCTTTTTGGCAGGGAATTTTTCAACGTTTCACTATAAATAATGCTACATAAAGCCGACGAAATGCGGCTAAAAGTTTAAGCTGGAGGCATACTGATGCGAAAAATTATTGTCGGTTCAAGACGAAGCAAGTTAGCTATTACACAAACAACATGGGTTATTAATCAATTGAAAAAATTAGACCCATCCTATGAATTTGAAATTAAGGAAATGGTTACAAAAGGTGATGTTGTGTTAGATGTGACATTATCTAAGGTCGGCGGAAAAGGTCTATTTGTTAAAGAAATTGAACAAGCAATGCTTGATAAGGAAATTGATATTGCGGTACACAGCATGAAGGATATGCCTGCTGTACTTCCTCCAGGTTTAATCATCGGTTGTATTCCGCAAAGGGAGGACCACCGTGATGCGCTAATCAGCAAAGGGCATATCCTATTAAAGGACTTAAAGGAAGGTGCTGTTATTGGGACAAGCAGTCTCAGACGCGGTGCACAGCTATTAGCAGTAAGACCTGACTTGGAAATAAAATGGATTCGCGGCAATATCGATACGAGATTAAAGAAGCTAGAAACAGAAGATTATGATGCAATTATTCTTGCTGCGGCAGGACTTGCCAGAATGGGCTGGACGAGCGATGTTGTCACAGAATTTCTTGACCCTGAAACTTGTTTGCCGGCAGTTGGACAAGGTGCATTATCCATTGAGTGCAGAGAAGATGATAAGGAAGTGCTTGAGCTATTAAGCAAGCTGTCTTCAGAGGAAACGACGAAGACTGTTTTTGCGGAAAGAGCCTTCTTAAACAAAATGGATGGCGGCTGCCAAGTTCCGATTGCAGGCTTTGCCCAAATGGTGGGCGAGAAGGAGCTTACATTGACAGCTCTTGTAACCTCTCCTGATGGCAAAACAGTTTATAAAGAGGTACTAACAGGCACTAACCCAGTAGAGCTTGGTGAACAGGCTGCTGAACTGCTCACAGAGCGGGGAGCAAAGAAATTGATAGACAGCCTGAAAGATGAGAACATTATTGATGCATAACCCACTGCAAGGAAAAAGCATTCTAATACCGCGGGCGAGGAAACAAGCAGCATCTCTTTCTGACAGGATTAAGCTTTTAGGAGGAACGCCTGTCGAAATTCCGCTGCTTGCCTTTCGCAGCCTGCCTTTGACTGAAAAAACCAAGGAGAAGCTTCTCGAAGGCGGATTTACTTGGCTTTTGTTTACGAGCAGTAACGGAGTGAATGCTTTTTTTCAAGCTTGGGAGTTTAAAGCTCCAGAACATCTTAAAATAGCTGTCATTGGGGACAAAACTGCTGAAACATTGGCACACTATGGCTATAAAGCAGCATTCATTCCATCCTCCTTTGTTGCCGAAACGTTTGCAGAAGAATTTTCGCAGCAAGTGGCAAAACAGGAGGAAGTACTTATTGTGAAGGGAAGCTTGGCGAGAAATGTACTATACAGCTCCTTAAGGGAAGCTGGAATTGCCGCAGAAGAAGCAATCATCTATGAAACATATTTTCCTAAAAAGAGCGAATCACTGCTAGTCAAGGCCTTAAGAGAGCAGCATTTGGATGTGCTCCTGTTTACAAGCTCATCTACAGTGGAATATTTTATGAATGTGGTCCATACATATGAGCTTCAACAATCAGTCAAGACCTGTACAATCGGATGTATTGGCCCAATAACGAAGGAAAAGCTAAACGATTATGGTATAAATGTTGATATTTATCCCGACAATTTTACAGTAGACAGTATGCTTGATCGATTAGTTGAATTTTTACAAGAATAGGGGAGAACGAAATGTCATTACAATTTAACCGTCACCGTAGACTGCGTCAATCTGCAAGCATGAGAGCATTGGTAAGGGAAACTCATGTGCATGTGGACGATTTGATTTATCCTATTTTCATCGCAGAGGGTGAGAACATTAAACGGGAAATCTCATCAATGCCTGGAATTTATAATCTGTCCATTGACCGTCTGAAGGAAGAAATGGATGAAGTACAAAGCCTAGGCATTAAATCAGTCCTGTTATTCGGTATTCCTCTAGAAAAGGATGAATGCGGTACACAGGCATTTCATGATCACGGCATTGTCCAAGAAGGAATTCGCTTCATCAAAAAGAATTATCCGGAGATTGTCATTATTGCTGATACATGCCTTTGCGAATATACAAGCCATGGACATTGCGGTATCGTGGAAGAAGGCCGTGTCTTAAATGACGAATCATTGGAATTACTTGTTAAAACAGCTGTAAGTCAAGCAGAAGCTGGTGCAGATATCATTGCTCCATCTAATATGATGGACGGCTTTGTTGCTGCTATCCGCAAGGGTCTTGATGAAGCAGGCTACATAGATACACCAATTATGTCATACGGAGTGAAGTATTCTTCTGCATTTTACGGACCATTCCGTGAAGCAGCGGACAGCACACCGCAATTTGGAGACCGTAAAGCATATCAAATGGATCCTGCAAACCGTCTCGAAGCATTACGAGAAGCAGAATCAGATGCGGAAGAAGGGGCAGATTTTATGATTGTCAAACCTGGTATGCCGTATTTGGATATTGTTCGTGATATGAAAAATACCTTGAAGATGCCAATCGTTATTTACAATGTCAGCGGAGAATACAGCATGGTAAAAGCTGCTGCACAAAACGGCTGGATTGATGAAGAGCGTATTGTAATGGAAATGATGGTCAGCATGAAACGTGCCGGAGCAGATTTAATCATGACTTACTTTGCAAAAGATGTTGCACGCTGGTTGAAAGAACAATAAGAAAAGAGGGATAGCATGCGTTCATATGAAAAGTCAGAAAAAGCATTTAAGGAAGCAGTCGAATTAATGCCAGGCGGGGTTAACAGTCCTGTTCGTGCCTTTAAATCGGTAAAGCGGAATCCTGTGTTTATGGATTCAGGCAAAGGCTCTAAAATTTACGATATTGATGGCAATGAATACATTGATTATGTACTTTCATGGGGTCCCCTTATTTTAGGACACGCCAATGATCAAGTTGTGGAAGCAATTAAAAAGGTCGCAGAACAAGGGACGAGCTTTGGTGCTCCGACTTTAATAGAAAATGAACTGGCGAAGCTTGTAAAAGAAAGAGTGCCAAGCATTGAGATTATTCGTATGGTATCCTCTGGAACAGAAGCTACGATGAGTGCAATCAGGCTTGCAAGAGGCTATACAGGCAGAAATAAAATTATTAAGTTTGAAGGCTGCTACCACGGCCATGGTGATTCTCTGCTGATTAAAGCAGGTTCAGGTGTTGCAACACTTGGCTTGCCAGATAGCCCAGGCGTTCCAGAAGGAGTTGCTGCAAACACTATCACGGTAGCGTACAATGACCTTGAAAGCATTAAATATGCCTTCGAAAGCTTTGGAGATGATATTGCTGGAATCATCGTTGAGCCAGTTGCTGGCAATATGGGTGTTGTACCACCTAAAGATGGCTTCCTGCAAGGGCTGCGTGAGATTACAGAACAATACGGAGCATTACTGATCTTTGATGAGGTTATGACAGGCTTCCGCGTTGATTATGGCTGTGCACAAGGCTATTTCGGTATTACTCCTGATCTTACATGTCTTGGCAAGGTTATTGGCGGAGGACTTCCAGTCGGCGCATATGGCGGAAAAGCAGAGATAATGAATCAAATTGCTCCAAGTGGACCAATCTATCAAGCAGGAACATTATCAGGTAATCCGTTAGCGATGACAGCGGGCTTCCAAACATTGTCCCAGTTGACACCTGAAAGCTATCAACAATTTATTCAAAAAGCAGACAAGCTAGAAGAAGGCTTAAAAGCAGCGGCTGAAAAACATGAAATTCCATTTACAGTTAACAGAGCAGGCTCTATGATTGGCTTCTTCTTCACAAATGATGAGGTTGTTGATTATGACAGTGCAAAAACATCTAACTTAGACTATTTCGCTGCCTTTTATAATGAAATGCTTGAGCAAGGTGTGTTCTTGCCGCCATCCCAGTTTGAAGGCTTGTTCTTATCAACAGCTTTAAGTGATGAGGATATTGTACATACAATTAAAGCAGCAGAAATCGCATTTTCAAAATTAAAATGACTATGATAAAAATCCAAAGTACCTGATAAAAGGCTTTGGATTTTTTTTTGGTTTTTGCTGTTTTTCTAAATTCTTAAACATTCACAGTAAAGAAGTATTCATAAAAGGGAAATGAAGTTCATAAATTGTAATTGACATAGTGATTAAACGTAAAAGGAATGAAGGGAGGAGTCGCTTTGTCTCAAGAAAATTCGTCTATTTTACGGTTTTCATTGGAAGAGTCAGTCTGGTTTCAAAAAGGACAGGAAGTAGATGATCTGCTTTCCATTTCACTGGACCCGAATATTACCATCCAAGAAAACGATCAGTATATTACCATTCAAGGATCATTAGAATTGACAGGTGAATACAATCGCACACAAAACATCCAGTCTGAAGAAGAAGAGGTATTCAAGGCTCCGAAATTAGTTCATTCTGTTTTGGAAAGGGAAGAAGGGGTTTATGAGTTTTTACATCATTTCCCTATTGATATTACCATTCCGTTCTCACGCGTCCAAAGCGTCGATGATATCGAGGTGGAAATTGAAACATTTGATTATGTGTTTCCAGAAAGAAGCTGCTTGAATCTTACTGCTGAATTATCAATTGCAGGCTTAACAACTGAAGAGCAAGATAGTGTTGAAGAAGAGGATGATGAAGAGTGGGCTGCATTTTATCCAGTAAGGGATGAAGAAGCAGACATTGCAGAGGAACAGCCTGATGCTTCTCAACCAGTATATGAGTTTGTCGAACAGGAAGATGAGCTTGAGGCGTTAACTCGAGGTTATGGGCAAAGGCAGCCAGAGGAAGAGGAAGAGGAAGAGGAAGAGATAGAGATCACTGCTAGTTCCAGCACAGAGGAAGTGTCTTTTGGAGATCCAGAGGAGGAAATAGAGGCAGCGTCATACAGAGAAGCATCAGAAGATGAGCCTGAACGTGTTGAAATTGAGGTGCCGCCGTTTCAAAGGATTAGTCCATTGATGGAAGAAGAAGAGCGAGTCTCTGCTGATTCAGGGTTAGAAGAGTATGAGCCATTTGAATTAGAAGTGCGTAAAGCACCTCCTGAAAAAGAAGATGACTGGGAAGATGATGACATTTCACAGGTGCCATTATTTACAGAAGCAGATGTACAGGAGGAGCCACCTCCATTTCAGACTGCACCTGTTGCGGACACTAGGCAGGAATTGAAGGTTTCCTTATTCAGATCAGAGGAAGAAACCTTCCCAGCAGAGGGGATTTTTGATAAGCCAGTCCCAGAATCCTCTGAGCTAAAGCTTGATGAATCAACAGCAGAGTATGCAGAAAAAGACGAATCTTCTTCTGACGATGACAAAGGGACGAAGAAGAAAAAAGGCCTTTTTGCTAAAAAGAAATCATTAACCTTCACTGAATTTTTTGCCCGCAAAGAAGAAGAAACACATACAAAGGTAAAGGTTTGCATCGTTCAGCAGGGAGATACGATTGAGAAATTAAGTGAACGCTATAATGTCAATGTTCACACACTGTTGAAGGAAAATCATTTGGAAGTCAATCAGGATGTCGCAGAAGGGCAAGTATTATATATTCCTATTAAATTGGCAGAAAAATAAGTTTTGCAAAAGTGCTTGAAAAAGGGTAAAGCGAAGCCCCGTTATCATCATGCTGGAGATGAAGCCAATCTCTTTTTCGTAATAAGAAAGTGTGGGCGCATATGAATGAAAAAAACACGATTAAAAAGTATACCCCCATTTTAGAACCGTATGGAGTCGAGCCTAATTTTGTGGAGGAGTTCGGCAGAATCGTAAAGATTTACTGCAGTAAGGGCACATTTGCCCTTAAATCGATAGATCCACATAAAGGCTCTGACTTTATCCGTCATGTCCGAACATTATACCAAAAGGGATATAATCGAATTGTGCCGATATATCCAACGGTCGATGGAAGGTATGCAGTTTTGCATGATCATAAGCTGTATTATTTGATGCCATGGCTTCCAAATGAAGATCGGGAAAGCTATTTCAAAAAGCATCAGCAGATGTTCAGGGAACTGGCAAGGCTGCATATACTTTCATCTAAAGAAGTAAAGGTTGAAAAGGAAGACAGAGAAGAGCATTATGAAAATACACTCTTGGAACTAGAAAAGGAACAGGAGTTTCTGGATGGCTATATTGAGGAGTGTGAAAACACCGAATATATGTCCCCGTTCCAATGGATGTTTTGTATGTATTACCATGATGTTAGGCAAGCGCTGAAATATTCTGAAACAAAGCTGAAGGAATGGTATGAAGAAACGAAGGATGATGAGAAGGCAAGGGTTTCCATCATCCATGGGAAGATCTCACCAGAGCATTTTTTATATGATGAGAAAGGGTACGGGTATTTCACCAATTTTGAGAATGCCAAGTTTGGCTCCCCAAGCCATGACCTGCTCCCGTTTATTGCCAGATCCTTAAAAACAGCTCCGAAGCAGAATAACGATTGCTTAGAATGGATTTATACTTACTTCAATTATTATCCGCTTAAGTCAGATGAGATGCTGCTTTTTTTAAGCTATCTGGCACATCCTGGTCCTGTGATACGGATATGTGAGAAATATCATAAAAGCAATAAGAAAAAGAACGAGCGCAAATATGCGCAAAGCTTGTTAAAACAATATTGGCTCCTGAAGAATACCGAATATATCGTCATGCGTATTGACGAAATGGAACGGGAAAAAAAGGCACAGCAGGAGGCGCAAAAAGAGACCCAAGATTCATAAGATCTTGGGTCTTAAATTATTTCCAAGTAAATGGACAAGGCCAAAACAATTAACAGAGATAAAAAGAGTACATCGAAGGTGGTAGGCAATAGCATTGTCCGGACTCCTTGGAAAATGCAAAACGGAAGGATAAACCGCGCACATGCATTGCGAACCCCTTTAAGCCAAGGGGGATATGTGTATGGATTGAATTTTTTCTTCATAAGAATAAACCTCCTTTCAATCCTTATCCTAAATATATGGTGGCTTGAGGTTATTAAGTACTGTTTAATAGCTATACTTTCTTACTCCACCAAAAAAAGTGGGCTTCGATTTGCTGGGCAAATGTATAAATTGAAAAAAATAAGGTTAACCTTATTGACGAAAATAACTTTTATTCGGTATTATCTATATAAATAAATAAAAAAGGCAATGACAGGGAGTAGTACAATGCTTAGTTGTTTTTTAGAGAGGAAATCACATGCTGAAAGATTTCCATTCAACTATATTGGAAGGTAGCCCTCGAGCTTCTTTTGCGAACGGTTTAGCTCATTAGTGAAAGACGGACAGTATCCGATATCATCTTTGAAAGAGCCAATATTTTATATTGGAAAAAAGGTGGTACCGCGAAAAACTCCCTTCGTCCTTTTATGACGAAGGGAGTTTTTTATTTGCCGAAAAAATTCAAGAATTTAAATAATTTCTTTAGGAGGTTTATGGATATGGAAACAAATGAATTATCAATGCCAACGAAATATGATCCCCAATCCATTGAAAAAGGACGCTATGATTGGTGGCTGCAAGGTAAATTTTTTGAAGCGAAGTCAGATGAGGAGAAACAGCCTTATACGATCGTTATTCCTCCGCCGAACGTAACAGGAAAGCTTCACTTAGGCCATGCATGGGATACTACCCTGCAAGATATATTGACAAGAATGAAAAGGATGCAAGGCTATGATGTCCTTTGGCTGCCAGGAATGGACCATGCAGGAATCGCAACACAGGCAAAGGTAGAAGAAAAGCTCCGTGCCAACAATATCAGCAGATATGATTTAGGAAGAGAAAAATTTGTTGAAGAGACTTGGAAATGGAAGGAAGAATATGCTAGCCATATTCGTGAGCAATGGTCAAAGCTTGGACTTGGGCTAGACTATTCAAGAGAGCGATTCACTCTTGATGAAGGGCTGTCAAAGGCAGTTCGCGAAGTGTTTGTTTCACTGTATAACAAGGGGTTAATCTACCGCGGTGAATATATCATCAACTGGGATCCTGCTACAAAAACAGCTCTTTCTGATATCGAGGTTATTTACAAGGACGTTCAAGGTGCTTTCTATCATATGAAATATCCGCTTGCAGATGGTTCTGGCTATATTGAGGTTGCTACGACTCGTCCAGAAACAATGCTTGGAGATTCTGGTGTTGCTGTAAATCCTAAGGATGAAAGATATCAGCACTTAATCGGGAAAACAGTTATCCTGCCAATAGTTGGAAGAGAAATACCGATTGTAGCAGATGACTATGTAGAAATGGACTTTGGTTCTGGTGCAGTTAAAATGACACCTGCACATGACCCGAACGACTTTGAGGTAGGTAACCGTCATAATCTTGAACGCATTCTTGTTATGAACGAAGACGGAACAATGAATGAGCGTGCTGGCAAGTATGAAGGCATGGACCGCTTCGAATGCCGCAAGCAAATTGTCAAAGACCTTCAAGATGCAGGAGTTCTATTCAAAATTGAAGAGCATATGCATTCTGTTGGACATTCAGAGCGCAGCGGTGCAGTTGTAGAGCCATACCTTTCCACACAATGGTTCGTTAAAATGCAGCCATTGGCAGATGCAGCAATTGAATTGCAAAATAACGAAGAAGAGAAGGTTCAATTCGTTCCAAACCGCTTTGAAAATACGTATTTGCACTGGATGGAAAACATCCGTGACTGGTGTATTTCTCGTCAGCTTTGGTGGGGACATCGCATACCAGCTTGGTATCATAAAGAAACAGGCGAAGTATATGTAAACCACGAGGCTCCTAGCGATATTGAAAATTGGGAGCAAGATACAGATGTATTGGATACATGGTTCAGTTCAGCTTTATGGCCGTTCTCTACATTGGATTGGCCAGATACAGAAGCTGCTGACTTTAAACGTTATTATCCAACAGCAGCACTTGTAACAGGCTATGATATTATTTTCTTCTGGGTTTCTCGCATGATATTCCAAGGCTTGGAATTCACTGGGCAAAGGCCATTTAACGATGTATTGATTCATGGACTTGTTCGTGACGAGCAAGGCAGAAAAATGAGTAAATCATTGGGCAACGGTGTTGATCCGATGGATGTTATCGCACAATACGGTGCTGACTCCTTGCGCTACTTCTTGTCTACTGGAAGCTCTCCAGGTCAAGATTTACGCTTCAGCATGGAAAAGGTTGAGTCCACTTGGAACTTCGCTAATAAAATTTGGAACGCGTCTCGATTCGCACTTATGAATATGAACGGATTGACTTTTGAAGAAATTGACTTGTCTGGAGAGAAATCTGTTGCAGATAAATGGATCCTGACACGTTTGAATGAAACAATTGAAACAGTAACACGCCTGTCTGACCGTTATGAGTTCGGTGAAGTTGGCCGTATCCTTTATAACTTCATTTGGGATGATTTCTGTGACTGGTATATTGAAATGGCAAAGCTGCCTCTATACGGAGAGGACGAAGCTGCAAAGCTGACAACACGTTCTATTCTTGCTTATGTATTGGACAATACAATGAGATTGCTGCATCCATTCATGCCATTCATCACAGAAGAAATCTGGCAAAACCTGCCGCATAAAGGTGAATCAATCACAACAGCAGCATGGCCGGAGGTTAATGCTAGCTTTACTGATAACAAGGCTGCTAATGATATGAAGCTGCTTGTGGAAATCATTCGTTCTGTAAGAAACAGCCGTGCAGAAGTAAACACACCGATGAGCAAGAAAATCAACATTCTTCTTAAGGCACAGGATGATACGATTAAAGCAACATTGGCAGAAAATAAAGCATATATTGACCGCTTCTGTAACCCAGAAGAATTAGAGATTTCAGCAGATATCGCAATCCCTGATAAGGCAATGACTTCTGTTATTACTGGTGTAGAAATCATTCTTCCACTTGAAGGACTTATCAATATGGAAGAAGAAATTGCCCGTCTAACAAAAGAGCTTGATAAATGGACGAAAGAAGTAGACAGAGTTCAAAAGAAATTGAGCAATGAAGGCTTTGTGAAAAAGGCTCCAGAAAAAGTAATTACAGAAGAAAAAGCAAAAGAACAGGACTATCTGCAAAAGAAAGCAACTGTTGAAGCACGAATCAAAGAATTAAAGGGCGATGCATAATTACCCTAAAACTAGACGAACCCTTTACTTCCCGAGGGTTCGTCTTCCCTATTTAACGATAAATCAAAAAGAGGTGTATGAAATGTTTCAGACGTATGAAGAGGCATTGCAGTGGATACATGGCAGACTGCGCCTTGGCATCAAGCCTGGATTGACAAGAATGCATATTATGATGGAGAAGCTTGGTTTTCCGGAGAAAAAGATCAAGACAATTCATATCGGCGGTACAAATGGGAAAGGATCAACTGTTACCTATTTAAGAAGTATATTGGAAAGTGCTGGTTTAACGGTAGGAACCTTTACATCTCCTTATATCGAGCAATTTAATGAAAGAATCAGCATGAATGGTGTTCCAATAGCAGATGAGGAAATTATAAAGCTCGCTAATATCCTGTTCCCGATTGTAGAGGAAATGGACAAGGAGGAATTAGGAGGACCGACAGAATTCGAAATTATTACTGCCATGTCTTTTTACTATTTCGCTAATGTCCAAACACCAGATATAGTCTTATACGAAGTCGGTCTTGGCGGTCGCTTTGATTCAACTAATATCATAAATCCATTACTATCTATTATCACAAGCATTGGTCTTGACCATACTGCCATTTTAGGAGAAACATATGGTGAAATAGCTTTTGAAAAAGCAGGTATCATCAAGGAAAATACCCCAATTATTGCAGCAGTAAAGCAAGAGGAAGCTAAAGATGTAATAGTGAGAAGGGCTCAGGAGGAAAATGCTCCATATTATTTATTAGGAAAGCATTTTGCATTGGAGAACTATCAATCAAATGAAGATGGAGAAAGCTTTACATTTAAAACAGCGGCAACGAAACTTACTAATTTACAGATTGGCATGCTTGGGCAGCACCAGGTAGAGAATGCATCCTTAGCTGTCATGGCAGCATTGCTGCTAAAGGAAAAGCTGAGTTTAAGTGAAGAACATATTCAAAAAGGATTGCTTCATGCAAGGTGGACGGGCAGACTGGATGTATTATCAAAGCATCCGTATGTGCTTGTTGACGGAGCGCATAACCAGGAAGGAATAGAGGCATTAGTTGAAGTTCTAGAATCAAGATATAAAGAAAAGAAGAAGAGCATTCTATTTGCTGCATTGTCTGACAAGAAAACGGATAATATGATAGGACAGCTTGATAAAGCGGCAGCTGACATAACATTTACAAGCTTTGATTTCCCAAGGGCAGCAACGGGAGAGGCTCTGTATATCGAAAGTCATCATCCGAATAAATCGTTTACGAATGATTGGAAAAAAGCAATTACAGACAAGCTAGAAGCAATGAACGAAAACGAAATGCTTGTAATAACAGGCTCCCTTTATTTCTTATCAAATGTACTTGCATTCTTTAAGGAACAAAATTTAGGAGAAAAGTAACGGAATTTTTTACAAATTTTTATATATTATTACGCAAAAAAAATATAGTATAATATTAATAGGTAAAAAGTTTGAAAATTCGTAATAGGAAATAAATTAGCAGCATGAGCTACATGTATCTTTTACAGAGGAGAAATTAGGTGAAACACTTGGTTAAATCATCTACTAAAAAAATAATATGGGCAATTTGGATTGTGCTTATCCCTGTAGGGCTATGGCTGACATATCATCTTTTTCCACCAGACATAGCAGGGGAGTATGATGATTTGCTAGCGTTTTTAATTTTCATGGCCATTGTCGCAAGCATGCCGATGATTATTAATGGCGTCCCTGTTTTTTTCCTGCAGTGGGCAACCATTTCCGTTTTTTTAATATTCGGTTTATTTGTTGAGATGGTGCTTGTGCAAATAGCTCTGCTAACCTTGATGCTGCAAATGCGTCTTGATAAAAAGTCCCTATTTCGATTGCCGATGAATTCTGCGATGTTTTTACTTGTGTCATTTCTGAGCGGTGTTTTGTATTATAGTCTCGGCGGGAGTCATGGAACAGATCTTCTGTTTCATATTGATACCTTTCTGCTTATACTTTTTTACCCACTCATTTATTTTATATTAAACGCGTTTATCCTTTATTGTATTGACAGACTAGTATATAAGAGGAAAACAAGCTTCTTTACGAAAGACAGTATGTGGGAGTTTTTTACGACACTTATCACCTATCCTGTCGGCTTTGCATTGTACATTATGTATTTGGATATTGGCTTAATGGCACTTATTCTTATTGGAATTCCATTTATATGTCTATCTGTTGTGTTGAGACAGTATCATTCTAGCCAAACAATTAACAGCTACTTAAAGAAGATAGCTGAAATTGGTCATCAATTGTCTCAAACTTTGTTTGTGAAGGAAACGATTAATCTATTTATTGATAATATATTTGAGCTGATTAAGGTTGATGTCGTCTATGTAGACCAGGTCAACAGCAAAAATGAACTAGAGTCAATTGCAAGAGTGGAAAAACAGAAGCGGCTTCCGATTTTCTCTGATGTGTTAAAGGAAAATGAAGGGATTATTGGCAGAGTCCTCGCGGCTAAAAAGCCGGCTGTCTTCCATAAACGGGAGGACTGGGAAGAACTGAACAAAGGGTTTATGCCAGATTATATTGAAAGTGTTCTGTGCATGCCAATCATTAAAAACAATTCAGTTATCGGCATTCTCCTGTTAGGAAGCGCACAGAAAAAGGCGTTTGCCCGTATGAAGCTGATGATATTAGATTTACTATGCACTCAATTTGCAGTTGCACTTGATAATGCAAGATACTTCGAGAAAACAAAGGAAAACAGTGAGCGCTGTGCACTGACAAAGCTTTATAATTACCGTTACTTTGAGCAGCATTTAACAACTAAATTTGCGGAGATGAATCAAAACCTCATTAAAGGTTTAACTGTCATCATGCTTGATATTGATCATTTTAAATCTATTAATGACACGTATGGCCATCAGGCAGGCAATGAAATATTAATTGAATTTGCAGACAGGGTAGCGAGATTAATTGGCAAGCATGGCGTTGTAGCCAGATATGGGGGCGAGGAATTCGTGATTCTCCTTGAAAATACGACAATGGAGGAAGCACAAGAAATTGCCGAGTTTTTAAGGAAAATGATTGAAACTCGATCTTTCTCCATCAAACAAAATATGAATGAAAACGAAAGCGAATTGCAAGTTAACCTAACAGCATCATTAGGGCTTGCAAGTGCTCCCGAGCAAGCTGATGAAGCGATGGCATTAATCAGACATGCAGACAGAGCGCTTTATGTTGGAGCAAAACGAGCAGGCCGAAACCGAGTCGCTTGTTATATGAAATAGAACTTCTATTAAATTATATAGTTGTTCTTTTTTTTTGTGTTTTTTGCTGATTTCTATCCGACCTATTAAATGTTTGGGAGGAAGGACCGATAACACAAAGGAATATATTGATTAACAGCCAGTAAATATTCCTGTAGAAAAGACTACCCTAGTAAAAAAGTCCCTGATATAATAAAGGTACTATTTTAATAGATTATTAGAAGCAAGAACGGAGTGAAAAAAAATGAGGAGAGCGTCACGCTTCAGCAAGTTTTTTATATTATCAATGCTGTCATTGCTGTTAATTCCATTAAATGCAAATGCGGCATCTTCAGCTCCAACAGTTAACTTCACAGTGACACCGTCACAGAGTGTAATTGTTAAACCGGCAAACAGCTCGGCACAAGGCAGCTTGGATATACGTTTATCTCCAGAAGGAAAAGCGACAAATGCGAACCGTTCTCCAATTGATGTTGCTTTTATTTTCGATAAATCAGGTTCCATGGATGAGCTTGGGAAAAACCCGTATAAATTTTTAAGTGCAAAAAATGCTATGTCGGAAGCAGCGGCTTATTTCAGTCAGGATCCGAATAAAAATGATCGATTTGCTCTTATCCCTTTTTCTTCAGATGTTGAAACAGATAAGGTTGTTACTTTCCCTGTAGTGGCTACCCCAACTACAGATAATGTAAAAGCTAACCTGCAGACAATCAACAGCAAGGCAAAGGACCTAACTGCTGTCGGTGGAACAAACTATACGCAATCCATCCAAAAGGCGATGAGTATGTTAACGACAGGGAATAGCACTTCCAAGAAGTACATCATTTTTATGACGGATGGAGAACCAACGTCTTCTAAAAACGTAGAAACATTTACGGACAGAGTATGCCAATATAAATATTTTTGCTATGACAAAAAAGTACAGGATACAGTCACATACACTATTTACACAAACAATACAGCAACTGCCGTTCGTTCTAATGGAGATGTTGTTTCTAACAGCTTAAACACAGTACAAACAGCAATTAAATCACAAGTAAATGAACAGGTGGATGCACTTGCTGCTAATAATATTAAGCTGTATTCCATCGGATTTGGGACAAATAGTGAAGTAGATATGAGCTATTTAAGAAACCTATCGGAAAAAACGGGTGTAACAGCACAGCAGGCTTCAACAGATACCATTGCGAAAATCTTTGAAGACATTTCCCAAAAGGTTTCGACACCAACGATAACAACTACAGTTAAAATCAATATTTCTAAATATGCCAATACAGTTAAGCTAGCAGATAATGCAAATGCTACATTGGACAGCTCGGGGAATGTTGTCATTAAAAAGGATATTCTTTTCCCGATCAATCAAAGTGTTAATGCACCGATTGATGTGTCCCTGCCTTTGACATTTAGTGAAAAGGGGACATATACCTTTGATAATATAACGCTAGAATATACAGATTTAGACGGAAAATTGCAGCAAAAAACAACTTCTGCGACGATCACAGTAAAAGATGATGCACCTGCAGGCTTCCAATCAAGTATGACATTATCAAAAGTCGTTAATGACTTAACCAGTTTAGTCAAAACTAGTAATGCAAATGATAAGACGAATTATTTCAATGTTAATTATTCCTTAAAACCAACGAACCTTGTAAATAGCACGGTTACCGGAAAGTTAAAGGATTTAGTCATTGAACAGCCATTGCCTGCTGGTGTCAGCATAGTCCCTAAGGATAATGTAAAGCAAGAAACCAGAAACGGGCAGAATTATGCGATCATGACACTAAGTGATGTGTCCAATTACGCAAAAGGCAGCTTCTCACCGTCAGAAATTACGGCTTCCATGCAGCTGAAGGTAGATTGGGCGGTCACCAATATGACGATGCCGCTTGCAAACTTGAACTATACAGATTCCCGTTTTTCATATGGCAGTAAAACAACCATTCCAGCTGCCAAAGATATGATTAACTTGAAGGTGCAGCTAAAGGAAAATACTGCAAATGTGTACACAGGTGATGCAGCAGGAACCATTGAAAAAAGAGACCAAGCGACAAATACGAAAAAAGCAAGCACACAAGATTTCCAGGAAGATTACGGTCTGCAAACTTTACCAGTAAAAGATATGGTTTATAAAGCAGGCACAAACAATCAAGCAATTGAAATCACTTATAATGATGACAGTAAATCGTATTTATACTTCACACCAGATTATGATTTGACAGGAACATCAACAGGCACAAAATATGCTAGTGGAGCCAAAGCTTCAGAAGCAGTGGAAGCAAAGCTTATCCAAAAAGTAGCCGGTGAAGATGTTATATATTCTTATAAGATTGATAATGGCAAGGATTCAACAGGCTGGATTAAGTTTGATCCAAATAAAGCTATCACGATAGACAAAATAGGTGAAAATAAGATTTATGTGAAGGCAGATGGCGGATTTGCTAACAGCAAGGAAATCACCAAAACTATTACGATTGAGCATAAAGTTCAATCAATTGAGGTAACGCCAAACCCGATTAATATTACAAAGGGAAGCACAGTAGATTTCACTGTTGCCATCAAACCAGATAATGCGACAAACAAAGACTTAGATATTAGTATTGGAGATACATCAATAGCTAGTATTCTTAATGGAAAGTACAGCATATATGGCGAAAAGCAAGGTGTAACAGAGCTTATTGTCAAAACAAAGGACGGTTCAAACCTTGAGGTAAGAATACCAGTTTCAGTCACAGATCCTTATATCGCTCTTGATGAGATTAAGTTCACGAAACCAGCCTACCAGGTAGAGGTTGGCGAAGAGCTGCCAGTAACAGATAATTTGATATTTAATCCAAGCGATGCGACAGATAAAGATATCATTAGTGTTGTGGCTGATAAAACAGATAAAGTGGATGTCATTGAAAAAGGCGGCGAGTATTACCTGGTAGGTAAAGATGTCGGCTATTCAAATGTGACAGCAACAGCAGAGGAACAAAGAGATAAGAAAACGCCAAGTGCAACCACATTAATTGAAGTTGTTAAAGAAAAAGATACTGATGAAGGCAATAATGGCGGTAGCACAGATGGTAAATGGTAATAGGAAAGAGGCTGGGACATAAGTATGTGAACCAGCGTAAAAACCGAACTATTGATTAAATAGTTCGGTTTTTTGTTTTTAGTTTAAATACAAAAAATTAGAAATTTTAGTGGAATGGAGCAGAGGCCACTCGACTACTAAGGGAAATAAAGGAAAGGATGAGAGACACAACCTTCATTTTTAAAATTTAGTTGTAATTCTATTATTCTTGTTTAGAAAGCTTATCTTTTGTTTTGCCCCAGCCTCTTTTTTATATGGATAAAAAAAGATGTCTTGTTAAGACATCTTCAAAGGCTTATTGTATAACAAAATCATCTGGTATAATCTGCAAGCGGTCAACGATCGGCAGTGCATCAATACCCTTTAACAATACGTCCTGGTCATAATCAACAATAAATCTAGACATGTAATCCTCACTAGAAAGGGGAACATTTTCAATGTTTTTAACCGCTCTATTTGCTCTAATAGCATTGATCTCCAGTGAATTTTTTGCGAAAATCCCGCCCTTAATATAAAACAGTGAACCTACACCATATAATTCAGCATCCTTTTCTGTATAGAAGAATGCTTTTAATGGCTGGATGTTTTTTTCTTCTATCGGCAAGTACGGATAGCTTGGTTCGTTCATGTCGGAATAATTATTGAATTCATTCATCCGTGTTATTGTCAGTCTGTCCTTAGATAATAAAATCAGCTGGCCTTCTTCTGACTTGTTCAATTTGTTTGTGTACGGTAATCCAATAATATTAACGTTCGAAATAAAGCTTTCTGCGTTAGAGTAAACGACAGAATTAAAACGGACGATGTCATTTTCTCCATCTGCTTCGCCTTTCTCATCGCCCTTGACAGTAAAGGCACCAAGGCTGATGATATTGCTGTTTAAATCCATTTCAGTATTCAACGGTCGTATGCTGAGTGTTTTACCTGCGAAGATATCACCATTCAGCTTAACTCCATTCGATACAGAGCTTGTTGTTGTGTCTGCATCTGATTCAATGACAATCTTGCCTGCAGCGACCAAGTCGGCCCAAGCAGTAACATTGCCGCCGAAGTTAATGAGATGAAGATCTCCTGCCGTTTTAACGGATTGAAGGGAGATATTCTTATTGCTGACAATATACAGATTACCATTTACGATTAAGTCCTTCTCAAATGTGATTGGATAGTTGCTGCTATTTATAACAACATCTCCATTAATTTGCACATTGTCCGTAAATGTGACAGGACCGGTTTTGCTGTCAATCGTGAATCCATTTTCTAATTTCTCTAACGAATCTCCTACTACCGATTGTGGAACCTGTTGTGTATCTGTTTTGACAATATCGGTTTGTGCAGTCTTTGCAGTTACTTTACTGCTGATTTCTTTGCTAAGAACCGCTGAAAGATTAGTAACATCAGTTGTTGTTGAAACTGTTGTTGTTAAAGCATTATTACTAAGCATCGTATTAATACGGTCTCTCAGTGTTTGATCATACTCAATGTTAATGAATTGACTGTCATGCTTTAAATCAGGTACGTCTTTCTTATAAAAATTATCTTCCTTTAACTTTTCAAGGATGGCTGCCCCAGTGCTGTAGAAGTCTCCGTTTACGGAAGGCGGGAGAGAAGCAACTGTCCTCGATTTACCTGCACGATCCTGATAATTAGCATCCTTTGAAATGGTTAAATAGTTGGCAAACGCATTTCCATTTATATTAGAGGAACCATTCAGGAAAAGTCCGCTATTCTTATCCTCTGAAGCTGACCCAGCAGCATATTTCAGAAAGCTTGGTAATGGTGATAAAATAATTTTTTTCTTTAAAGTACGAGTGACATCTCCTTCATTTTCATTTGGGTTATTTGTTACAAGTACAATTTCGAGTACTCTTGTATAGTCGTAATTTCGATTAATGGAATAGGAGCTTGTATTTTTTTCCTCAGTTGATGCAGCACATGCTGTTTCTGCAGTATTTGGCTGTAAGTAAACGACATCGTTGTTGCTTATATCTTCAATGCTTAAACATTTAATGGAAGCATTATATGCTGTATTATTAACGATATCATTCAGGCTTGGGATGAGCACATTGTTTTGCAGTTCTCCTTGAAAGGAGGAATTTACACGGTATGTGCCATCTGAATTTTTCACCATATCCAAGTTTAGTGTGTTGAGCCTTGTGGCAATAGTAGATGTAATTTCATCTAGCACCTTTTTGCTCTCAAAGGTAATGGTGATATCTGATTCCCTCGTTTCGACTCGTTTTGCTCCACTGATCGAAGAAGCGACAATCGCTAAACCGATTGTCGTAAACACAATGGATACTAAAAGCACAGTGAGGAGGGCATTCCCTTGTTCATTCAGTTTTTTCATAAATTTACTCCTTAAAAGCCAAACCGGCTTTCTAATGTTAATGGCCGCTCTATTCTAGCATTATGAATAGTAAAATTCACTTCAATAATGCCATGTAAACATTTGCTTCTATCATTTCTATCGGTATCACTGCACCTTAGTTTAAGGCTAGATGCACTGTAATCGCCGTTTCCTTCCATGATATTCCCATCAATTGAAACAGATTGAATTTCCTTGCCATCTACCGTGTTTTCCACAAATTCAATCGATCTTGTATTTATATTTTTAGGATCAATTTCTTCTTTGCTGTACGTATAAAAGGTCGAATTATCCTTTGTATTTTCTGTAATGGCTGTTTGCTCTGCATCAACAAGGTCAATTCTGCCATCATCAGTTGTAGCATAATCAAAAGGAATACTGTTAAAAGAATTCATCATCATTGACACAGCATAATCAGCGTCATCACGAAGCTGTCCTTCTACTTGTATCTTATTGTAAAGATTTATTCCCGTATGGAAAACACCATATATGACTGGCAACACAATAGCCGTAATGGCAAGTACAGCAAGCACCTCAACCAATGTCAGTCCTTTTTCATCTAAGATCTTCACTTTTGATCGTTCCTTCCATTGATGTAGTGTAATCATGTCGCTTCACCGTCCAATCCACATTCACAGTTAAGGGAATAAAATAGGCTGTATTGTTTTTGTCTAGCGTTGGAACAATAGTAACATTATAGGTAACGTTATTTATGGTGATTGGGTCACATTCCTGCTTCTCACCATTCCAAAACACTTTGTAGGAACTATCGCAAATTCTTAATGTACCTTCTTCGTCTGGATTATCTTCCAGTCTTTGTCTTAAGGCTATAAAGGAGTTGGTGCCTGACGACTGTTCCATATACGTCAACGCATTTCTAGCAACATTAATAGCTGCAGTCTTTTTTTGATTAGAATTTGTATACGAATAGGCTTGATTAAAAAAGTTCATTATACCTAATAAAATAATGCTCAATATAGTAAGGGAAACAAGTACCTCGATTAAAGTTAATCCTTTTGAACTAGATAATATCTTAAAAAATTTCATATATTCCCCTGCTTTCAAAATTACTAATCTTATTATACAATATTTATTAGTCGCAAAATGACTAAAAAAGTCGAAAAAGAGTGCTAAAGTATTGGAAAAATAGAAAAAACTGTAGATTTTTTAGGATTTAGGATATTGGTTTAAGGAGGTTTGCCATGATATCATATGTTCTAGCCCTTTTTTCCCTAATATTAATAGTGCCGATTGTGTATTTTCTGCCATTAGGGTTTACGAAAAAAGGGAAATGGTGGATTATTGGCGCAGCGCTGTTTACATCTGTTTGTGGCTTGTTGACACAAAAAATTTTCGAATGGTGGCAAACAGTGCTTTTTATGTTGTTATTTTTGATTATATTTACTTATCTTTTCATTAAGAAATCCTCAGAGATGATGTTTGAGGCCGAAGAAGACGAAGAAGAATGGGAAGACGAAATGGATTGGGATCTGGCAGCAGCAGATCAGGCAGTTCCACAGAAGAATCGCTGGGAAATGGAAAGTAACAATGACTCATTTTTAGTAGAAGAAGCTGAAGTGGAGCCAATAATTGCTGTGCAAAGTAATACGTTTGAGAAGGAAAAGGAAATCATTCCTGCTATTTCTGTTGAGGAAGAATTTATGAAATCCGATTTTTCTGCTAAAGAAGATGTTAATAATTTTGCAGAAGTGGACGAAATAATACTAGAGCAAAAAAATGAGCATGAGGAGATTTCTGAAATAGATATTCTCCCAATACAAACAGAAAGTACACCTGACCAAGATAAACAGGCAGAAAGTTATTCTTATATGGAAGAGCTTGAAAGGCTGATGTCTTCGGAAGAGGCAGACGACCTGAACCTGCAAAAGAGCAAGCAGCAAGAACTGGAGGCAGGGCTTGCTGAATACGATATTTCTTTACTTGAAGATATTGAGGAAGCAGCAGTAAGTCTTGAGGATGAAGAACAAGCAGACAACAGTGAAGAGGAAAAGCTTGTCGACGAAGATTGCACTGTTGCTGACAAGAAACAAGTACAGGAAGCAGCCAACCTTGTGGAAGATATGGAATATTTGGAGCTCGAAGAAGTAGAGGCTGTGGCAGATGACATCGTGCCAGAGCCAGTCAAATCAGCAGAATCAATGATGGAATTAATGGATGAAATTTTAGAAGACAACACAGAAGAAACAAGCAATGAGCATCTTGAAGTTAATGAATTAGATAGTGTGACAGAGGAAGCGACAGCTCCGCCTAATGCTATATCACATCAAGTGATTAACAATACGCTTATGCAGTTGAAGCTGATGAAGAATACGCTTGATAAAAAAGAGTACGAATCCATTTTGGTGAAATGCTTAACCGATACATTGCCATTACACGAATACTTTACAATATCTATTTTATTGATTGAACATTTCGTACAACAAAACGAGCACTCTAAGCTGGAGTCATTTTTTGCTCAATTGCAAACGAAATACGAACGAGAGCCAATCATCTTAGAACAGCTTAACTTTATGGAAAAGAACTACTTAAATAAATAATTATGTGAATAAGGTGAGGATATTTTATGAAAAACAGTGCACAAATTAAAGGATTGCCAATTATCAGCATTTCAAACGGACAACAAGAAGGAAAGGTTCATTCTCTTATTATTAACCCGGAAAAAGGATCTGTTGATTTTTTGACAATTGAACAGGAAGAATGGCAAGAGAGTGTTGATGCTATTCCTTTTAAAAAGGTAGTTGGTGTCGGTGAGTATGCAGTAACGATAGAAAGTGCTCATGCCATTATGGACTTAAATGAAATTCCCATTGCCACTGAGCTAGTGAATAAACAAATCGGAATAATTGGTGCGAATGTTATCACTAGAAAAGGGGAGCTTATCGGCAAGGTAACCGAATTTTTGGTGGATGACGACAACGGCGGTGAAATTAAAGCATTGCTAGCAGATGTCAAAAATGAGGAAGTTTTGATTGATGCTGAGCTAGTTATGACATACGGTAAAGACATCATTGTTGTGAAAGAGGAAGCATCTGCGAGCCTTAAAGAGGCTGCTCCTAAAGAAGAAGCGTACGCACAAGAAACAGTTGTAGAAGCAGAGGAATTAATAGAGGAGCTTTCCGCTTCCTCCCTAAAGGATATGGAAGAGGCAGAGCGTCTTCAAGCATTAAAGGAAAAACAAGTAGAGCTATTGCTTAACAAGAAAGTAGTTAATGATATATACACAAATGAAGGCCAATTATTACTTGCTAAAGGAACTGTTCTGTCTTTAGAGGATATTGAAAATGCTCAACTAGCAGGACCAAGCGTAGTAATTGAACTTTCAATGAATGTGGAAGCTTAATAACAAAGGAGCAAACACTGCATGAAAAACATCCAAGCTGCAAAGCTATTTGCCGCAATTTTGTTCGCCACTTCCTTTATTTTTAGTTTTTCCCAGTTCGGGACAAAGGCTTACAGTAATCTTTTTCAGAGTAATGACGGATATGAAGAGCATACAACAATTGCTGGCATCGATGTTTCTGGGATGAACCAAAAGGAAGCTTTAAGTGCTTTAAGTGAAAAGCAGTCAGAATGGGAAAAAAACACGACGATTCAATTGAAATACAAGGAAAAGACAGTGGACTTTGATTTAAGTCAGTTTGTCTTTCAATTAAAGGATTCTGTTGCCTCCATCAAACAAGGAAACAATAATGTGATCGTCTCCCTTGACTTGCAAGAGATGGAGAGCTTCCTTACATCAGTATCTGCTGAACTGACAAGTAATAATGCTTTTTATTTGTCTCGTTTAAACGATAGTTTAGTAGGAATGGCGGCAAGCTTGCAATCTGGCAATCAATTAATAGACTTAAATGAATACAGAATAAGCAAGGACGAAAAAGCTGCCAAATTATCGGAGTCTACAGTAGACACTGATGACCAGAAAAACAGTGTAAAAAAATGGGTCAAGCAGTTTCCTACATTAACGATAAAACCGCAAACAACGATTTCCTTGCTCGAGTGGATGAAGGAAAACAATGGAGAGGCCTATTCTGATAAGGTGCTGAGTATTGTGGCTACTGCGGTTCACACTACCATTCTCCCAACGAACTTCACCATTTCAGAAAGATATTTAAGCAATGCCCTGCCAGCTTTTGCTGAGCTAGGCTATGAAGCAAAAGTGAATAAAAATCAAAATATGGATTATCGTTTCTATAATCCAAATGAAGAGACATATACACTTTCATTTGAAATGGTTAATAGCAAGCTGTATGTAAGCTTAAATGGTGCAAATTTCTTGTATAACTATAAAGTGCTTTTATCTGACAAAGAGACATTTTCGCCAAAAACAGTCCTTCAGTTTGACCCAAGCTTAAGTTTGAATGAAACAAGGGTTGTAGAAGAGGGAGCCGACGGACTTTATATAAAGGTCTATCGAGAGTCTAAGAATGAAAATGGGGAAATTGTCAAAAAGGAACTAATTAGTGAAGATTTTTATGCTCCAGCTAATAAGGCGATTGCACATAGTCTTCTTGTTGAGCAGGACGTGACAATTGATTCTGATGAAAGCACTGCAGAAGAAGAGTCAGATAGTAATGCAACGACGGATTCTGATTCAGAAGCATCAGAAACAGAAACGGATGAAACCAAGGCAGATACAGAAGCTAGCACAGACAAGTCGACTGACAGCACAGAAGCTGAAAAGGAAACAACTGCAACAAATACTGCGGAAGAAACTGCGGACAGCGGAACTACAAAATAATTTAAAGGGAGGGATTTAGGATGAAACAAATTCGAAAACGACTTGGAGACTTGTTAGTGGAGGCTGGTTTGCTGACAGAGGAACAGCTTCAGCAGGCACTTACAGACAAGCATCCAGATCAAAGGCTTGGTGACAGTTTGCTTCAAAAGGGATTCATCACAGAGCAGCAGCTTATTGAAGTATTGGAATTACAGTTAGGTATTCCACACGTAAGCTTGTACCGATATCCTTTTGACCCTAAATTATTTACGATTGTTTCAAAGGAAACAGCGAAAAGACAGCTGATTATCCCTCTGAAAAAGGATGGAGAAAAACTGTATGTAGCAATGGCTGATCCGATGGACTTCTATACAATCGATGATTTGCGTCTGTCCACTGGCTTTCAAATAGAAACAGCGATTGCCTCAAAGGACGATATTTTGCGGGCGATAAATAAATACTATGATATGGATGAAGGCTTCGAGGAATTGCTGTCAGATCCGAATGAAATTGGTGAAAGCCAAACAGACGGCATGCTTGAGCAGGATTCGCCAATTGTAAGACTTGTAAACCAAATTTTAACGAACGCAGCAACATTAAAAGCAAGTGATATTCATATAGATCCACAGGAAACAAAGGTTGTTATCCGCTATCGTGTTGATGGGGTGCTTCGTGTTGAACGAGTACTTCCAAAGCATATGCAAAGTGTGTTGATTGCAAGACTTAAAATTATGGCCAATTTGGATATAACCGAACACCGAATTCCTCAAGATGGCAGAATCAAAATCAATTTGGACTTCCATCCAATTGATTTGCGTGTATCGACATTGCCAACAGTTTATGGAGAAAAGGTTGTTATGCGTCTCCTTGATTTAGGAAGTGCATTGAATGACTTAAATAAGCTTGGATTTAATAAAGTTAATTTTGGTCGCTTTGTAGAAATGATCGAAAAGCCGACAGGAATCGTGTTAATAACAGGGCCGACTGGTTCAGGTAAATCATCGACATTGTACGCGGCTCTTAATCGCCTGAACAGCGAGGAAGTCAATATTATTACGGTTGAGGACCCTGTTGAATATCAGTTGGAGGGCATTAACCAAATACAGGTTAACAGCAATGTCGGCATGACATTCGCCGCAGGACTGCGCGCAATTCTCAGACAGGACCCGA
Organism: Niallia taxi; assembly: GCF_032818155.1. Lineage (NCBI taxonomy): Bacteria > Bacillati > Bacillota > Bacilli > Caryophanales > Bacillaceae > Niallia > Niallia taxi. Next base: position 1,546,328 of record NZ_CP102589.1, read on the forward strand.
ATGTCATCATGGTTGGAGAAATACGGGATAAAGAAACAGCAGAAGTTTCTGTACGAGCTTCACTGACAGGACATCTTGTCTTAAGCACCCTTCATACAAATGATTCTTTAGGCTCAATTACTCGCCTGCTGGACATGGGAGTGGAGCCGTTTTTGGTCGCATCCTCGCTAAGTGGCATTGTGGCACAGCGGCTTGTAAGGAAGGTATGCAGAGACTGTGGTGAGGTTCATCCTGCGTCAATAAGAGAAAAGGAAATCTTCGCAAAACGAGGATTATCTATTGATAAGGTTGCAAGAGGCCGAGGCTGTGCATCCTGCAATATGACAGGCTATAAAGGCCGTGTTGCCATCCATGAGGTGCTAGTTATAAATGATGACATGAAAAGTGTCATCATGAATGGAGAGTCCTTTATAAAGCTTCGTGAGCTTGCGATTAAAGCAAAAACGATTTTCTTGATTGATGATGGATTATTAAAAGTAAAACAAGGAATTACTACAACTGAAGAAGTGCTTCGTGTAGCTATCCCTGACTAGGAGGGACTAACGTGTATAACAATATCGACCATTTGCTTCGGGTCGGCTTCGAGCTGAAAGCTTCAGACATCCATTTGACGGTCGGCGTTCCTCCAGTCATGCGGATAAACGGAGAGCTAAGAAGATATGGTAAAGAAAGCCTAACCCCTGCAGATACAGAGAAAATGGCAAAAGAGATGATTCCAGAGGATTTATGGGATGCGTTTAAGGAAAAAGGAGAGCTTGATTTTTCCTATAGCTTAACGGGCGTTTCCAGATTTCGTGTCAACACATATAAGCAGAGAGCCTGTGTTGCTCTGGCGATTAGGGTTGTGCCGACATCAATTCCGAACTTGGATGATTTGCAGCTGCCGCAAATTTTGAAGAAAATCAGCGAAAAGCCGCAAGGACTCATATTAGTAACAGGACCGACAGGAAGCGGTAAATCAACAACACTTGCAGCGATGATTGCTTATATGAACGATACAATGAGAAAGCATATTATCACATTAGAAGACCCAATTGAGTATTTGCATAAGCATGGCAAATGCATCATTGACCAGCGAGAAGTCGGGTTTGACACAAACAACTTTGCAAATGGTTTGCGCGCATCCTTAAGACAGGATCCGGACGTTATTCTTGTTGGTGAGATGCGTGACTTAGAGACCATTCAAACGGCAATAACAGCAGCAGAAACAGGCCATTTAGTGCTTGGTACTCTTCATACATCAAGTGCTCCGGCAACAATTAACCGTATTATTGATGTATTTCCGCCATCCCAGCAGGATCAAATTCGTATCCAGCTAGCATCTGTTCTTGTCAGTATTGTGTCACAACGGCTGTTTCCAACACCTGATAAATCAGGTAGGGTTTCTGCAACAGAAATTCTCATTAATAATGCAGCTGTCGCCAACTTGATTCGCAATGAAAAAATTCACCAAATCTTGAATATCATGCAGACATCAAGAGCCGCGGGCATGCACACATTAGAAAGCAATGTGAAGGAGCTTGTCCAAAAAGGTGCGATATTAAGAGAAGCAGCACTGCCATATTTACAGGAGGAGCAAAGCAATGGCTCGTTATAAATATGAAGGAAGAGACCGTAAAGGCAAGAAGACAGGCATCGTTACGGCACAGTCCAAACGCGAGGCGATGCTGCAGCTGAAGGAAAAAGGAATAAGAGTCATGGAAATGAATGAAATTCCAGAGACTTTGCTCACAAAGGAGCTAACCCTTGGGAGTCCAGTAAAGCTCCAAGACTTTGTTATATATTTACGCCAATTTGCGACATTACTGAAAGCCGGTATTTCTGTTGTTGAATCGACTGCCATTTTGGCGCAGCAAACAGAAAGCAAAGGGCTTCGAAAAGCATTGCTTGCAGTTGAGCAGGATTTGCGTGACGGAAATCCTTTGTCACAAGCGGCGGGCAAGCATCGTAAAGTGTTTTCAAGCATGTTTGTCAACATGATCCGAGCAGGAGAAGCAAGTGGAAGCATGGACGAAACATTAGAAAGACTTGCCGTCCACTATGAAAGACAGCATTTTACAAAGCAGAAGATTGTGTCGGCGTTAACTTATCCAATTGCTATAGCCATCATCGCCATTGTCGTTGTTATCTTCCTGCTAGTAAGCATTGTGCCGACATTTGTGGATATGTTCAAGGATTTTGGCGGTGAATTGCCTGCAATCACCCAATTCGTCTTAAATGCAAGTGAGTTTATGCAAGTATACTGGTGGCTGATTGTTTTATTAATGATTGCCTTTGTCGTCGGCATACTTGTCGTTCGAAATAATAAAGCATCAAAATACTATTTTGACTACTTCCTTTTACGAATACCGGTATTCGGGAAAATTTTGCAAAAGGCAGCACTTGCAAGGATGACAAGAACACTAAGCTCCCTATTTTCGAGCTCTGTGCCAATATTGCAGGCAATTGCGATTGTCGAAAGTGTTATTGAAAATGAAGTAATGTCAAAGGTGCTTATAAAGTCAAGAAGTGCATTGGAGCAAGGTCAATCACTGACAACGCCAATGAAGGCACACTGGGTCTTCCCGCCGCTAGTAACACAAATGATTGCAATCGGTGAAGAAACAGGTTCACTTGATGCAATGCTTTCAAAGGTTGCCGATTTCTATGAAAGAGAAGTCGAAAGCGCAACAGACAGACTAAAGTCCTTGATCGAGCCAATTATGATCGTTCTGCTTGCAGGCATCGTTGGAACTATAGTCACATCCATCATGGTACCTATGTTCGAAATATTTAACCACGTTCAATAAAAAAAATAGGACTTTTTCCTTAAAATAACTATATGCATAAATCTGCTTATCTAGTATAATAGCAATAGGTTGTACACAACCAAACAAAAATACCTTTCTTAGAGGAGACAAATATAATGGGTCAATTATTAAAAAAACATATTAAAAATGAAAAGGGTCTAACGCTTATCGAGCTATTAGCAGTTATCGTTATCCTTGGTATCATCGCTGCGATCGCTATTCCTAGCATTGCGAATATTATTGAGAAATCTCGTTATGATGCGATTAAAGCTGACGGTATTCAAGTATTAAACTCTGCTAAACTTTATATTTCTGGTAACGGTGCAAAATCTACTGATATTGATGCAACAGATTTAGCGGAATATTTAGATAACGAAACTACTCTAGACTCTGGATATGAAGTTGATGTAGTTAATGGCGAAATGAAATTAAGTGGTAGTGGTCAAAAAGGAAATATAAAAGTTATATTTACTAATGCAACAATTGAACAAATTAACCAGGCGAATAGAAGTACAACAGGTAATACTACAACTATTGGCAACTAATATAAACCGAACTGAATTGAGGTTAACTAATTGATCTACCTACTAATCTTCCTATACGGAATAACACTAGGCTCCTTTTACAACGTCGTTGGGCTCAGGGTTCCATTGAAGAAATCAATTGTTAGGCCAAGATCGCATTGTTCGAATTGCGGGCATACATTAACACCGCTAGAATTAATACCTGTTTTAAGCTATATGTTGGTAAGGGGGAAATGCAGATGCTGCAAGGCATCGATTTCCCCCTTATATCCTATATTTGAGCTTTTGACAGGTGTTCTTTTTGTTTTATGCCCTATTTTTCTTGGCTGGGAAGCAGAGCTTTTTGTGGCGTGGACGTTCATCTCTTTATTGATGATCATCACTGTTTCCGATATAACCTATATGATTATTCCAGATAAGGTGCTGTTATTTTTCGGTACCTTGCTTTTGGCAGAAAGAGTGTTTATTAAGCTTGACCCATGGTGGGATAGCTTATTGGGAGCAGCTGTCGGCTTTGTCCTTTTATATGTGATTGCTGTCGTTAGCAAAGGCGGCATGGGTGGCGGAGATATTAAGCTGTTTGCTGTCATTGGGCTCGTCCTTGGCGTTAAGCTGGTCCTGCTTACTTTCTTCCTTTCCACCCTGTTTGGTACAGCAGGCGGCCTTATCGGCATGTATACAGGCAAAGTGAAAAAAAACAAGCCGATTCCGTTCGGACCATTTATCGTGGTCGGCGCGCTTGTCAGCTACTTTTATGGTAATGACCTAATTAATTGGTATATGAATGTATTTCTTTAAGGAGCAGGGATATGGCTATTCGATTTAATCTAGGAAAAAGTAAATTTGTCAATTTAACAGTAAAAGATCATGTCATCCGCTATGCAGAGTTAAAGAACGGCCATGAAACTTCTGTGCAAAGCTGGGGTGAGCGCTTCTTGCCGGCAGGTCTGATTCATGATGGCGCAATCCAGGATGTGGAGACCTTTTCGATGATAATGGAAGAGTGCATACAAGAATGGAAAATTGCCAAAAAACAAGTCCGCTTCCTTGTTCCTGATTCATCTGTCGTTATTCGGAAGATTTCGATTCCAGAAGATGTGACTCCTGATGAAATTAAAGGCTACTTATATATGGAATTAGGGACATCCATTCATTTGCCATTTGAGAATCCTGTTTTTGATTATCATTTGTTAAAAGAAAAAGACAAAAATAAAAAACAAATTATCTTATTTGCGGCACCGGAAAATAATATCGCTGATTTAGCTGAGATTCTTGATGAAGTGAAGCTGAAGCCTGCCGCTGCTGATATTTCCGCGCTGGCTCTTTATCGCTACTATCACCATACAAACAAGACTCCAGAAAACGATGGAATCATGATTATCGAAGTCGACCTAAAAACAGTTAATGTCAGTATTTTCGAAGATCATCATCCACTCTTCATGCGCCACTTAAACATTGAAGCAGACAATGAAAAATGGGTACAGGCAAGTAACGGCCCAGGTCTTGTTTACAATGGTGATAATATGGACGTTTGGAATGGCTTAGATGAGATATATAAAGAGCTGGAAAAAGTAATGAGCTTTTACCGCTATACTCTCAACAAGGGAGATAAGCAAGTAAAAAAACTGGTGATTACAGGAGACCACCCTTGGCTTTCTGGCATTATAGACCAATTAAAAGAAAGGTTTGATAGTGCAGAGCAGATGAAGGGGTTCGGCCCGAGTTTGAATGATGAGCCTATACCAACAAGTATACATGTCAACATTGGTTTAGGATTAAAAGAGGTGTAACCATGCTAGTAGAAATTAACCTCCTTCCTAAAAAAGAGCCTAAGAAATCGGCCATGCTCGTATGGGTCCTCGCAGCAGCTGGACTTGCAGCATTGCTTGCAGGCTTATTTTTTTGGCAGTATACCAATGACAAGAAAAAGTTGGATTCAGTCGAGGAAAGCCTTGTTCTTAACAATAAAATTGCAGAATCTTCTCAAGCAAGCTTAAAAAATTATGAAGAGTCCGACTCTGCTAAAGATTTGAAAACGGCTATTACTTGGGCAGAGGAGCAAAAAGTCGATAATGTCTTTATACTAAAACAGCTTACGGCAATTCTACCTGATAGAGGCTTTATTCAAGAGCTGGAAGTGAGTGAAAAGCAAAAAGTCACGCTTAACGTGCAATTCGACACAAAAAGTGCTGCAGCATACTATTTAAACTCTCTCCTGCAATATAGCTGGATTGATGAAGCTGTTCTAGTTGACAGCAAATCGACAGATATTTTGGAAGGCAAAGTGAGTGATCAGATAGACGAGGCGATTGAAAGCCTTAAGGAAGGCGATATTGAGCCAAGATATTATGCTACCTATGAAATAGTGTTCAGTGCTGCAGGAATAAAAGCAGCAGAAAACACAGATGAAGGGGAGGATTCCCCATGAGATTCAGCGAAAATAGATCGCTTTTTTTGTTCCTGCTAAGTGCAGTAATTATATTAGGTGCAGGTGCTTATACGTATTATGCATACTTGCAGCCACTTGCTACAAAGGTAAATACGAAGGAAACAGAGCTGCAGCTTGTAAAACAGCAGGTTTCCATTCTTGATTCGAAAATTAAAGCGGCAAAAGAAAGCACAAAAACTAGCACTGTTCAGCTCCAGCAGCAGGTGCCTGTTAAACGATTGCTTGAACAAGCCCTTTTGCAAATAGAAAAAGCAGAAATTATTTCAGACACAAATTTAATCGAAATAAAGCTGAATGGCACAGACTCGGATGAAACAGTTACGGAGGAAGATTTGACAACAGCTGATAAAGCGATTGATGATGCCAATAAGTCTGACAATGAAGCAAGTGATGAAAAGACAGCAGACGCTGAAACAATGTTGCCAAACGGCATCAAAAAAACAACAATCAATATTTTAGGAGAGGCAAACACCTATTTCGACCTGGAGAAACTGTTAGAGCAGCTTCAGTCCTCTAAACGGATTATGGATATTGATTCGTTGAAAATCACTGGAACGAAGGAAGTCATGGAAGTAGAAGATAACGATCAAAAAATTGAGTTCGAGATGACTTTATCCATTTACTATTATCCAGAGCTGGAAGACTTGATCAATGACTTGCCGTCAATGGAAAGTCCAGCTTCAGCAGACAGGAAGAACCCGTTTGCAGGGGTGTCTACAGAGGAAAATGACAATTAAGAGATTAATTTCTAGATGGAATGATAAAGGCTTAACCCTTGTCGAGCTGCTTGCAGTCATTGTCATCATAGGTATTATTGCTGCAATTGCTGTTCCTTCTGTCATTAAGGTGATTCATGACATGAGAGACAAGTCCTTTGTTGCGAATGCATGGAATATGAAGGAAGCGGCCGATTTCTATATTAAAGAGGCGACAACAAGCGGAAATGGTGCCAATGAGCGAATTACTTATAAGGAGCTTGTTGATAATGGCTATATGAGTAAATTCAATGATCCTGATACAGATAACATATTGCCTCCTTCTGATGACAGCTATGTGACAATTTACAGTAATGAGACAATTGCTGTTTGCATAAAAGGAGAAAAACGAAACCTTTGCACGAATGAAGGCGAAGAACAAGCGATTCAGTATAAGGATTTAAAAACAAGTCTAATACTGTCTAATTAAAACTGAATTTGACGAAATCATTCTATAACAAGACGACAAAAGTCTTGTTATTTTTTTTTGCTAGTATGATAGGATGAACAAAACTAGTAAATGGAGGTAGGACGAGTGACTGAAAAGCCGGAGAACCGCAAAACGATTACTATTAAAATCAACGGAAATGACCGTCCGTTCCAAAATAAGGAAACAAATAGGCAGTCTGCTGAACGCAAGGATAGTGAAGAAAGTAAGGCTGCAAATCCTTTGCCTGACAAATCTGAAGAGGAGGTTGCGGCAGGAAGTGAAGCGATTGAAGACGAAAGCTTTGACTGGATTCTTCCAAATGAAGATGAGTCCGACGACATAAAGGAATTTCAATTGCAGCAAGCCCCAAATAAGAAGCAAAGCAAGCTTCCAAAAAAAATGCAGAAAGGCAGCAAAAGAAATCTATCAAAGGGAATGGTTGCATCGATTTTTTTTGCTGTGTTTTTTGCGATTGTATTAGGGACAGGCTTCGGTTTTGTGCTTTTGAAAATGGTTGATACAGATAAAACAGCAAATGCCGTCAATAATTCTGCAGCACCAACACAATCCGCCGGGACAGACAACGATGAACAAGCCGCTGCTGGGACTGGGACCGTTTCTGCTACAAAAGGGGAAATTAGTACGTTTGTTGTTCAGTATGGTGTCTATACTACAAAAGCGTCTGCAGATAGCGAATTTAACAAGCTTTCAGAAAAGGGAATAATTGCGCAAAAAGTGCCAGTAGACGGGAAAACAGCAATCTACTTAGGTGTGGCTGCTGAATTGGACAGTGCAAAAAACATGAAAACAGATAAAGAAGCAGACGGAGTAGCTCCTTCCCCGTATGCAAAGGAAATGATTTTTGCTGGCGGGGATGCAGGAAAGGTCAGTGAGGCAGAAAAGCAGTTTCTAGATGCAGCACCAGAAGTATACAGTGCGGCAAGCAGTGCATTAACGAGTGCATATGCTGATGGTTCTATTTCAGGTGATACTGTAAAAAAACTAGAAGAGCAGCAAAACGCGCTAGATAAATTAAAAATAAGCGACTTTAAAGACGGAGCAGTTAAGAATGCAGCAGAAAATCTTGCAGCCGGTGTTTCTGGCGCTGCAGCACTTTCCCAAGACGGTGGTGCAGCTAAGCAGGAAGCGGTTCAAAAGGCGCTTTTAGCTTTTTTGGCAAACTATGTCGAAATTGGCTCATAAACTTTATATTACCTGGGAAATAATAAAGGAAGCGTTTCGCTTCCTTATTTTTTTATTTTTATTGAGGATTTTGTAACATTTTGAAACTAAATACATGGTGTTTACGTCAGATTAAGTAAGGAGAAGTAAAAGGGAATTTTCGATATATTTCTACAAATTACATACTGTTACATTTCATTTACTATTTGTTAAAAAATTATCAATCAAAATTGTAACTGGTTGTATTCTTTGATAGGATAAGGTGGTATCTCCCATTATGAAATGTTAGGTTGGTGGAATTATGTTAAAGGAAAAAAACCTCATATTAGCCTCATCTTCTCCTCGACGAAAAGCGCTCCTTGAAGATCTTCATATATCTTTTGAAGTTTCCAGTAGTGATGCGGATGAAAGTTTTGATAAGTCCCTTACACCTGAAGAAATAGTGATGGAGTTGGCCCGAAGAAAGGCAGATGCCGTATCAAAGGCCAATCCCAAAAGCTATTGTTTAGGTGCGGATACGATTGTATACCATAACGGAAATGTCCTCGGGAAACCCGCTTCCCGTGAAGAGGCATTTCAAACATTAAAGGGACTGTCCGGGGTTTGGCATGCTGTTTACACAGGTGTATCCATCGCGGCAAATGGTAAACATACCGTTTTTTATGAAAAAACTAATGTTCTATTCTGGGAATTGACAGATGAAGAAATAAACGCATATCTCGACACCGGGGAACCGTTTGATAAGGCTGGTGCCTATGGCATTCAAGGAGTTGGCAGACTTTTGGTGAAAGAAATCAAAGGAGATTATTTTACGGTGGTTGGACTGCCGATATCCAGGACTATCCGTGAATTACGGGCTCTTGGATTTAACATGCCTCATTAAATAGGTTAACTCCCCCATCTCCATTCTTCATAGAATAGGTGATAGGAGGATAATATAAGCATGGACTCTATTTTAATTAAGGATTTTCCGAAAGAGGAGCGTCCCAGAGAACGTTTCATGCAAATGGGTGCTGAAAGCTTAACCAATCAGGAGCTGATTGCCATTCTCATCCAAACAGGTTCAAAAGATGAATCGGCTTTGGCTGTTGCAAGCAGACTGCTTCATCACTTCAATGGGCTGAGAACCTTGAAGGATGCAACATTGGATGAGCTAAAGGCAATCAAGGGTATTGGAACGGCGAAAGGGCTACAGCTTTTGGCAGCATTAGAGCTTGGCGGACGTGTTACAAAGCTTGCCTTTAAGGACAGGTATGCAATTCGTTCTCCTGAGGATGCGGCCAAATACTTAATGGATGAAATGAGATTCCTGTCACAGGAGCATTTTATCTGCTTGTACCTCAATACAAAAAATATCGTCATGCATAAGCAGACAATTTTTATTGGCAGCTTGAATGCCAGTATCGTTCATCCGAGGGAAGTATATAAGGAAGCGATAAAGCGTTCAGCAGCTTCAGTTATCTGCCTGCACAACCATCCTTCTGGTGATCCCTCGCCAAGCAGGGAGGATGTGGAAGTAACAAAAAGGCTGGCAGAAAGCGGCAAGATCATCGGGATAGATTTACTCGATCATATCATTATTGGGGAAAATAAATTTGTAAGTTTAAAGGAGAAAGGATATATATGATACTGTTCTTTTATCCATATTTAAGATATAATAATGTTTATGATTTTTTTGCCTAAATATGTCTGAATATGACAAAAAATATATGATTATGATAACAAGGAGAAAATCTACCTGCTTAAAAATTAGCACTTAGTTTCAGAAAGGGAGATACATTATGTTTGGAATTGGAACAAGAGACCTTGGAATTGATTTAGGAACAGCAAACACACTAGTTTATGTGAAAGGGAAGGGCATTGTCGTAAGAGAACCATCTGTTGTTGCCCTGCAGACAGATACAAAAAGCATTGTTGCAGTCGGTAATGATGCGAAAAACATGATCGGTAGAACACCTGGAAATGTCGTTGCACTTCGACCAATGAAGGATGGGGTTATTGCTGATTACGAAACAACAGCTACTATGATGAAGTATTACATTAAGCAAGCTACTAAGAACAAAGGTTATTTCTCTGGTAAGCCTTATGTAATGGTTTGTGTGCCTTCAGGTATCACAGCAGTTGAAGAAAGAGCTGTAATTGACGCAACACGCCAGGCTGGTGCCCGTGATGCGTACACTATTGAAGAGCCGTTCGCTGCGGCAATTGGAGCTAACCTTCCTGTATGGGAACCAACAGGTAGCATGGTTGTTGACATTGGTGGAGGTACAACCGAAGTGGCAATCATTTCATTGGGCGGTATTGTTACAAGCCAATCAATCCGCATCGCTGGTGATGAAATGGATGATGCAATCGTAAACTATATCCGCAAGACGTATAACCTGATGATCGGGGAAAGAACTTCTGAAAGCATCAAAGTCGAAATCGGCAGTGCTGGAAGCCCTGGTGAAATAGAAAACATGGATATTCGCGGTAGAGACTTGTTAACAGGTCTTCCAAAAACAATCAAAATCACTGCAGAAGAAATAGCAATCGCTTTGAAAGATACAGTTGCAGCTATCGTAGATGCAGTGAAGGTTACATTGGAGAAAACTCCTCCTGAGCTTGCTGCAGATATCATGGACAGAGGTATCGTTCTTACGGGAGGCGGTGCGCTTCTTCGCAATTTAGATAAGATTATCAGTGAAGAGACAAAAATGCCTGTCGTAATTGCTGAGGATCCTTTAGACTGTGTGGCAACTGGAACTGGGAAAGCCCTTGACCATATCCACCTGTTTAAAAACAAAGCAAAAGATTCACGATAATTCCTTTAGAGGTGTTTTGTCATGCCACAGTTTTTCATGAATAAACGATTAATTATTTTGCTTGTTAGCATTATTATTCTCGTGGCATTGATAGGGTTTTCCTTAAGCCGTTCAAAGCTTACTTGGCCGGAGCAGTTCATCAAGGACACTACCGGCTGGGTGCAAACCCTAGTTTCAAGGCCTGTCCATTATGTGGCAGGTGTCATTGATAATGTAAAAGACTTGCAAGATACATATCAAGAAAATAAAGAGTTAAAAGCCAAAATTGAAGAATACGGTCTTTTGAAAGCACAGGTTCAAGGCTTACAGAAGGATAATGAAGAGCTGCAGAAAATTGTTGATGAGTATCCTTCTTTAAATGATAAGAAGCTGCTGAAGGCAACAATTGTCAGCAGAGACCCTAATCAATGGAATGAATTGATTACAATCAACAGAGGCAAAAACGATGGTGTGGAAAAAGACATGGCAGTTATCACATCAGCTGGGCTAATCGGAAAGGTTAAATCCGTTAGCACAGGAACATCAACTGTCCAGCTGTTGAGTTCAGAAGATCCAACAAACAGGATATCCGCTTATATTCAAAAGGATGAAAACAACAAGAAAAAAAACAAAAAGACTTCTGTTTTCGGCCTAATTGAAGATTATGATAAGGAATCAAAAAACCTAATTATGACATGGGAGGAAGTTCCTGACGGCCTTGAGGTGAAGAAGGGACAAATTGTCTCAACATCAGGCTTAGGAGGAGTTTTTCCGCCAGATTTGGCTATTGGTAAAGTAGTCAAGGTAGAGTCAGATGAATATGGCTTAGCGAAAAAAGCTTATATTGAGCCAGCAGCAGACTTTTATGATATAGAGCATGTTCTTATTGTAAAAAGAGAAAGCAGCGAGGGCGACGAATGAGAAAGTTTCTTATCGGCTGTCTGATTGCTTTCATGTTTATTCTCGAAAGCATTTTTGTAGAATTGCTGCCTGGAGATTTGTTTTCGAATCATATTTTAGTGCCGCACTTTTTGATTATTACCATTTTCTTTTTCTCCATTTATGCAAATCGTAATGCTGCTATTATTTATGCCTTTGTTTTTGGCTTGCTCGTTGACGTTGTGTATACGGAAGTGCTTGGGATATATTTCTTTGTGTTTCCCTTCACTATCTACATTTGCAGTAAAATAATGAAGGTGCTGCACGCAAATTTGCTGGTGGTTTCCGTCATATCGTTACTAGGTATTACTATTTTAGAGATGATCGTGTATGAAATTAACTTTCTTATTCATTTGACAAGCATGGAATTTATTTATTTTCTCCAACTACGTCTTGTCCCAACATTGATATTAAACGCGATTTTTCTTTTAATTGCTGCATACCCTTATAAGCGTATTTTTGAAAAGTATGCTGGGGAAGGCAAGGATTGAGAACTGCATGCGAATGTTAATGAAATAACCCTTTTCCATAAAGTGTTTTTTTTGCTTTATGGGAAGGGATTTTTCTAGTATTGTCATCATTTTTCAATTCTTTGCTTTGTTTTAAAGAGGATTTTTATTTACTTTTGTCGAATATATAGCAGGAACAAGACTTTTTTTAGATAGACAGATAAGGATTATTCCTTTTTCTAGCAGAGGTGAACATCTTGAAATGAAAAGAAAGCAGTTAGTAACCATTAAGGGGACAAAAAGTGGCTTAAGCCTTCATCTCCATGATAACTGTTCCTATGAAGACATGATGAGGGAGCTTGAGGAAAAGCTTCGTGAAAGCTCAAGCATGCACGGGGAGAAACAGAATATTACGGTTAATGTTGAGCTTGGCAATAGATACATAACAGAGAATCAGAAAGAAGAGCTTGTCGAGGCGATTCAATCTAAAAAGAATCTCTCTGTCCAAGATATAAACAGCAATATTATTACAAAGTCAGAAGCGGAACAAATTGCGCAGGAAAACGAGATTGTATCCGTTGCTAGTATCGTTCGTTCTGGTCAGGTATTGGAGGTTCCAGGCGACTTATTGCTGATTGGTGATGTCAATCCTGGTGGTAAGGTAGTCGCAGGAGGCAATATTTATATAATGGGAAGCTTAAAAGGTGTGGCACATGCAGGTGTGAATGGAAATGAGAAGGCGATTGTCGCTGCATCTGTTATGAGGCCGACACAGCTTCGCATCAATACATTGATAACGAGAGCGCCTGATGAGTATCCTGAAAAAGACAAGCGGGATATGGAATGCGCATATGTGGATAACAGTGAAATTATGATTGATAGATTACAAGTGTTAACACATCTAAGACCGAATTTGACAAAATTGGAAGGGGGACAAAATAATGGGTGAGGCTATCGTTGTAACGTCTGGAAAGGGTGGTGTCGGTAAAACCACCACGAGCGCTAATATCGGAACTGCTCTTGCATTGCAAGGTAAAAAAGTATGTTTAATAGATACAGATATAGGTCTTCGTAACCTTGATGTGGTTATGGGACTTGAAAATAGAATTATTTATGATTTGGTGGATGTTGTGGAGGAAAGATGCAAAATTCATCAAGCGCTTGTTAAGGATAAACGATTTGATGATTTATTGTATTTGCTGCCTGCTGCACAAACAAGTGATAAAACGGCAGTGCATCCGAAGCAGATGAAGGAGCTTGTTCTTAAGCTAAAACAGGATTACGATTATATTATTATTGATTGCCCGGCAGGAATCGAACAAGGCTATAAAAATGCTGTTGCTGGTGCAGATAAAGCTATTGTCGTAACAACACCTGAAGTATCATCTGTCAGGGACGCAGACAGAGTTATTGGCCTTCTTGAAAAAGAAGATCATATCGAATCTCCGATGTTAGTTATTAACCGCATTAGAAATCATATGATGAAAAACGGCGACATGCTTGACATTGATGAAGTAACATCCCACCTATCCATCGGCTTGCTTGGAATTGTGGCAGATGATGATGAAGTAATAAAGGCTTCTAACAGCGGTGAACCGATTGCGCTTAATCCAAACAGCAAATCATCACTGGCCTACAGAAACATTGCCAGAAGAATTCTAGGCGAAACAGTTCCGCTTCAACATTTAGAAGAGGAATCAAAAGGTATGTTTGCCCGTATAAAAATGTTCTTCGGAGCGAAATAAAAAAGCAGCTTATGAATATAAGCTGCTTTGCACTGCCGACAACTGGAATGGTTGTCGGCAGTTTTTTTATTTCCGCCAAAAAGTAGTACAGTCTGCTTTATCGGCAATATTAAATTCAATCATTTTTGCCAACAGAGAAAAATCAACTGGTTTTTCCCACTTAATGCGCACTAATTCTTTCGTGTGATCATAGCCGGACTCTTTAATATCATTGGAAAAACGTTCAATGACGACTTTTTCAGGAGCAACTGCTAAATGGTGTTTAGCAATGCTAAAGCCGATAATAAATGTTTCGTGATCTGTAAACATTGGCTGCTTCCATGCTATTTTTGCCACTAGATTTGGATAGTTTTCTGCAACCCAGCTTAAAACCTCTTCTGTCCGTTCCCGGTGCAGCGGGTTATCAATCTTCTCTAAATATTCTGCGAATGCTTCCATTAGTTCCTCCTGATAAAAATTAGCTATTTTTACAGCCCCTCTAGAAAAGAGGGATGATCCTTTTATTATGATTTTATAAGACGTTTTCGAATATACAAGAAAAGGAAAATAATAATAGCAAGTGCGATGACTACATAAATAATATTAGAATAAATATCCATATATTCAACGATTGATTCCCATGATGAACCAACAGCAGCGCCGATACGAATCAGCACATAGTTCCAAATAAGCGTACCAAGTGTTGTTAATACAAGGAAGATACCGAAGTTCATTTTTGCCATTCCAGCAGGCAGAGAAATTAAGCTTCTAATAAGCGGAATAAAACGACAGAAAAAAACAGTCCAGTAACCATATTTGTCAAACCAGCCGTTTGCTTTATGTACATCTTCTTTAGTCAATCTAATAATATGTCCCCATCTATCTACTATACTCTCTATCTTTTCCATATTTAAAAGTGTTCCGATCCAATAAAGGATAACTGCACCCAAAACAGAACCAACTGTTGAAACAGCAACAACACCAAAAACAGTCATATCAGTATAGGTTGTCATGAAACCGCCGAATGTTAGGATGATTTCTGATGGGATGGGAGGAAAGATATTTTCTATTGTTATCAATAGTAATATTCCGATATAACCGAATTCCTCCATCGTGTTTGTAATCCAATTTTCCATAAAGACCTCCTTTTTGTTTAACGATTATGTTAATTGCCCTTTTCCAAAAGGACAAATATTTTCCATAAACAGTATTACTTTAATAATAGCAAAAGTAGTGATGAAATTGCCAATATAAACAGGAGAATAAGCAAAGCACATAAATTTACAGGCTGTTGTCATACTTGTTTTGAATGATTCATAGAATAAGACTATTAGGACAAGGTATTGGGGAGGAGAGACTTTTGAGTTCACGTGCAGATGAAATCAGGAGAAGAATTGAAAAAAGAAAAAGAGAGCGAGAAAGAATGCAGAAAAATGTGGAGAGAAGGATTCTTTGGAATGATGAAGAAGAATCTAACGACCACAATACCTTCCATTTTGAAAATGACAATAAGGATGATTTTCATCCACTATTCCGCAAGGATTTATTCCTATTAAAAATACTAGGTGCAGCCGTTTTGTTTTTAGCAGTGGCAATTATCGTAAGAAATCAATCCCCTACCCTCCAAAAAGCAGAAACATCAATAAGACAAGCAATGGATCAAGAATTTAATTTTGCCTTTGTGTCTGATTGGTATGAGGACCAGTTTGGCAAGCCGCTTGCCTTCTTACCAACTAAGGCCGGTGAGGAAGAGCCTGCAGATGACAGTCCATTACAGCAATATGCCCTATCTGCTTCTGGGAAAATTTTAGAAGATTTTGCTGATACAGGACAGCGGGTGGCAATTGAAACAGGCATTGACACGACAGTGCAGGCATTGAACGAAGGGACGGTTACATTTATAGGGGAGAAAGAGGGGTTTGGAAACACCGTGGTGATACAGCATAGTGATAAAAGCGAATCTTGGTATGGCAACTTGGAAGAGGTTGATGTAAGAATTTACGAAGCTGTCAAAAAAGGCACCAAGGTCGGTTTAGCTTCCGGCTATGGAACAAATGAGACACTTGGCTTATTTTACTTCGCTATTAAAAAAGATGATGATTTTATCGATCCCATTCAGGTGATCGAGTTTGAATAAGTACCTTCGTGTATTTCAATCAATTTATATTCATCCATTCTTATGGGCTGTTATTGGCATAGGCGTCATAACCGCCCATTTTTATGAATTATGCTTGCTTTTGCTTATCATCCTTGTGCATGAATTAGGGCATGCGCTCGCTGCAGCTCACTTTTCATGGAGAATTAAACGAATTGCCTTGCTTCCTTTCGGCGGTGTGGCAGAAATGGATGAGCATGGCAATAGGCCGTTAAAAGAGGAAGCAATTGTAACGATTGCAGGACCACTGCAGCATATATGGATGGTTGCATTAGGCTATATCGCTTATGAGCAAGGGTGGATGTCGGAATACCTTTTTCATTCTTTTTTAGAATTTAATCTGATGATTTTCTGTTTTAATTTACTCCCTATTTGGCCGCTGGATGGGGGGAAGGTTTTGTTTTTATTTTTATCTTTAAAAAAGTCCTTTCCGGCTGCCCATAAAATAACACTGCTTTTGTCCTTAACTGGTACCCTTTTGTTTTTAGGTGCAATCCTTTTATATATGCCAACAAATCTTAATGCATGGATTATTTTGCTGTTTTTGTGGTTCTCGCTTTTTTATGAGTGGAAGCAAAGGCGCTATATATTTCTCCGGTTTTTACTGGAAAGATATTATGGAAAAACAAATGAACTCAGAAAGCTTATGCCGATAGAGGTCAAAGAAGAGGAGCTTTTGTTTCATGTGCTAGAACGGTTTCATCGTGGCTGCAAGCACCCAATCGTGTTGAAAAAGGGAAAAGTGAACCACTCCTTAGATGAAAATGAAGTGCTGCACGCCTATTTCGCAGAAAAGCTTGTGACCGCTAAAATTAGTGATTTACTGTACCGGTGAGTGTGTGAGATGTCTGGATTCCAGACATCTCTTTATGCTGTCTTTCTTTCCTGAATAAAAATAAGGTAAAATAGAAGAATCATGGAACAAAAAGGATGAATGTGTTTGGAAAAGATGTTAGTAAATATGAAATCCAGAGAGAAGCGCTTTGCTTATCTCTTCAATAATAAATTAGAAAGACTGTATATCGAGCAGCCCCAGCAGAAGTCTGCTGTTGGCAATATATATGTTGGTATTGTAACAAAGGTGGCACCTGGTATGAATGCTGCTTTTGTTGATATCGGCGAAGTCAAAAACTGCTATTTGCCAAAGGATAAGCTAGCTTCCTATTCGGCTGATGACAGCTCCTTTAATGAAAAGAAAAACAGAAGTATATCGACATATATAAAGCAAGGGGAAAAGGTGCTTGTCCAGGTTGTCAAGGATGCTACAGGGACAAAGGGGCCAAAGCTGACAGGGATTGTCGAGCTGCAGAAGGATAATCTTGTCTTTATGCCTTACGGGAGGTATATTGCTGTCTCCAAAAAGCTAGTTGACCAAAAAATACAAAAGCAATTGCGCTCTGTCGGAAAAAAACTCACAGCTCAATCAGAAGGACTTATCTTTCGAACAAGCGCTGCAAATGCAAGTGAAGCAGAACTTACAGCAGAAATAGACGATTTGCGGCAGAAGTATACTGAATTAGTAAGACAAGCTGCCACTGCCAAAAAGCCAGCATTGCTTTTAGCAAATAATGATTACGAACGAGAGCTGTTTCGCATTTTGGAAAAGATGGAATCAGGTGAGGTTTTTGTTGATACACAGGAGGAAGCTAAAGCCTGGAGCAGTGTCTTTCCTAAGCTAAGCTTTCACTATTATGCTGATAACAAAAATCTTTTTTCCTTCTTTTCTATCGAAAAGGACATTGAGGATGCTTTAAAAAGAATCGTCTGGCTTGAAAAGGGAGCGTATCTGATAATTGATGAAACGGAAGCAGCGACCATTATTGATGTGAATACAGGTAAGTATGAGGGCAGGCATAATTTGGAGCAAACTGCTTTTGATACGAATCGGTATGCTGCACTTGAAGCGGCCAGACAGCTTAAAGTAAGAGATTTATCGGGAATTATTTTAATTGATTTTATCGACATGCCAAAGGAGCATGAAAAGAAAATCGAAGAAATTATGAAAAAAGAGCTGCAAAAGGACAGCAGGCAAACAAAGGTCATTGGCTTTACTGCACTCGGTATTCTCCAAATCACCCGCAAAAAAACGGTCGTGCCGCTCTCACAAGCTGTTAAAACAAAATGCCCAGTTTGTGACGGTGCTGGTACTGTAATGAGCGCTGAAAGTATGGCTTTTAAGCTAGAGCGGGAATTATGGGAATATGAAAGAAGTGACCACGATTTAATAGAAGTAGAGGCACAGCGTGAGGTAATCAAGGTTTTCTCAGGAAAAGACAAGCAGCATTTATTGCGGCTCGAAGAAATACTTGGCATCCAAATCAACTTGTTCGAAAGGGACTTTGCCATTCCTGACTATCATATAAAGTACATTGGTCAAAAAAATAATAGCTAAGAGAAACCAAAACGATTGATTGACAGTATCCTGAAATCGTGTTAGTATTTTAATGTTGTTTGTAGCACCCGCTACTACAACCGCACAGAACAGGTTACATAAGTCTTTGGTTAACAAAGCGCCTGTGATTGGCGAGTCTTAGTATAAACAAGGAGGTGCATTTTAATGTACGCAATTATTGAAACAGGCGGAAAGCAAATCAAAGTTGAAGAAGGTCAAGCTATCTACATTGAGAAATTAAACAGTGAAGCTGGTGAGACAGTTACTTTCGACCGCGTTCTTTTCGTTGGCGGAGAAAATGTAAAAGTAGGAAGCCCTGTTGTTGAAGGAGCTACTGTTACAGCTAAAGTTGAAAAACAAGGCCGTCAAAAGAAAATCATCGTTTTCAAATACAAAGCGAAGAAAAACTATCATAAAAAGCAAGGTCATCGTCAACCGTACACAAAAGTTGTTATTGAAAAAATCAACGCGTAAGGTGTTTGTATGATCGACATAACGATTAACAAAACAGATTCAGGCGTTATTGAATCATTTACAATAAGCGGTCATGCCTTGTTTGCTAATCATGGGAATGATATTGTCTGTGCTGGTGTTTCAGCTGTCTCCATCGGAGCGATTAACGCAGTTATATCCATTACAGGCATCACACCTGATATAGAGCAAGGCAAAGATGGCGGATTTTTGAGCTGTGGCATACCTACAAATATTCCTGCTGAAACCCGTGAAAGAATTCAACTTCTTTTAGAGGGGATGGTCGTTTCCTTGGAGACGATTGAACGGGACTATGGCAAGCATGTTACAATCAACTATAATTAAATAGGAGGTGGAACGAATGTTAAGATTAGATCTTCAGTTTTTTGCATCGAAAAAAGGGGTAGGTTCTACAAAGAACGGACGTGACTCCATTTCTAAACGTTTAGGAGCTAAACGTGCAGATGGTCAATTAGTAACTGGTGGAAGCATTCTTTACCGTCAACGCGGTACAAAAATCTATCCAGGAGTTAACGTTGGTCGTGGTGGCGATGATACACTATTCGCAAAAGTTGACGGAATCGTTAAATTTGAGCGTCTAGGCCGTGATCGCAAACAAGTTAGCGTATACCCAGTAGCACAAGAAGCATAAGTTTCTTATGAAAAGGCTGGCTCTTTTGGAGTCAGTCTTTTATTTTATTTAGTTTTTCAGCACTTAGACAGACAGCATGTATGCTTTCTGTCTAAGTGCTGAAAGAAAAGATTTGCATTTTTTTGCTATATTTTTACGTGTCGTTTCATTTTTTGTTATACTTACATACGAGAAGTCTTCTGACACTAAATAACCGTGTAGGAGTACGATAATGAACAGAGACCGGGATACAATTGAATTTTTGAGACATGTACGCCATGATTGGCTGAATAAAATCCAACTTATCAAAGGGAATATGGCATTAAACAAAACGGAACGCGTTGAGGAAATCATTGATGACATCATTTTGGAAGCACAGCAGGAGGCAAGGCTTTCTAACTTGGAGCTTCCTGCGTTTGCGGCTAAAATATTGACGTCCAATTGGGAAAGCTATTCATTTCGTTTGGAATATGAAGTGCTTAATGAACAAAAGTGTCATTGTATAGAAGACTTTGCACTGACTGACTGGACGAGCCGATTTTTTTCCGTATTGAACAAAAGCATCAAAAAATACCATGATAATAATCTTTCCGTGTCAATCGAGCCACAATTAACGGAAACTCGATTGTTTTTTGATTTTAGCGGAATAATAGAAGAGAAAAAGCTGCTTATTGATTTCCTGCAGGAGAAGCTGAAAGATGGTTTTCTTGTGGAAAAAAGTGATATTTCTGATGAGGAATTAACGGTCGAGCTACTAATAAAGCAGCATAAGGATAACAATTAATTGTATTTCGATTCATAGGCGAGTAAGAAGCCTACTTTAGGAGGAAGTTGTAATATGTTTGTTGATCAGGTCAAGATTTACGTGAAAGGCGGCGACGGCGGCAATGGAATGGTTGCCTTTCGCAGAGAGAAATATGTACCAAAAGGCGGACCAGCTGGCGGAGATGGCGGTAACGGAGCAGATGTAGTTTTTGAAGTGGAAGAAGGCTTACGGACATTAATGGATTTCCGCTACAAGCGCCACTTTAAGGCACCGCGCGGAGAGCATGGAATGTCTAAGAACCAGCACGGTAAGAATTCAAAGGACATGATTGTCAAAGTTCCTCCGGGCACTGTTGTGACAGATGCGGTAACAGGAGAAACGATTGCAGATTTAACACAGCATGGTCAGCAGGCAGTAATCGCTAAAGCTGGTCGCGGCGGACGTGGAAATTCCCGTTTTGCTAGCCCATCGAATCCTGCTCCAGAGCTTTCTGAAAACGGTGAGCCAGGCCAAGAGCGCGAAGTGACATTAGAGCTTAAAGTGTTGGCAGATGTCGGCCTTGTTGGTTTCCCAAGTGTAGGTAAATCAACGCTCCTTTCTGTCGTGTCTGCAGCGAAGCCTAAAATTGCTGATTATCATTTCACGACTATCGTTCCAAACTTAGGAATGGTAGAAACAGAGGATAGCAGAAGCTTTGTAATGGCAGATTTGCCAGGACTAATTGAAGGTGCGCACTCTGGTGTCGGATTAGGGCATCAGTTCCTACGTCATATTGAACGTACAAGAGTTATCGTCCATGTTATTGATATGGCTGCAATCGAAGGCAGAGATCCTTTCGAAGATTATATTACGATCAATAAGGAGCTGCAAGAGTACAATATGCGCCTTCTTGAAAGACCGCAAATCATTGTTGCTAATAAAATGGACATGCCAGATGCAGAGGAGAACTTGAAGGTCTTCAAAGAAAAGCTGGAAGAAGATTATCCTATTTTCCCTGTGTCTGCGATAACGAGAACAGGCTTAAGAGATTTGTTGTTTGCCATAGCAGATAAATTGGAAACGACACCTGAGTTCCCGCTTGAGGAAGTGCAAGAAGAGGCTGGAGTTCACCGTGTGCTTTACAAGCATGAGGTGGATGAGCGTCAATTCTTTATCTCAAGAGACTCTGACGGAAGCTTTGTGCTGACAGGTGAAGGAATTGAAAAGCTGTTCAAGATGACTGACTTCTCAAGAGATGAGTCTGTGAAAAGATTTGCTCGTCAAATGAGGGGTATGGGAATAGATGAAGAGTTAAGACAACGTGGTGCAAAAGATGGGGACATCGTAAAATTAATGGAATATGAATTTGAGTTCATTGATTAATCTTGCTTAAAGGATGTTTCTCTCTCCTTTTATGGCAAGTCTAAGCCATAAACTAAATTTGTTAAACTTTCATGGGGTTATCCCCATGGAAGTTTCACTTTAGCTTAAAAAGAGGGTGAGCGAATGAAACAGAATAAATTGGACCAGCGTTTTTTTCTAGTCCGTGAGGATGTTCTTTCAGAGGCAATGAAAAAAACATTGGAAGCAAAGGAATTGCTGGAACGAGGAAAAGCAGAGTCTGTTTTTGATGCGGTCCAAAAGGTTGATTTAAGCAGAAGTGCTTTTTATAAATACAGAGATACGATATTTCCATTTCATACTGTTGTAAAGGAGCGCCTGATTACTTTATTCTTTTATATTGAGGACAGGTCTGGTACGCTTTCTAAATTGCTGAATGTCGTGGCATCAGGTGGATGCAATGTTTTGACGATTCACCAAACAATTCCATTGCAGGGACGGGCGAACGTAACCCTTTCCTTAAATACAGCAGAAATGGAAATCTCTATTGATGCATTGCTTGAAAGGCTGCGTATGCTTGAGTTTGTAGAGAAAGTAGAAGTTTTAAGCTCAGGAGCATAATCTGCTCCCTTTTCTTTTAGAAGAGAATTCAGAATTATACATAAATAGCGTTTTAGTTGGAGGAGAAGGACAGTGAAAGTAGGGTATCTAGGACCGAAAGCAACATTTACAAATATTGCAGTAAATAAATTGTTTCCAGATGCGGAGAAGCTTCCGTTTATGACTATTCCGAATTGCATGGATGCTGTCATGCAAGGGGAAGTGGAGGCTGCGCTTGTTCCTGTTGAGAATACATTAGAGGGTTCTGTGAACATTACACTAGATTATTTAATTCATGAGGTGGACCTGCCAATCAAAGGGGAGATAACTGTTCCAATCAAACAACATTTGATGGTGCATCCGAATTTAAAAGATAGCTGGAAAGAAGCAGAAACTGTATACAGTCATTCCCATGCTATTGCTCAATGTCACCGATTCCTTCACGCAGAATGGAATGGGATTAGATGTGAAAATACCACTTCCACAGCAAGAGCTGCTCAATTTATAAAGGAAAATCCAGAGCTTAAGGCGGCTTCTATTGGAAATGAACTAACGGCTAATGAATATGGTTTAGAAATTGTTAAAAGGAATATTCATGATTTTGATAATAACCATACGCGTTTTATTATCATATCCAAAAATAATATTGCCTATCAGCCGAATGATTGCAAGCTTGTTGGTCACAAAACGAGCTTAATGGTTACACTTCCAGCCGATGAATCTGGAGCACTTCATCAAGTTTTGTCCGCTTTTGCGTGGAGGAAGCTTAACCTCGTTAAAATAGAATCAAGACCAACAAAAACTGGTCTTGGCAATTATTTCTTCATTATTGATATAGATCGTGAGCTTGATGATGTATTAATTCCAGGTGCGATGTCAGAGCTTGAAGCAATTGGTTGTGAAGTAAAACTGCTGGGATCATATCCTTTTTATACGGATGCGAAATAAAAAAAGAGGCTGGGACAAAACAAAAGATAAGTTTTCTAAACACGAATAATAGAATTACAACTAAATTTGAAAAATGAAGGTTGTGTCTAAATAGAATGTCGAGTTAAAGTTAGTTTGTTTCATTGCGCGCTCGTCCTCGCGCTTTCCGCGGGGAGGTATGGAGCCTCCTCGTCTTCGCCTGCGGGGTCTCATCCTTTCCTCTATTTCCCGCAGGAGTCGAGTGGCCTCCGCTCCATTCCACTAAAATTTCTAATTTTTTGTATTTAAACTAAAAACAAAAAACCGAACTATCTAATCAGTAGTTGATTAGCAGTTCGGTCTTTACGCTGGTTCACATACTTATGTCCCAGCCTCTTTATTGTATAAGTCTGTAATTAAGCATACACTCAGTCATCCAATCCTATCAAAAACCCGGCGTTTCTTAGAGCGGCTTCTGCTTCTGTCAGGGCAGATTGGGAATTTGCAGTTAATGTATGTAAATGGATGCCTGATGTTAGTTGTGATAAATAAACTGCATTTGTACTTTGGATTTTTTTCATAAATTGCTGTACTTCTTTACGATTGGACACCAGAATAGATGCCGTCAAATCACCGTAAACAGGATGTTCAATTTTTACATCCTTGACAGTTACTCCGTAATCGACAATTAATAGAAGCTCTTCCTCTGTCTTTTCTGGAGCATGGTTACAGGCGATTATTTTTTCAAAAAGCTCTGGCTTTGATTGCTGCAAATATAAGTATCCTTGACTTGTGGCAATAATCGGCTCATTTTTCGCCTTAAGCAAGGTAATGTCTCCAACAATTATCTGTCTGCTGACATTTGTCAGCTTTGATAGCTCGCTGCCTGTATATGGTCGGCTATTCTCTTTCAGCAAGGATAATATATAGCTCCTTCTTTCTTCTCCGAGCATTTTTTTTTCTTCCATAAAACTCCTCCTTAACAATCCATTCAAGGATGCCCTGATTTCGTATATTGTTAGTGCTTTTTATCCTGTATTCATACCTTGTCCTATTTTACCAAACTAATCGCTTTAGTCGCCAATAATTTCGATTTTAATGGTGAGTCCATACTGATAAAAGTAAGTTACTATATAAGAACATTTAGCGAGCAGTACATAAATCTTGTGAAAACAGCATAAATTTTTTTGAAGAACGATAACACTTTTTCTACGATAACATAGACTATATGGACATATGCATAGGAGGGAATCTATAGTGAAAATCCATATCGTACAAAAGGGGGATACTCTTTGGGAAATTGCCAAAAAATACGGCGTTAATTTCGAAGAGTTAAAGATGTTAAATTCCCAGCTAAGTAATCCAGATATGATTATGCCCGGTATGAAAGTTAAAGTTCCTACTGCTGGCGGCAGTATAAAAAAAGAAGCGCCAATAGCAGGAATTAAAAAAGAACAACCAATTTATAAAGAGCAACCAATCATCAAAGAACAACCGATCGTAAAAGAGCAGCCGATTGTTGTAAAAGAACAGCCAAAAAAAGAGATGCCTAAGAAGGAAATGCCGAAAAAAGAAAAGCCACATACTCCAAAAATGCCTAAACCAATCATCCCTGAAATTGATATCCACAATTACTATTCCATGAACATGACAAATGTAGATATAGATGTTGAGGTTGAAGAAAAGCCAGTGCCACAAAAGCCAGTGCCAGAAAAGCCTATTAATATTGTCCCAATCGTAAAGGAAGAGCCAAAGAAAGAGGTTTGTCCACCGATTATTCCATATCAACCATATTGTTATGAGGTATCACCGATGATGCCAGGCTCAGGCTTCCCGCCAGGCGTATGCATTCCAGAAGGTGTGCCAATGGAAACATATCCGATGGACCACACATATCAGGCTCCAATGGTTATGCCTGCACATGGGCATGGAGTAAAGCATAAATGGGAGGAATCTTCCTCATCTTACAATACTCCATTTACACCTAGCTCACAGCCATTCCAGCATGCACAAGTAAGTCCAATGCATGGTCATAAGGAAATGCCTGTTCAGCAGCAGCCGTTCCAGCATTATGGTCATATGCCAATGCATACTTCTTATGATATGAACGAATCGTCTGATTACACAAATGTTTCACCTGCAGCCTATACAGCTCCAGCACAAATGCAAATGCCGCAGCTTCCATTCAAAGAAGATTGTGGTTGTGGAGGACCTGCTGTGCCATATCCAAGTCATACTCATTCTGCACCAATGGGAATGCAGCAAGGCTTCGACCCAGGAATGGGAGGCCAAATGCAGTTCGGAGGCAACCCGGGAGTAATGGGAACCCAAGGCTTCGACCCAGGAATGGGAGGTCAAATGCCATTTGGAGGCAATCCAGGAGCAATGGGAATGCAGCAAGGCTTTGACCCGGGAATGGGAGGCCAGATGCCATTTGGAGGTAATCCAGGAGCAATGGGAATGCAGCAAGGCTTTGACCCGGGAATGGGAGGCCAAATGCCATTTGGAGGCAATCCAGGAGCAATGGGAATGCAGCAAGGCTTTGACCCGGGAATGGGAGGCCAAATGCCATTTGGAGGCAATCCGGGAGCAATGGGAATGCAGCAAGGCTTTGACCCGGGAATGGGAGGCCAAATGCCATTCGGAGGCAATCCAGGAGCAATGGGAATGCAGCAAGGCTTTAATCCAGGAATGGGAGGTCAGATGCCATTTGGAGGCAATCCAGGAGCAATGGGAATGCAGCAAGGCTTCGACCCAGGAATGGGAGGCCAAGCGCCATTCACCTATCCAGGAGGAGAACCATTCGGTCCGGGAGTAGCAGGAATGCAGCAAGGCTTTAATCCAGAAATGGGCGGTATGCCTATGACTGGTGGTCCAGGATATCCAACAGGCGGTGGAATGCCTTATATGCAGGAACCTCCATATCCACAAGGAGCAGCAGGCAATGTGCCAATGCAATTCCCGATGGATGACATGGGTGGAATGCAAGGAATGCCGTTTGAGGGAATGATGGGCGGAAGTCCAGGTACACGCGATTTTAATGCTGCGCCAATTATGGGTCCAGGAGGAAATGCTCCAATTTTTGCACCTCCATTCCATGGAAACGGGCAGCCGCCATTAGTACACCCATATGGAATTAATGAAGTGACACCATTTGGAATGCCTCGTTATCTTGACGAAAGCAGTGACTATGAAATTTAACAACAGAGGAGACGATAATTTAGTCTATCGTCTCCTCTCTTTATTACAAACGAAGCTGCCTTATCCGGTTAAAGAACTAAAGCGAATTCGTAAGCAAGTATATTTAGTTATAACAGACTATAATTGGCTAATATTGAAGGAGTTTCCGAGCTATAAAAAACTAAAAATTCAAGAGGCATTTACGAATTCCCTTCATTATGAGGGTTTTCATGCAACCTATCGCTTTTTTTCATTTGATCAGGACCCAATTATTATAGATAATTGCATCTACGGATGCATTGAGTACATACCTGGAAGTCTTAAACCTTTCTCTTACGGGGAAAAGGAAAGCAGACAGGAGGCCTTAGTCTTATTAGGGCAATATTACGAATGCACAGAAAAGCTCGTTGATGCATATCAATATGTTTTGCCTCATTTTGATATTTATGAGAAGTGGGTGGAAAGAAGTAAGCAGTTTAAGGCAAATTTACCTGTTGCAGCTCCATTTATAAAAAAAAATTTGCTGCAGGAATTGACCAGCTGGATTGACTGGACACTTTACCAATTAGAAAAAGAAAAAGTTAATATGGCGAATGAAAAAAAGGTAATCTTACATGGAGATGTTGCACATCATAATTTTATCCGTGGTTTAAATGGACATTTATATTTAATTGATTTTGACCTTATTAGTATTGGCCCAAGAAGTATGGATTATTTACAATTTGCCAATCGGATTTTACCGGTTATTGGTTGGTCCCATTCTCAGCTTCAAAAAATGAATTTGCTACAGCCATTCCTACACGAAAGATCTTTTTTAATTGGATTAGCCTTTCCAACAGATATACTGCGTGAATGGAATCGGCTTATTAGGCAGAATAAGATGGAAAATGACTTAGCTAGAGAGCATGTTGTGGAGCTAACAGAGCAACAATTTTCTAAAAGGAGAAAATTTGTCAATAAAATGATGAAATTAACCGATTAGAGATTGTTAACATGTATGCCTATACTTTCTTAGCATGAAAGGCTTCCCTTTTGAAAAAAATAATGTAGAGCATATTTGCTCAAAACGAAAGATAAAGGGGAGTTTGCATTGATGAAGTGGAATAAGGCAGCAGCTCCATTAACGCTAACTTTCATGCTGTTGGCAGGCTGCGGCAATACAGATCAAGACCTGGACAATGACGGTAAAGAAGAATCTATGCCACTCGGTTATTATTCAAATGAGCGCCATGAACAAGAAAGTACAGGAAATGCAAGGGTATTAGGAAATCAAGATAATGATGGACCGCTAACAGAGGCGCTCGACCATACATTCGGAAGTGAAGGCAAACAAAACCGTGCTAATACAAGCAATAATCTAAATGCCCGTACTGAAAATATCGGAAATCGAGTAGATGTTTATGATACAGAGCTGGCAGATAAGATTAATAAGGCCGTTTTAAAAGTAAATAACGTAAAAGATGTGCGTACATTAGTATATGAAGACAATGTGTTAGTTGCATTGGAAGTGGATAACAGAGCAACAAGCAAAAACACAAGATCTGCTGTACGGAAGGAAATAGATAGCTATATAAATGGGAAAGAAGCATCTATTGTAACAGATAAAGGGATTTTCCTTAATATAGACAGTATTAATAAAGGAATCCGAAAACGTCTTCCAGAAAAAACAATTGATATAAATAAGCGGGACATTATCAATAAGGCTAACAGGTCCAATAATTTATAAAAAAAATATTCAATCAAAGTATCGAAGTATAAGCAAGACCCAAATTATTATGCAGAATTTTAGTCGGAAATTCGCGTAATAGTTTGGGTTCTTTTTTTGTTGATTTTGGATCTATTTATGATTACAAACCTTAGTGGAAATGGAAATAGGCATGAGCAAAAGGAAATGAACTTTGATAGACAAAATAAACAAATTTATCTGATTAAAATGGATTGTTTTATCCATGTATAATGATAGTTAACTCTTTGGAATGTTCTTAATTAAAAACAAAACAACCGATATAAACATTATCTAACGATAATTTGTTCGATATAATGAAAAAAATACAAAGATTTTCCTTTCCATAATGATGATATTGCTTTATAATGAAGTAAATATTCGTTATAAAGAACGTGTGAAGCATACATAGTGGAGGGGAAAATGGTGAAGGTACTTGTGACTGGGGGAGCCAGTAATAGCATGGCAGTTAAGGTAATGGAAAAGCTTACAGCGAGTGGAATGAAGGTAGTGCTGGCAGATAATCGTGAATGGGATTTGGATACAAATCTAAATGGAATGGCTAGCTATTATAAAACGGATCTAGACAAGAGAGAGCTAACTTCCATTTTCAAAAAGGAAAACATAGATATTGTATTGCATCTGAAACATGAGCTTATTACTTCTAATGCTATGAAAGATTCATTTGATCAGTCAGAAGTAAATATTGCAACAACGATAAATGTGCTCGAGGCTTGTGTAGAAGCTAAAGTGAAAAAGGTGATTTTTCCAAGTGCCATTTCTGTTTACGGGAATCAAACCGAAGAGGCTGTTGAAGACAACTTTTTAGCTCCAGCTCTTTTCGAAGGCTTATCGAAAAAGATGGAAGAGAAGTATGTTATGCACTATCATAAGCTATATTCTTTACCTTTTACCATTTTGAGATTTGCAGATATATATGGCATTCAAACAAAAGGTTTCATTGCAGACAATTTGGAAAAGGCGATAGATGGACAGGCTCCTGTTATTTATGGTGATGGAAAACAGCTTCGAAACTTTGTTTATATTGATGATGCCGTGGATGCTATTTTTGCTTCCTTGACAAAGGGGGATAATGAAATAATTAATATTGCCACACAAAGTATGTACAGTTTACAAAAAGCAGCAGAAATGATTGGGGAAGCAGCTGGAAATCTGCATCCGATTTTTGAGAATTCACAAGACGAACTTGCTTCCTCTTGTTCAGTATCTGTTGCAAAGGCAAAGGAAATATTGGGTTGGAAAGCAGATATATCATTGCGTGAGGGGCTTGAAAAGGCAATGCAGCAATTTAGATTAAAAAAGCATTCTTAATAGTTAGTTTTTCTATTTTGGAATTTTATGAGCATGATTTTAGAGATTCTGGTGAGACTAATAGGGAATTTAAGTTTTTCTAGTAAGCTGAAGAGGTGATTCATAATGAAAACCAGATTCCTTTTATTGTTCTCTATTCTTCTTATCATTCTATTATCTGCGTTTCCGGCTTGGGAGAATGTAGCTAATGCACAATCTCCGAAGAAGTTCGCTGTTTTGCTGCAAAGAGTATATTTAGATGGAGAAGTAAGTGAAGAGTGTATAGAGGAAACGATATGGTCGATGGAAGATTTCTGGTCCAAATATGAGAACTGGCAACTGGTGAATATGGATAGTCACCAATTTGTCTTTAAGCAGGAAATGGATGATATTTCACCATTACTTAAAGCAAATGGCTATTTCGGAGTCTCAGATGAAGGCGTTCTAGGTGTTTACAACGGTAAACCGAATAAGTCGAACATTATCCAATCCTTTTTCCAAATAGACTTAGAGAAGCTGGAATCCACGCAGCAAAAAAGTTTGCAAAACGGTATTCCAATCAAAAATAAGAATCGTTATGTCGAAGTTCTCGAGACATTTAAAAGTCTTGATACCAATAATCTAGCGAACTGATACCTCTAGTCACTTTTTTAGGCAATTGAAAAGAAAAGCGAATTTTCGATTGCCTAAGCAAAAATATTCTTATTAAAAAACCATTTGTAGCAGTAAATGGTTTTTTATTATGTTTATTTATTTCTTTCTTTCTTAATTTTTAGAAAATATCTTATATGGTAGTTTTTCTTTAATATATGCTAAAATAGTCTTTATAGCTTTTATAAGGGAGCGAACAGGATTTGTACGAATATATTAAAGGGAAAATTGAATATATCGGACCTGAATACATAGTGGTCGAAAATAATGATATCGGTTATCAGATAAAAACACCGAATCCTTTCTCTTTTTCGTCTATGGCAAAGCAGAATATTATTGTTTATACGTATCATTATGTAAGAGAAGATATGATAAGCTTATACGGTTTCCGCTCACAGGATGAAAAGACATTATTTACAAAGCTGCTTAATGTATCGGGAATAGGGCCGAAGGGAGCACTTGCTATTTTGGCTTCAGGTGAGCCGAATCAAGTGATTTCTGCAATAGAAAATGAGGATGAAGCATTTTTAGTGAAGTTCCCTGGCGTCGGCAAAAAGACAGCAAGGCAAATGATTCTCGACTTGAAAGGAAAACTGTCAGACATTATGCCAGATTTCTTTCCTGATTTATTCAATGTGGATGAAGTGGAGCAGAAAAAAGCTGGTGCCACACAATTGGATGAAGCACTTCTAGCATTAACTGCACTCGGTTACTCGGATAGAGAGGTTAAAAAGGTCGTTCCACAGCTGAAGAAGGAACAGCTTACGACAGACGAGTATATTAAGCTTGCGTTAAAGCTGCTTCTCAAAATTTAACTAGGTATCTTTTAAGGAGAGGAGTGGATTATGTTGGATGACCGCATCGTATCTGGAGAAGCCGACTCATTGGAAGTTTCCTTCGAGCAGAGTTTGCGCCCCCTTCGATTAAAAGAGTATATCGGCCAGGATAAAGTGAAAGATAATCTGGAAGTGTTCATAGAAGCGGCAAAATTTAGGGAAGAAGCCCTTGACCATGTCCTGTTGTATGGACCTCCAGGATTAGGTAAAACAACCTTGGCGACGATTATTGCAAATGAAATGGGCGTAAATATCAGGACGACTGCCGGGCCGGCAATTGAAAGGCCAGGTGATTTGGCCGCCATCCTCACTGCATTGGAGCCTGGAGATGTTCTTTTCATTGATGAGATTCACAGACTTCCCCGTTCCATTGAGGAAGTACTTTATCCTGCAATGGAAGACTATTGCTTAGATATTGTTATTGGCAAAGGCCCAAGTGCTAGGTCTGTCCGTCTTGACTTGCCGCCATTTACATTAGTTGGAGCGACAACAAGAGCAGGATCTGTGTCTGCACCACTTAGAGATCGATTCGGAGTCTTGAGCAGGCTGGAGTATTATAATGAGAATCAGTTAACAAGTATTGTGGTCCGCACAGCCCAAGTTTTAAACGTCGATATTGAGGACGGCGCAGCTTTGGAAATTGCCAGAAGATCAAGAGGGACACCAAGGATTGCAAACCGTTTGCTGAGAAGGGTAAGGGATTTTGCCCAGGTTAAAGGGAATGGTAGCATCACGGATAAACTTGCACATGATTCTTTGGAACTTTTGCAAGTTGACCGTTTAGGTTTAGACCATATTGACCATAAATTATTAATAGGCATGATTCATAAATTTAGAGGCGGGCCTGTTGGATTAGAGACAATTGCTGCAACAATTGGTGAGGAGGCTCATACGATTGAAGATGTTTATGAGCCATATTTACTGCAGATTGGATTTTTGCAGAGAACACCGCGTGGAAGGATTGTCACTGATTTAGGCTACGAGCATTTAAATATAGAAAAAGAGATTTAAGAATGCATAGGAGGGCAAATTGCCCTGTTATGCTTCCAACTAGAGTATATGAGTTCTTAAAAGAGAGATAAGGTGAATTAAAGTGAAAGTAGATTTATTTGATTTTCATCTGCCTGAAGAGTTGATTGCCCAAGTTCCTTTAAAGGACAGAACAAGCAGCAGGCTTATGGTAGTGGATAAGGAAACAGGCAGCTTGGAGCACCGTACATTCAAGGATATTATTGAATACATAAATCCAAGCGACTGCCTTGTTCTCAATGATACGAGAGTTCTTCCTGCAAGATTGCATGGTGAAAAAGAAGATACTGGTGCACATATTGAGGTGCTCCTGCTTAAGCAGCAGGAAGGCGAGCAATGGGAAACATTAGTAAAGCCTGCAAAGCGTGTGAAGAAGGGAACAATTATTTCCTTTGGAGCTGGTAAACTGAAGGCAGTTTGTAAAGAAGAGCTAGAGCATGGGGGAAGAATTCTGGAATTTTTGTATGACGGAATCTTTTATGAAATCCTCGATGAGCTTGGTGAAATGCCTCTGCCGCCATACATAAAGGAAACATTGGATGATCAAGACAGATATCAAACTGTTTATGCAAAGGAAAGAGGCTCTGCCGCTGCTCCGACTGCTGGTCTTCATTTTACAGAGGAGCTGCTTGAGGAATTAAAAGCAAAAGGTGTTCATATTGCCTTTATCACATTACATGTTGGCCTTGGCACTTTCCGCCCAGTAAATGTGGAGGATATTGATAAGCATGAGATGCATGCTGAATTTTATCAGCTTACTGCTGGCACTGCCAAGTTATTGAATAAGGTAAGAGAAGAAGGCGGCCGTATTTTGTCTGTCGGCACTACATCGACTCGCACATTAGAGACAATTGCAAGTGCGAATGACGGCAAGTTTGTGGAAAGTAACGGCTGGACCAGTATATTTATTTATCCTGGTTATGAATTCAAAGGGATTGATGGAATGATAACGAATTTCCATTTGCCGAAATCAACACTTATTATGCTTGTAAGTGCCCTTTCAAGCAGAGAGAACATTCTTCATGCCTATGAAACTGCTGTGAAAGAACGTTACCGTTTCTTTAGCTTTGGAGATGCTATGTTCATCAGATAATACCTTTTAGAAGGCGATTGCATTTTTTAAATAAAGGAGATTTTACATTGACTGCAATACGTTATGAATTAATTAAGACATGTAAACAAACAGGAGCAAGGCTGGGTATCGTACATACTCCACATGGTTCCTTTGAAACACCTGCGTTCATGCCTGTTGGAACATTAGCGACAGTAAAAACGATGGCTCCAGAGGATTTAAAAACAATGGGTGCCAATATCATTTTGAGCAACACGTATCATTTATGGCTTCGTCCAGGACATGAAATTGTGAAAGAAGCAGGCGGCCTGCATAAGTTCATGAACTGGGATAAGGCTATTTTAACAGATTCAGGCGGCTTCCAAGTCTTCTCATTAAGCGATTTCCGCAAAATTGAAGAAGAGGGTGTCCATTTTAGAAATCACTTGAATGGGGATAAACTGTTCCTTTCTCCTGAGAAAGCAATGGAAATTCAAAATGCACTTGGTTCAGACATCATGATGGCATTTGATGAATGTCCGCCGTATCCTGCAGAATATGACTATATGAAAGCATCTGTTGAGCGTACGTCCAGATGGGCTGAGCGTTGTCTGAAAGCACATGGCAGACCAGAGGATCAAGGTTTGTTTGGTATTATTCAAGGTGGAGAGTACGAAGAGCTTCGTAAGCAAAGTGCAAGAGATCTTGTTTCATTGGATTTCCCAGGCTACGCAGTCGGTGGTCTTTCTGTTGGAGAACCGAAGGATGTTATGAACAGAGTGCTTGAGTTTACAACACCATTAATGCCTGATAATAAGCCTCGTTATTTAATGGGAGTAGGTTCACCGGATTCCTTAATAGATGGTGCTATTAGAGGGATTGATATGTTTGACTGTGTGCTTCCAACACGTATTGCCCGCAATGGTACATGCATGACGAGCGAAGGCAGACTTGTTGTGAAAAACGCGAAATATGCAAGAGATTTCGGACCGCTTGATCCGGAGTGTGATTGCTATACATGTAAAAACTACAGCCGTGCATACATCCGTCATTTAATTAAATGTGATGAAACGTTCGGAATTAGACTTACATCTTACCATAATCTCTATTTTCTGTTAAACTTAATGGAGAACGTCAGACAAGCGATTCGCGAAGATCGATTGGGGGACTTCAAAGAAGAGTTTTTCGAGCGCTACGGTTTTAATAAGCCAAATGCTAAAAACTTTTAAATAGAGGATTTTGAAAGGAGGGGAAATTTATGCAAAACATTATGGGGTTATTACCATTTATTTTAATGTTTGTTCTGTTTTACTTTTTGCTTATCCGTCCGCAGCAAAAGCGTCAAAAAGCGGTTAGGCAAATGCAGAGTGATCTAAAAAAAGGGGACAAGATTGTCACGATTGGCGGACTTCACGCTACTGTCGATGCAATCGACGAAGGCACTATCGTTCTTAAGTCGCCAGACGGCAGCCGTCTGACTTTCGACCGCAATGCTGTTCGTGAAGTTGTTGAATCTTCTTCCAGCACTATTCTGGATAAAGCATAATTAAAATAAGCTGGCAGCAAAATTTGCTGCCAGCTTTTTTGTTTGCAAAATTAAGATTTTGATAAGTTAACTCCTAAAATACCGCCCATCATGGCAATCAGAGTATAGCATACGTGATAAATGAATTGCTCGAAAGTGAATAGCTGATCCAATCCTAAAAAGCTGAACAAGAACACAATTAAGAAGTAAATCAGACCAGTTAATCCACCAAGAAACCAGCCCTTCTGCTTACCTTTTCCACCAGAGATGAACCCTCCTGCAAACAGTGCGATAAAGGAAACAGCGGTAATTATGTACTGCAAGGATCCTTCCTGGAGGGAGGTGAATCTTAGCAACATGGAAAAGACGATACTGCTTGTAATAAATAGGGTAAAGATCGCAATCAGGCCGTATAATACGGCACTGCCGACGTTTTTGCTCTCTTCGATCTTAAACCTCTCCTTTCAACCATTTTCTTTAGTAGATTCATGAATAGTTTCATACTAGTACAAGCATATTCACCAACCTGCCTAATTAGAATCAAGAATTTGTGAATATCCGAATAAAAACGTTTTTGCTGAGGAAACTAAAATAGTTGTATTATCGTAAAAAAATGCTGTTTGGGAGGGAAGATTAATGGAGGAATATATCATCATTTTGCTGAGGACCTTATTGCTTTACGCTATCATTGTCCTCGTTTTTCGGGTGATGGGCAAACGGGAGATTGGGGAATTAAGCATTCTTGATCTTGTCGTATATATAATGATTGCAGAAATTGCCGTTGCAGCGATTGAAGATATTAAAACAGAGCTTGTTCCGACCATTTTGCCGATATTTATCCTGCTGCTAATTCAAATAGGTCTGGCAGCCCTGTCCCTAAAAAGTAAAAGCGTCCGTGATTTAATTGATGGAAAGCCTACCATCATTATTAACAAAGGAAAAATCGACGAAAAGGCCATGAAAAGCCAGCGATACAATATGGATGATTTACTGCTGCAGCTTCGAGAAAAGGATGTGCGCAATGTTGCCGATGTTGAATTTGCGATATTAGAAACATCAGGAAAACTGTCTGTGTTTGAAAAGGAACCAAGTAAATCAGGAATTACAATTCCGTTAATTATTGATGGCATCATCCAGAAGACAAGCCTTGAGGAAGTGGAAAAATCGGAAGCATGGTTGAGACAGGAGTTAAGAAAACAAGGGCATACGAAGGTTGAGAGCATCTCCTTTTGCAGCTTTCAAGATGGTAAGTTTTATATTGATTATATAGACGGAAAATGAGGTAGAGCATCACTCTAACCTCATTTTCCTGTTAATATTGGCCCTATCCAGGGAATTCGTCTAATATCTTCTTTTTTGAGGAGCTTAAATACAAAAAGCAAAATCAAATACAACAGGCTGATAATGATCGTATCAGTGGATACCATTAATACTAGGCTGTCTGTCCATGCCCATTTTGCTAAAACAGTTCCCGTGTAGCCGACAACAAATATGACGGCAATCATTTTGACATAGTCCTTAACATAGATAGAAAAGCCGATTGATTTGGCGATTGTTGCGAAATGTAGCATTGTTACAAGCACAAACCCAACAATTAAAGCAATTGCCACACCATAAATTCCAAACTCTGGTCTGCTCGCAAGGAGCAGGATTACTCCTGTTTTTACAGCTGCACCAATAAAGCTGTTAATCATAGCAGCTCTTGCTAAATTTAATGCTTGCAGGGCTGCTTGAAGAGGGCCTTGGTAGTAATTTAAGATAAAAAAAGGTGCCATTAACAATATGAAGGTTGTACCTTTCGTGCTGCCATACATTACTGTCATTAACGGTTCAGCTAATACATAAATCACAATGACAGCTAGTCCCCCTGTCATAAAAGTAAATCTTAATGCCTGTTGCAGTAAATAGTCGATTTTATGCTTCTGTCCGCTCGCGTTTGCTTCACTTATAGCAGGTACTAGTGAGGTGGAAAGGGATTGTGTAAAAAAAGAAGGAAGCATAAGCAATGGCAAGGCAAATCCTGTTAATACCCCATACTGCTTTGTTGCATTAACTGCAGTCAGACCGGCTAAAGCCAGACTTTGCGCTACAACGATAGGCTCTAGAAACCATGCCACACTTCCAATCATCCTGCTGCCTGTTGTCGGCAAGGCAATTTGCATAAGCTCTTGAAAGGTGTTTTTTCCCTTCACCATATACTGCAAAAACTTGTTCCGTAGAGAAAAGCCTTTTTTCCATTTGAAGGAAGTTAGCAAATAGAGCAGGGAAGCCAATTCTCCAATAACACCTGCAAGCATCGCTCCTGCTGCTGCATATTCAATTCCCATCGGCAAAAATGCCTTTGTAAGGACTGCAATAAGAGTAATGCGGATGACTTGTTCAATCACCTGCGAAACAGCTGCAGGCTTCATTGTTTGCTTACCTTGAAAATAGCCCCTTAATACAGATGAGACAGCAATGATAGGAATAATTGGGGCAATTGCCATCATCGGTATTAATGTTCTGCTGTCATTAAATAATGTTTCTGCCAAAAATGGAGCAAGCAAATATAAAAGCGGTGTAAAAACCAATGCTAGTCCAAGTGTTGTCGACAAAGCCACGACAAGAATTGATTTGACTTTGCGATGGTTTCCTTCCGCATATGCTTCTGCTACATTTTTTGAAATGGCTACAGGCAGTCCAAGCTGTGTGATGGTCACGACTAAAATTAATGTGGGATATACCATCATATAAAGCCCGACTCCATCCTCCCCGATAAACCGGGCAATGACGATGCGATTGATGAAAC
Organism: Niallia taxi; assembly: GCF_032818155.1. Taxonomy (NCBI): domain Bacteria; kingdom Bacillati; phylum Bacillota; class Bacilli; order Caryophanales; family Bacillaceae; genus Niallia; species Niallia taxi. The sequence continues at coordinate 1,583,687 of NZ_CP102589.1, forward strand.
CTAATACTCTTGTGATGAGCCCTGCTGCTAGCAGTATAATGGTGCCTTGTAAAAACTTAGACATTCTATTTCCCTGCCTTCTCAAATAACGAATAATGCTATACAATTAACTATATGCATCCATGTGGACAAAGCATGACAAGTATATAAATGAATTTCAGAAAAGAGCAGGCTTATAAATAAGGGGGAACGCTGCCATTAAGTTAATGGTATAAAAGGTGTTTATGATACGAGATAAAGGACCATCATGTTAAAGGAGCTGTTATAAAAGATGCCATCAGAGCATTTATATGATCATTTTCGCCATCAAGTAAAGCCAGCGCTAAAGAGCAAGCTGGAGGAGTTCCATCTGTTAGGCTATGACACGATAGATGAGGGTGAATTATGGTTCTTCTTAACAAAGAAGAAGTGGAAGAAGCCGTCAAGCGATTACAGAATTGCAGAGATTGTTCAGGATGTGATGAATGTTAAGGTCGTAGACTTTATGAATTTTGCGACATTGGAAGCTTATAAGGCAGATGACTATTTTGCAACGCTAACAGAAGAGGAAAAAAAGGAGCTGCTTAAGTAGATTCTTTCCTGCTAATTGTGAAGTTTTTGTGAAGACAAAGGATAATTTTTAGTACAAATTGACAGCAATCATAAACTGTTTCATAATGTTTTATTATAGAAGAAGAATATCTCACTATCTCTATCTATTTGTATGCAAAAAGGAATTTTAGAATATTGTTTGCCGTCCTGCTAGAGCTGTAAGGATGGCTTAAGCTTGTCAAGGGTGTGTCTTTAATGCTTTAACATACACCTTTAAGAACCAAGGAGGAAAAATACATAATGGTAAAGCGGAGCAGAATAGTTGCCTTCCTATTAATTGTAGTTGTTTTTGCAGGGTTAATGGGAGGAACAACAAATAATATTTTAAAGGATATTAAACTTGGTCTCGATCTCCAAGGGGGGTTTGAGGTTCTTTATGAAGTGACACCAATTGACAAAAGCCAGAAAATCAATGAGGACATTCTCAACAGTACGGCTAAAGCACTCGATAAAAGGATTAACGTTCTTGGTGTAAGTGAACCAATTATCCAAATCGAAGGGAAGGACCGCGTCCGCGTCCAGCTTGCAGGTGTAACGGACCAAAATAAGGCAAGGGAGCTTTTGTCAACAGAAGCAAACCTGTCATTCCGGGATATTAATGATAAAGAGCTGATGGACGGTTCTGATTTAGTCGAAGGCGGAGCTGACCAGGCTTTTGATCAAAACGGCAAGCCAAGTGTTACTCTTAAGCTTAAAAGTGCAGAAAAGTTTAAAGATGTAACAACAGAAGTGCTTGGAAATCCGCTCGTCATTTGGCTTGATTATGAAGATGGCGATTCCTATGCGGATGAAGCTGCAAAAGCTGATCCAAAATTCTTATCGAACCCGATGGTTAGCAATGTATTAAATACAGATACAGTCTCGATTACAGGAAACTTCACAGTCCAGGAAGCTAAAACATTAGCTGACTTGCTGAACGCAGGTGCACTTCCAGTTAAATTGACGGAAGTATATTCTACAAGTGTTGGAGCACAGTTTGGTGATGAAGCACTGAAAGATACAGTATTTGCAGGTATTGTCGGTGTTGGACTTGTCTTCTTGTTCATGCTGTTCTACTATCGTTTGCCAGGTTTAATTGCGATTATTACTCTTTCTGTTTTTGTGTATTTGAACCTGCTCGTTCTTGACTTGATGAACGGGGTGCTGACACTGCCTGGAATCGCTGCGATTATACTCGGCGTAGGTATGGCGGTAGATGCCAACATCATCACATATGAACGGATTAAGGATGAGCTTAAAGTTGGAAAAACCCTGAAATCGGCATACCAAGCAGGTAACAAAAACTCGATTTCAACTATTATTGACGCCAACCTTACAACCATTCTTGCATCTATCATTTTATTTGCATATGGTACAAGCTCTGTCAGAGGATTTGCGACATTGTTGATTGTGAGCATCCTTGTGAGCTTTATCACGGCTGTTTATGGAACAAGATTGTTGCTTGGACTTATCGTTAACAGCAAAGCGTTCAATAAAAAGCTGTCATGGTTTGGTGTAAATAAAAAGGATATTAAGCATATTGGCGAAAACTATGACACACTTACATTGCCGACAAAGTTTGATCGTATTGACTTTGTAAAATACAAAAACATTTTCTTTACTGTTTCAAGTGTGCTCGTGGTTGCTGGTATCATTGTAATTGCTGTATTCAGACTTAATCTTGGTATCGACTTCTCAGCAGGTTCAAGGATTGAAATTTCCTCAGATAAGGCATTAACGACAGCAGAGGTGCAAGCTGATTTGGATGCACTAAATATACAGGCTGAGGATATTACCCTTTCAGGAGATAACAATGAAAAAGCGGCAATTCGCATAAAAGGTGATGATTTGAGCCAAAAGAAAGTGGCTGAATTAAAAACGGCTATGCATGATAAATACGGTACCGATCCGAATATCAGCACTGTTTCGCCTACAGTCGGAAAAGAATTAGCCAAAAATGCTTTCTATGCCATCATTTTGGCATCATTAGGTATCATCCTTTATGTAACGATACGTTTTGAAATATATATGGCATTGGCTTCCATCATTGCATTGCTTCATGATGCGTTCTTTATTATTGTAATCTTCAGCTTCACACGTCTTGAAGTGGACATTACCTTTATCGCTGCAGTGCTGACAATTGTCGGTTATTCTATCAATGACACGATTGTTACGTTTGACCGTATCCGAGAAAACCTTGTGAAGAAGAAAAGAATCAAAACAGCACAGGAAATCAAGGATATTATTAACACAAGTATTCGCCAAACGTTCACACGCTCACTCAATACGGTTCTTACAGTTGTTATCTGTGTGATTGCCCTGTTGATTTTCGGAAGCGAGTCTATCAGAAACTTCTCATTAGCATTATTGATTGGTTTAATTGGCGGAGCATATTCTTCTATCTTCATTGCCTCTCAATTATGGTATGTATGGAAGAAGAAAGAGCTTAAGAAAAAAGGCGTTCTGATTACAGTGAAAGAAAAACGAAAAAACTCAGATGAGCCACAAGTATAATGAATAAACAGGACCTTTTTAAGGGGTCCTGTTTTTTTGTGGTTATTGCTCTTTTAAAAAAACATGTTTTGAAGAATTGTTATTAAGGGAAAGTTATCTAGAAGAACTATATTTTTTGGAGGGTATTTATGAAAATACAGTGGAATTTATTATTTGGAATTATTTTTGCCGTTATTGTGGCAGTATTTGCCGTTATTAATGTCGATTCCGTTACGGTCAACTATTTATTCGGAACAGGACAATGGCCGCTTATCCTTGTTATCCTGATTTCTGTTTTGCTGGGCGGCTTAATGATCGGCTCTGCCGGCTTAATTAAAATTTATTCACTGCAAAGAAAGTGGAAGGCTGCTGTTAAGGAAAAAGAAGCCTTGCAATTACGAGTGCAGGAGCTTGAATCATTTGAGTCTGGCAGCACAGAAATTGTTGATCCAATTTCTATAAAATCCAAATAATCATTATGTCAAAAAGCTTATGCCTTTTATGCGTAAGCTTTTTTCTGTGTCATTTAGTAATGGGAGCGCCTCCTTCTTCCACTATCAAACATTGAAAGGAACACCTCTAACTTGTATAATGATAGATTGAGGTGATATGATGCTGCATTCAAAAACTAGATGGATTGTAGAAGACAAAGATAAGAAAGATGCTGCAATACTTGCAGACCAGTTGAAAATCACACCTCTTGTAGCAAGTTTACTAGTAAACAGAGGATATGATAACCGCGAAAAAGCGGAGAATTTTTTATACAGCATAGACAATTTTCATGACCCATTCCTAATGAAGGGGATGGATATAGCAGTCAAACGAATAAAGGAAGCAATAGAAAAAAGGGAACCAATCCTCATCTTTGGTGATTACGATGCGGATGGTGTAACAAGCACTACGGTCATGATGAAAACGTTGCAGGATATGGGAGCAGATGTGCAATTTTATATCCCCAACCGTTTCACAGAAGGCTATGGTCCTAATGAAGGGGCATTCCGGTATGCCTCAAGTATTGGTATTAAGCTGATTATAACAGTGGATACTGGCATAGCAGCAGTAAAGGAAGCAGATGTTGCTAAAGAGCTAGGAATTGATTATATCGTAACAGATCACCATGAACCAGGTCCTGTGCTGCCTGATGCAATGGCCATTATTCATCCAAGACTTGAAGGAAGTGACTATCCGTTTCATGAGCTTGCAGGTGTTGGTGTTGCTTTAAAGGTTGCTCATGCACTGTACGGAGAGCTTCCTGAACAGCTTCTGCAATTTGCTGCTATTGGAACGATTGCCGATCTTGTTTCTCTGACAGGGGAAAACAGAGCTATTGCAAAGCTTGGAATTAAAAAGTTGAAGCAAACAACTAATACTGGCTTGAAGGCACTACTGAAGCAGATGAATACAGAAGCAAGTGGGATAGATGAAGAAACAATCGGCTTTATGATTGCGCCGCGCATTAATGCAGTCGGCAGATTAGACAGTGCAGATCCTGCAGTTGAGCTGCTGTTAACAGATGACCCTGACATTGCTGCATCTCTTGCTGAAGAGATGGAAGCGACAAATAAGGAAAGACAAGCAATTGTTAACCAAATTACCGAAGAAGCGATGGAACAGGTAGAATCCTTATATCCGCTCAAAGATAACAGGGTGCTTATCGTTGGGAAAGAGGGCTGGAATCCTGGCGTAGTTGGTATTGTTGCTTCAAGACTTGTAGAGAAGTACTACAGGCCGACAATCGTGCTTGGTTTTGACCAGGAAAAAGGAATTGCAAAAGGATCTGCACGCAGTATTGCCGGTTTTGATTTGTATCAGAATCTGTCAACGTGCAGGGAGCTTCTGCCTCACTTCGGAGGACATCCAATGGCTGCGGGTATGACATTAGCGAGTGAGGATGTGGAGGAGCTCAGAGAACGTCTCAATAGTCTTGCATTTGAACAGCTTAAGCCGGAAGATTTAATTCCACTCACAGCGGTTGATATGAAAATTGACTTAAAGGAGGCCCATTTAAGTGCAATTGAAGAAATGCAGCTGCTTGCGCCATTTGGGGTTGATAATGCCAAGCCGCGTATTTTGATTGAGCATGTTGAAATTGGCACAATAAGAAAAATAGGGGCAAACCAAAATCATCTTAAGCTGCAATTTGTCAAGGAAGAAAGCAACCTGGATGGCATTGGCTTTGGAATCGGTGAACTATATGACCATATATCACCAAGTGCAAAGCTTTCTGTATTAGGACAGCTTTCCATTAACGAATGGAATAATATTAAAAAACCGCAAATATTCATCCAGGATATTGCTGTAAATCATTGGCAGCTTTTTGATTATCGGGGAATTCGTAATATGGAGAAGCTTGAAGCGGCCATTCCGGCAGATAGTGCGACATGGATTTTCTTTAATAAAGAGTCTGTAACAGAGGAATTGGTAAAGCTAATCAAGGATTATAAAATAATCGAAAATCTTGATGACGCAGCATCCTTTCAAACAGATAATCGCATACTAGTATTGGCAGACTTTCCGAGCAATAAAGAGATTGTACAGCAATTATTATCAAGCTCTGCTCCAGAGCGGATTTATGCAAGCTTTTATAAGCAGGATAGCGACTTTTTCAGCACAATGCCGACAAGGGATCATTTCAAATGGTTTTATTCCTTTCTTGCCAAACAAAATGGTTTTGACCTTAAAAGATATGGTGGAGAGCTGGCAAAACGGCAAGGTTGGAGTAAAGAAACAATTGTTTTTATGTCAAAGGTGTTTTTTGAGCTGAATTTTGTTACAATGAAGGATGGGTTTATTTCGCTGAATAAGAATAGCAATAGAAGGGATTTAACAGAGTCTCCTTCTTTTCAACAGAAACAAGCACAATTTTCGCTCGAAAATGAATTAATATACTCGTCTTATGAGCAATTAAAGAATTGGTTTGATCTTATTCTTCAGAAATCCGTTAAGAATGAGGAGGAAGTGCAAGAATGGATTTAAAACAGTACGTAACAATTGTGGAAGATTGGCCAAAACCAGGCATTCGTTTCAAAGATATCACTACACTTATGGATAATGGTGAAGCATATAGATACGCAACAAACCAGATTGTAGAGTATGCGAAAGAAAAGGAAATCGATATTGTTGTCGGACCAGAAGCACGCGGCTTTATTATCGGCTGTCCTGTCGCTTATTCTTTAGGTGTGGGCTTTGCACCAGTTCGTAAGGAAGGAAAGCTGCCAAGAGAAACAATCAAGGTTTCTTACGGTCTAGAATACGGCAAGGATGTTTTGACAATCCATAAGGATGCAATTAAACCAGGTCAAAGAGTGCTTATTACAGATGATTTGCTAGCAACAGGCGGAACAATTGATGCTACAATTAAGCTTGTAGAAGAACTTGGCGGTGTTGTAGCGGGAATTGCCTTCTTGATTGAATTGTCTTACCTTGAAGGACGCAAGAACCTTGACGGCTACGATATTTTAACTTTAATGGAATATTGATTAATGATAAAGAGCGCTGAAAATGCGCTCTTTTTTTGTTTCTGTTTGTGTTGGGAAAAGAGTACATAGCATGATTCGACTGCTTTCGACAAAATTTCTCTCTTTTTGCAAAAAAATTACATGGATTCTCTTTACATTCTTGCGCTTTTTTTTAATAATAGAAATAATCATTCTAAAATTGTTTTAATTCTATATATAAATTGCATGATGCAATATAAGGAAAAACATATAGCGGGATAGATAAATAGTCGGAATTATGATAAATTCTAAGAATACACTCGGAATATGAAAGGTGATTACATGGCGAATGATCAAGTGTTAACCGCCGAACAAGTCATCGATAAGACAAGAGGATATTTAAACGAAGAGCATACGGAGTTCATACAAAAAGCCTATGAATTTGCCCAAAACGCTCATCGTGAACAATATAGAAAATCTGGTGAGCCATATATCATCCACCCTATTCAAGTGGCTGGAATTCTTGCTGATTTGCAAATGGATCCGGCTACAGTAGCTGCAGGTTTTCTCCATGATGTTGTTGAAGATACGGATATCACATTAGATGATATTAGTGATAGCTTTAGCAATGAAGTGGCCATGCTCGTTGACGGCGTTACAAAACTAGGGAAGATCAAATACAAATCCCACGAAGAACAGCAAGCAGAAAATCATCGCAAAATGTTTGTAGCAATGGCGCAGGATATTAGGGTAATCCTAATCAAGCTTGCGGACAGGCTTCATAACATGCGCACATTAAAGCATCTACCTGCTGAAAAGCAGCGCCGCATTTCAAATGAAACGCTTGAAATTTTCGCACCTTTAGCCCACAGACTAGGGATATCTACAATTAAATGGGAGCTGGAAGATACAGCTCTGCGATACATGAATCCACAGCAATATTATCGAATTGTTAACTTAATGAAAAAGAAGCGCGCAGAGCGTGAACAATATTTGGAAGAAGTTGTTTCCGAAATACGCGAAGGCACTGGTGAAGTGAAGATCCAGTCAGATATCTCGGGCAGACCAAAGCATATTTACAGCATCTATCGAAAAATGGTGCTGCAGAATAAGCAATTTAATGAGATATATGATTTGCTGGCAGTACGTATTGTCGTTAACAGCATTAAGGACTGTTACGCAGTACTTGGAATCATTCATACACGCTGGAAGCCTATGCCAGGCCGTTTCAAAGACTATATAGCTATGCCTAAGGCGAATATGTACCAATCCTTGCATACAACTGTTATCGGTCCGAAAGGGGACCCGCTTGAAGTTCAAATACGCACAACAGAGATGCACCGCATTGCAGAGTTCGGGATTGCGGCTCACTGGGCGTATAAAGAAGGAAAAACAGTCGATGAAGGCTCCTCCTTTGAAGAAAAGCTGTCATGGTTCAGGGAAATTCTTGATTTCCAAGAAGACAGTATTAATGCAGAGGAATTTATGGAAAGTCTGAAAATCGATTTGTTCTCTGACATGGTATTTGTGTTCACACCTAAAGGCGATGTATTTGAACTGCCTTCAGGCTCTGTTCCAATTGATTTCGCATACCGGATTCACTCCGAAATCGGCAATAAAACAATTGGTGCAAAGGTTAATGGAAAGATGGTTACGCTTGATTACAAGTTGAAGACTGGCGATATAGTCGAAATCCATACGAGCAAGCATTCCTATGGACCTAGCCAAGACTGGATTAAAATCGCTCAGACATCACAAGCAAAAAATAAAATCAGACAGTTCTTCAAAAAGCAGCGTAAAGAAGAAAATGTGGAAAAGGGCAAGGAGCTTGTCGAGAAAGAAATCCGCAATATGGAATTCGATCTGAAGGAAATCCTTACACCTGAAAATATTAAAACAGTGCTTGAAAAGTTCAATTTTGTTGGTGAAGAGGATATGTATGCCGCTGTTGGCTACAACGGTATTACCGCACTTCAAGTAGCGAACCGCCTAACGGAAAAATGGCGCAGGAAACGGGATGCAGAGCAATCGGCAACTATTTCGAACGCTGTTGCTGAGCTTAAATCATTCCCAAGCACGAAAAAACGTGCTTCAGGTGTTCGTGTTACTGGAATTGACAACCTGTTAATTAGGCTGTCTCGTTGCTGTAATCCTGTCCCAGGTGATGAAATCGTCGGATTTATCACAAAAGGGCGAGGTGTTTCTGTTCACCGCTCTGACTGTACGAATATTGATACAGAGGATGCTAAGGCGAGATTAATTCCTGTTGAGTGGGAAACAGCTTTAAATGACCGTAAGGAATATAATGTGGAAATTGAGATAAGCGGATATGACAGAAGAGGACTTCTAAATGAAGTGCTTCAAGCTGTCAATGAATCGCAAACAAATATCTCTGCTGTATCAGGCAAGTCGGACCGCAATAAGATGGCTACCATCACGATGTCAATTCTAATTCTTAACGTGAACCACCTGCATAAAGTGGTGGAAAGAATTAAACAAATACCTGATGTCTATTCTGTCCGAAGAATTATGAACTAAGGAGAAAAACCGTGCGTATTGTTTTGCAAAGAGTGAAAGAAGCAAAAGTGGAAGTGGAAGGGAAAACGGTAGGACAAATCGAGAAGGGCTATATGCTGCTAGTCGGTATCACTCATGATGACACACAGGAGGATGCTGCCAAGCTTGCAGATAAGATTGCCCATCTGCGCATTTTTGAGGATGCAGACGGAAAAATGAATCATAGTATTCAAGATGTCGAAGGCTCCATCCTGTCCGTTTCCCAGTTTACCCTGTATGGAGATACCCGGAAAGGGAGACGGCCAAACTTTATGAATGCTGCCAAACCGGATTATGCAAAAGATTTATACGATCAATTTAATGTATTGCTCAGTCAGAAGGGATTGCACGTCGAAACAGGCGTTTTTGGGGCAATGATGGATGTTTCCTTGATTAATGATGGTCCTGTAACCCTTATCCTTGAGAATCAATAAAAAAACCCGTTCCAATGAGGAACGGATTTTTTTTTATTGGAAATAGTTTTCAAGACCTTCATAAATGGCTGCAGAAACAGTTTCCTGATATTTTTGGGAGGATACAAGCTGCTCCTCTTGTTTGTTGCTTAAATAGCCAAGCTCAAGAAGTGTTGCTGGTTGATTATTTTCCCTTAAAACAAAGTAATTGTTTTGCCTTACACCACGGTCTTTTAATTCTGATGATTCGATAATACTTTCATGCAGCACATTAGCAAGTTCCTTTTGGGAAGAGCTGTAATAATAGCTGGTCATCCCTCTGACACTGCTGTCTTTAATGCTATCATAATGGATGCTGATGAATGCATCTGCTCTGTTAAGATTGCTGATATTAACTCTGTCCTGAAGTGTAATGAAAATATCGTTTTGTCTTGTGATAATCACATTACTACCAGCAGCCCGTAACTTGTCTGCAAGAAGATTGGCAGTGCGGATTGTCAATGTTTTTTCCAGTGTGCCAATAGTGCCGATTGTTCCGCTGTCTTTACCGCCATGACCTGGATCAATGACAATTGTTTTCCCTTTTAAGTCACCAGTTTCATCACTATCACTTTTTTGTTTGGTGGTGGATGCTTGTCCACTGCCGGATTCCTGCACAATCCAGTTTGCTACATAGCCTGTGTCGCCGCTATCTAGCTCGATCTTATACCAATCTCCTACCTCTTCTGTTGCCTGATAAGATTCCCCTTTTGCTGCAACAAACAGCACAGAGGCATTAACAGATGCATCACTGCGAATGTTTGTCCCATCGTGAAGAATGGTGACAGACGTATCAATTGTTTGTTTCGAGGTCGAGGTGCTTTCAACCTTGCTTTCATCCTGAAGCAAACTTTTATAAACCCAGCCAGTATTTCCTGAAAATTGGATTTTAACCCAATCTCCATCCTCTGCAACTATATGTATGACAGTACCTTCTGCCAGTTTGCCAATGACTTCTCCATTCAAAGAAGCAGTGTCCCGAACATTAATATTGTTCTCACTAACAACAGCTGTTGTGTCATCTTGTGAGTCCTCAGCTGGGGCTTGAGTTGTTGCTGAGGATATATATTCACTGTTTACCCAGCCTGTTCCTGATTGTGACTGTATTTTTGTCCAATTCCCTTCATTTGAAAGGATTGTAACAGTCATATTCTTACTAAGTGTCGTAATAACCTGATAGTCAGTGCCTGGTCCCTTACGAAGCCTAATTCCACCCTCTGTTATCGTTCCGCTACTACCTTCACTCACATTGGATACAGCATGCTCGTCCATATCATTAGAACCATCAGATTTAGTGACTAAATAAGCTGCCACCCAACCCACTTGCCCATTTCCCATATCAATCTTTAACCAATCTCCATTGTCTGTTACGACCTTGTAGTTTGTGCCTATTTCCATTTTTCCTTTAATCGCGTCTTCAAGACTTGGGCCTTCTCTTATATTAAGGACTGTCGCCGATTGAACGGTTTGACTGCTTTCTGCATGAGCTTCTAATGCAGGCAGGAGCATAAGCAGCATAATGGGAATAATCCACTGTCGTTTTTTTATCATCTGGAAGCTTATTCCTCCTTTCCAATTGAAAGAGCTATTTCATTTGCATTTTAATACATTTCTCTGTAAGGAGACAATCTCCTTTGATAACTTTTCTCTTTTTCTTTTCAATTTTAGACAATAAATATAACATATAATGAAAATTTTTTTTACTCATGGGGATAATAATAGAAATTACGAAGAAAAAGGGTGAAAACGATGAGATTTGGTGAAAAAAGCATAAAAACACATGATGTTAACTCGAAATTACTCGGTATTGATTTTCATGATTTTATTGAAAAGGAAGCATATTCTACTGCTGTTGAGCTTGCTTCTGAATTTGGCTTATCTGTGGGAGATGCAAAAAAACTGAAGAAGCAGGTTGGCAGATATTAAGAAAATGCACAGTAATTGACTATTGACAATCAATTGAACTCTTATTATTATTAATTAAATAATAAGGGATAAATTAAAAAAGCCAATGAGGGAGAAAAGTAGTTAGGATTCACATGGAAAGAGAGGAAATGCCACAGGCTGGGAGCATTTCTGCATGATGACTTAATGAATGAACACTCCGTAGGTTTTCTTCTGAACATGTTTTTAATAGACATTATTAGGTATGAAACGTTAGCAGGCGTTAACTGCAAAGTGGAAGATGCATTTCTTTATTGCAATGTATTTCTTCAATTAGGGTGGCACCACGGGATACAAATCTCGTCCCTTGTATATGTTTTGATATACAAGGGGCGGGATTTTTTTGTTTGTTTTTTTCCAAGAGTGTGCCCCGATAATCCTATACATAGGCTATAACAGGAGGGTAAAACCATGCAAATAAATATTCCAAGAGGTACGCAAGATATTTTGCCAGGCACAGTAGAAAAATGGCAATATATCGAAAATCGTATTAAAGATCTATGCGATCGATTTCAGTATAACGAAATAAGAACACCAATCTTTGAACATACTGAGCTGTTTTTGCGCAGTGTTGGAGATACAACAGATATCGTGACAAAGGAAATGTATACATTTGAGGACAGAGGCGAAAGAAGCCTGACTTTAAGACCAGAAGGAACAGCTTCTGTAGTCCGCTCATTTGTAGAAAATAAAATGTTTGGTTTGCCATCACAGCCAGTTAAGCTTTTCTATTTAGGGCAAATGTTCCGTTATGAACGCCCACAGGCAGGCAGATTCCGCCAATTCGTTCAGTTTGGAGTAGAAGCAATCGGAAGTAAAGATCCAGCGATCGATGCGGAAGTAATGGCACTAGCCTATTCCGTTTATGAATCACTTGGGCTTTCAAAATTGAAGCTTGTTGTTAACAGCCTTGGAGACAAGGAAAGCAGGCTTGCACACAGAGAAGCGCTGATGGGCCACTTTAGCCCAAGCATCGGTGAATTCTGTAAGGATTGCCAAAGCCGTCTTGAAAAGAACCCGATGAGAATCCTTGATTGTAAAAAGGACCATGATCATCCGTTAATGAAGTCGGCTCCATCCATTCTTGAATATTTAAATGAGGATTCCAAGCAATACTTTGATAAAGTACAAGCTTATTTAACTGCATTGAATATTCCTTATGAAGTGGATTCTAATCTTGTCAGAGGACTGGATTACTATAACCACACTGCGTTTGAAATAATGAGTGAAGCAGAAGGATTTGGAGCGATTACGACATTATGCGGAGGCGGTCGCTACAATGGGCTAACAGAAGAGCTAGGCGGTCCGGAAGCACCTGGTATCGGCTTTGCGATGAGCTTAGAAAGATTACTTGCAGCATTACAGGCAGAAGGAATTGAATTGCCAATCGAAAAGAAAATTGATTGCTATCTTGTTGCATTAGGCGAGGAAGCGAAGGATTATACAGTCGGGCTTCTAAATGAATTGCGCAAAGCTGGATTTTCTGCAGAAAGAGATTACTTGGACAGAAAAGTAAAAGGGCAATTTAAAGCAGCAGATCGCTTACAAGCTAAGTTTGTCGCAATATTAGGGGAAGATGAGCTGAAAGAAAACAAAATCAATGTGAAGAGCCAGGAAACTGGTGAACAAAAACAAGTAAATCTTGATCATTTAGCGGCGGCTTTAAAGGATTTTCAGAGCTATTAATAGATAAGGGAAACTTAAAGGAGGATAAATATGTTTGGTAGAACGTATTATTGTGGTGAAGTACCAGAAAAGGCTATTGGCGAAAAAGTTAATTTAAAGGGCTGGGTTCAAAAAAGACGTGATTTAGGTGGATTGATTTTCATTGATTTACGTGACCGTACGGGCGTCGTGCAAATTGTGTTTAACCCTGAAATAAATAAAGAAGCGCTTGAGGTTGCAGAAAAAGTAAGAAACGAGTTTGTTTTAGATATTAAAGGAACTGTTGTTGCAAGGCAGGAAGGAACTATTAATGAAAACCTGTCAACAGGAAAAGTTGAAATCGTAGTTGATGAGATTTCGATCCTTAATGAAGCAAAAACACCGCCATTCACTATTTCTGACAAAACAGATGTAGCAGAGGAAGTTCGCTTAAAGTATCGCTACTTGGATTTCAGAAGACCAGTTATGTTTGAAACATTAAAAATGCGTCATCAAGTAACAAAAATCATGAGAGACTTTTTAGATAGCGAAGGATTCTTGGACATTGAAACACCAATTCTGACGAAGAGTACTCCAGAGGGAGCAAGAGATTATCTTGTGCCAAGCCGTGTGCATCCAAATGAATTCTACGCATTACCGCAATCGCCGCAGCTCTTCAAGCAGCTGTTGATGGTTGGCGGAGTTGAACGCTACTATCAAATTGCTCGCTGCTTCCGTGATGAGGATTTACGTGCAGATCGTCAGCCTGAATTCACACAGCTGGACATTGAAACTAGCTTTGTAAGTCAGGAAGACATCATGAATATGATGGAAAATATGATGGTAACAATTATGCGTGAAGTAAAAGGAATCGATGTTCCTGCACCATTCCCAAGAATGCCTTACGATGAAGCAATGGCAAGATACGGTTCTGATAAGCCTGACACAAGATTTGACATGGAGCTAACAGACCTTTCTGAAATCGTGAAAGACTCCAGCTTTAAAGTTTTTGCAGCAGCTGTTGAATCAGGCGGCCAAGTGAAAGCAATCAATGTAAAACAAGCGAGTGATAAATACTCTCGTAAGGACATCGATGCTTTAACAGAATTCGTGAAGGTTTATGGTGCAAAAGGATTAGCTTGGTTGAAGGCAGAGGAAGACGGTTTGAAAGGACCTATCTCTAAATTTATTTCTGAGGAAGAGCAAAAAGCATTTGAAGCAGCACTTTCCATTGAAAGTGGAGATTTATTGCTGTTTGTAGCAGATAAGGCAAATGTTGTCGCAGATTCATTAGGTGCACTTCGTCAAAAATTGGCGAAAGAACTGAACCTGATTGACCCAGACAAGTTCAATTTCCTATGGGTGACAGATTGGCCGTTGTTCGAATATGATGAAGAAGAAAATCGCTTCTATGCGGCACACCATCCATTTACAATGCCAAAAAGAGAGGATATCGAACTGCTTGATTCTAATCCTAAGGCTGTCAAAGCACAAGCATATGATATCGTATTGAATGGTTATGAGCTTGGTGGTGGATCACTTCGTATTTTCGAAAAGGATATTCAAGAAAAAATGTTCAGTATGCTAGGCTTCTCAAAAGAAGAGGCTTATGAGCAATTTGGTTTCTTGTTAGAAGCATTTGAATACGGGACACCACCACATGGCGGAATCGCAATTGGCTTAGACAGACTTATCATGCTGCTGTCTGGCAGAACGAATCTTCGTGACACAATCGCATTCCCGAAAACAGCAAGCGCAAGCTGCTTACTTACAGATGCACCTGGCGAAGTTTCTCAAAGCCAGCTTGATGATTTGCATCTTGCCCTTAAAACACCGAAACAAAACGACTGATAGAAAGAGGCTGGGGCATAAGTATGTGAACCAGCGTAAAGACCGAACTACTTAATCAACTATTGGTTAAATAGTTCGGTTTTTTGTTTTTAGTTTAAAATATAAAAAATTAGAAATGTTAGTGGAATGGAGCGGAGGTCACTCGACTACTAAGGGAAATAGAGGAAAGGATGAGACCCCGCAGGCGAAGACGAGGAGGCTCCATACCTCCCCGCGGAAAGCGCGAGGACGAGCGCGCAATGAAACGAACTAATTTTATAGTTAAAAGCTTCAAATTTAGATGTAATTTTATTATTCGTGTTTAGAAATGTTATTTTTTGTTTTGTCCCAGCCTTTTTCCTTTGTGCTTAAAAAAGGCAAGGGCTAGAACCTGTCTACATTTTATGTTATAGTACAAAAGGGTTTAAGAGTAGATAATACTAGAATTAAGAGTAGATAATACTAGAAATCATAAATGGATATAAAGGAATGGCCAATTCCTGTTTGACGGTAAATCTAATAATGGAGTTGAAGAAATAGATGTTGCACCAATTTTCAAGAAATGAATTAGCAATTGGTACTGAGGGATTAGAAAAGTTAAAAAACAGCACGGTTGCAGTACTAGGCATAGGGGGAGTAGGCTCCTTTTCTGCGGAGGCTTTAGCTCGTTCTGGTGTCGGCAAATTGATTTTGATTGATAAGGATGATGTTGATATCACGAATGTCAATCGCCAAGTAATCGCACTATTATCAACTGTAGGACGCCCGAAAGTAGATATAATGAAGGAACGTATTGCTGATATTAATCCAGAGTGCGAAGTGATTGCATTGAAAATGTTTTATACGGAAGAAACGTATGAAGAAATTTTTGCATACGGTTTAGACTATGTTGTTGATGCGTCTGATACGATTTCTTATAAAATTCATTTGATGAAGGAATGCTTAACAAGAAATATTCCCATCATTTCCAGCATGGGTGCAGCAAATAAAATGGACCCAACTCGTTTCCAGATTGCTGACATCAGCAAGACGCATACTGATCCAATTGCTAAAGTAGTTCGTCTTCGATTGCGAAAAGAAGGCATACGTAAAGGAATTAAAGTGGTTTTCTCTGATGAGAGCCCGATTGTTATTAGGGAGGATGTTCGTAAAGTGGTCGGCAAAGATAATGCACCAATTCGCAAGGCAAAAATGCCTCCATCTTCGAATGCATTTGTTCCTTCTGTTGCTGGCTTGGTTATGGCAAGTCATGTTGTAAAAGAATTGTTAGGCGATATTAAAATAGTGCGTGTTAACGACTAATAAGTGAAAAGCCCAGGCTGGGAGCAGCCTGGGCTTTTGTATTTTTAATCAGCTGGTTTAAATTGACAAATTACCTATTGATTATGGAAATGTATTAGTGTACTATTTTGATAGTACACTAATACATTTTTTCAGGGAGAGATATATGAACGCTTTTAAGGGCTTATTGAGAAAGGATATAAAGATTTCCATCGGCTATTTTTACACGATTTTAATTTTTATGGTCATAGCTTTTGCTGCAGGTTGGATATTTTCCAACTATTACGATACCCGCATGCTTGTTGGAGTGATTTCGTTTGCTTTAATCATTGCACATGTTATTTATTTACCTGGATCACTGTTGACATCTCTTAATATGGAAGGGAAAACACAATTATGGCTTCATAATCCGCAAAGCAGTGCGAAATTATTGCTGTCAAAGCTGACAGCCTGTTCCTTGCTGTCTATGTGCTCGACTATCCTTATCACGATTATTACGATTATCAGTATTAGTTCATTAGCAGAGTTCAACGAGATGTTTTCTACTGGTGATATTGTCATGATTGCTGTTGCAATTTGGGTGATATCGTTTTATATCAGCATTTGGGTCATATTTTATTGGACTGTTTATCACAGTATCGCAAGAATTCAAGCTTTAAAAAAACTCCGCTGGCTTGTTCTTATTGTAATCTGGTATTTATGGAAAATGTTAACTGGGTTAGTCGGGAAAATTAGTTTTGTTCAAGCTTTAAAAGAAAAATGGATGTTGAATATTGGAAACGTATTTCATATGGAAACAGGGGCAAATTCCTTCCAAGCAAGCTTTGAAATGATGGATATATCCGTATTTGTTCTAGCTGGCTATTGTTTGACAGCTATTCTGCTCTTCTGGCTTTCTTCTTGGGCTTTAGACAAGAAAGTGGAGGTGTAAGGTGAATGTCTGATGACTTTAAAGCATCAAGGCCAATATATATGCAAATTGTTGATAAAATCATGCAGCAAATTGCAAGACAGGAGTTGAAAGAGGGGCAAAAGCTTCCTTCTGTTAGAGAAATGGCCATTGAGTCAGGAGTAAATCCAAATACAATCCAAAGAACCTACAGTGAGTTGGAGAGGATGCATATTGTGGAAACGAAAAGAGGACAGGGGACATTCATCACTGATAAGAGGGAAGTGCTGGAGGAAGTGAAGAAAAAACTGCAGTTTGATATCGTCGATCGGTTTATTGCGAATATGAAAGAGCTTGGCATGTCTGAGGAAGAACTGATAACAGAACTGACCCAGCATTTGAACAAAAGAAAGGAGGAAAAGTCTTGATTTCATTTCAGAAAGTCACAAAAAAATACGGGAAAGAAACAGCCTTACAAGACATTGATTTCACCTTCGAACAAGGCAAGATATACGGACTGGTCGGAGCTAATGGGAGTGGGAAATCAACTACCTTGAAAATGATCGCAGGACTTGTCCAGCCAACCTCAGGAAGTGTAAGTGTCAACGGCAAAAAAGCGAATCGGAGAATCGCAGCTGATGTTTCTTATTTAACCGAATTAGATATGTTTTACGAAGGTTTTACTGTATTAGACATGCTTCATTTCTCCGCCTCGCAATTTCATGATTTAAATATGGAAACAGCTTATGAACTTATAAGCTACATGGCACTCGATAAAGATAAAAAGATCAAAGAGCTGTCTAAGGGAAACAGAGGAAGATTAAAGCTTGTTATCAGCTTAAGCAGGAAGGTGCCTGTGTTATTGCTTGATGAACCATTTTCTGGATTAGACCCGATGGTTAGAGAGTCAATTGTAAAGGGCTTGCTTCACTATATTGATTTTGACAGACAAACTGTCATCATTGCCACACATGAAATAGCCGAAATCGAACCGCTTTTGGATGATGTGGTTGTCATAAATCAAGGGCATTTCGCAGCTCATTTTCATGTGGAAACACTTAGAGAACAATATGGACTTTCTGTTGTTGAGTGGATGAGAGAAAATATTAACCAGTTATAGAGAGGGGAGCTAGTATGGCAAGTGTTGTAGAACTGAAAGATGTTTCAAAAATCATTAAAGGCAGGAAAATCATCGACCGTTTAAGCTTCAATGTCGAAGAGGGAGAAGTATTTGGCTTTCTTGGCCCAAATGGTGCAGGGAAAACGACAACAATCCGTATGATTGTAGGACTTATCAGCATGTCTGACGGAGATATTTTTATCTGTGGCAATAGTGTCAAAAAAGATTTTGAAAAGGCAGTCCAGCATGTCGGTGCAATCGTGGAGAATCCGGAAATGTATAAATTTCTTTCTGGCTATGATAATTTGGTGCATTATGGGCGGATGATAAAAGGAGTTAGTAAAGCAAAGATAGCAGAGGTTGTCGAGCTTGTTGGCCTAACCGACAGAATCAATGACAAGGTCAAAACGTATTCACTTGGCATGAGACAAAGGCTGGGGCTTGCCCAAAGCTTATTGCATAATCCTAAAGTCCTGATCCTTGATGAGCCGACGAACGGTCTTGATCCTGCAGGGATAAGAGAGATTCGTGATCATTTAAGAATGCTTGCTAGAGACAGAGGAATGGCTGTTATTGTTTCCAGTCATCTGTTATCGGAAATGGAAATGATGTGTGACAGAATCGGTATTATCCAGCAAGGCAAGCTTGTAGATGTTCAGCTTGTGAAGGATTTTGTCAGCAATGCAGAAAAGCTGTATGAGCTAGAAATGGACCGTTTGGATGATGCGATGAACTTAATCGCAAAGCATTTGCCAGGTTTAAAGCTTACAAAAAATGAATCTTGCCTGGAGGTACCGGTTAAAAAAGAGCAGGTTCCTGAACTGGTCAAACTACTTGCGGGCCATGATATTTCTATTTTTGGAATAAGAGAGATATCGAAAACACTCGAAGATAGATTCTTAGAAGTGACCAATGATAAGGGGGAATTATAATGCTGCAGCTGCTTCAGAATGAATGGGTGAAAATATGGAAGCGCACTGCCACACATGTGATGGTCGTATTATTGCTGCTGAGTTCAATAGCGATCGGTGCTATAACTAAATATCAGGAGTATGGCTTGTCAGTCCCCGATAATGAAAATTGGAAGCAGGGCCTCGAGCTTGAAATCAAGGAATATCAAAAACAGCTTGATGACGGTACAGTTGACCCAACTTCCATTGACTATACTAGACAACAGATTGCTATTAATAAATACAGGATAGAGCATAATATCTCAACGAATGTAGATTATTCGGCATGGGACTTTGTGTCAGATACTACAGAGCTTATTTCCTTTGCAGGCTTGTTTACCATTATCATTGCTGCAGGAATTGTCGCAAATGAGTTTACATGGGGCACGGTGAAGCTGCTGCTTATCCGCCCGATTAGCAGAGCAAAAATATTAATGTCTAAATATTTGACTGTATTGCTGTTTGGGATTTGCCTGCTTTTAATTCTGTTTGTCTTTTCAATAATACTCGGAGGAATATTATTCGGTTTCCCTGACACCAGTACTCCTTATTTGAATTATCATGATGGAACTGTTACAGAACAAAACATGATTGTGCATTTATTAATATCATACGGACTCAACTCCATTAGTTTATTAATGATAACAACAATGGCATTCATGATTTCAAGTGTATTCCGAAACAGCTCCCTTGCTGTTGGAATTTCCATTTTCCTTATGTTTATGGGCAGTACGGTCACATTTTTGCTTGCAACAAAGTTTGAATGGGCAAAGTACATCTTATTTGCCAATACAGATTTAAGCCAATATTTTGAAGGTGCACCAATAGTTCAAGGGATGACGATGACATTCTCCATTGTAATGCTTTGCGTGTATTTTTTGATATTCCATCTTCTTGCATTTATAGTGTTCAAGAAAAGAGATGTAGCTGCATAAGTATTTTAGGAGCGGATGGCTGATGCCATTCCGCTTTTTTGTTTTAAGTCTAAACTTTTCGTTTCCGCATGAAATTGCGATATAATAGTTAACAAAGAAGTGCGACAAAAGGTGTGAGTACAGTGAATGGAGAACCATTAGCATATCGAATGAGACCTACGACAATTGATGAGGTTGTCGGGCAACAAGATATAATCGGTAAACAAACAAGTTTATATAAAATGATTAAAAATGGCTATGTACCATCGATGCTTTTATATGGTGAGCCTGGTATAGGAAAGACCTCCATTGCCTTTGCGATTGCCGGTACAACAAGCTTGCCCTTTATTGCTTTAAATGCAACGACAGCAGGCAAAAAAGATGTGGAAGCAGTTGTGGATGAAGCAAGGCTAACAGGCAAGGTGCTGCTTTTTCTTGATGAGATTCATCGTTTTAATAAAGCCCAGCAGGATTATTTGCTTCCACATGTGGAGAGAGGAGATATCGTTTTGATTGGGGCAACAACAGAAAACCCTTATCACGATGTGAATCCCGCTATCAGAAGCCGCTGCGGCCAGATCAAGCAGCTAAAAAGATTGACAGATACAGATATTGAGGAGCTTCTCACACGAGCAATCAAGGAAGAACGCGGCCTTGGCAGTTTTGCTATTGAGATTACAAATGAACAAATTAAAAAAATTGCGCAAGGCACAAATGGTGACGCAAGAAAATCTCTCACCCTTTTAGAATCAATCGTCTACTCTTCAGACAAGGAAGATGGCAAATTTATTATAAAAGACGAGATGGTTGAAGCGATGATTGAAAAAGTCGGTGTGTATGGAGATAAGAAGGGCTCCCATTTCTACAATTTGCTGTCAAGCCTGCAAAAAAGCATCCGTGGCAGCGATGTTGATGCTGCTCTTTACTATTTGGCTCATTTGCTCGAAACCGGTGATCTTGTGGCAGTCAACAGAAGACTGCTTGTTATCGCCTACGAGGATATTGGACTAGCCAAAACGTCTGTCGGAAACAATGTCCTTGCTGCTGTCACAGCCAGCGAAAGGCTCGGCCTTCCTGAAGCAAGAATTCCATTATCTGTTGCGGTTGTGGAAATGTGCTTATCCTCTAAATCAAATGCCGCATACAAAGCACTTGATGCAGCAATAGCTGATGTAAGAAGCGGCAATGTTGGGGATATCCCGATGCATCTTCGTGACGGTCACTATGCTGGGAGTAAGGTGTTAGGACATGTAGGATATGTATATCCCCATGATTATCCAATTGGTACTTTCGGGGGCTGGGTTAATCAGGACTATTTACCAGATAAGCTAAAGGGCACTAAGTATTATGTGCCGACAGAGGCAGGAGAAGAGAAAAAGCTCAAGGCTATTTATGAACGGTTAGCAGGATTCCGGACAGATAGCGGGAAAAAACAATAAGGGAAGTGCAGCAGTATTGAAGATTGACAGAATAGAGCTTCTTCACTTAAAGATGCCTTTGCTTCATCCGTTTGAGACAAGCTTCGGCAGACTGACAGAAAAGGATTTCTATCTTATTAAAATGTTCAGTGGCGAGCATATTGGCTATGGAGAGTCTGTTGCTATGCCAAATCCAGGGTATACAGAAGAAACTACAGGGACTTCCGCCTATATGATGGAGGAATTTTTAATTCCGCTCCTGTTTAACAGTAAGATAAATCACCCTGACGATGTTTCTGCCATTTTTTCGCCTATAAGAAGAAATAATATGGCAAAAGCTGCATTAGAAGGTGCAGTTTGGGACCTTTATAGCAAAAAAAGAAAAATATCCCTTGCACATGCTCTTGGGGGAACAAGGGAGAGTATTGATGTTGGTGTGAGCATCGGTATCCAAAAGTCATGCGATGATCTTCTTCTCAAAATAGAAGGGTATTTATCGGAGGGCTATAAAAAAATCAAAGTTAAGATTAAGCCAGGCTATGATTTGGAGCCATTGACTAAAATCAGAGAAAGATTCGGCTTTAATATTCCGCTAATGGCGGATGCGAACTCGGCTTATTCTCTTGAGGATTTGGACCATTTAAAGAAATTGGATCCCTTAAAGCTATTGATGATCGAACAGCCCTTGGCATTTGATGATATGATTGACCACGCAGTCTTGCAAAAACAGCTGGACACACCCATCTGTTTGGATGAAAGCATCTGTTCAGCAGAAGATGCTCGTAAAGCGATTGAGCTTGATAGCTGCAGAATCATCAATTTAAAGATTGGTCGTGTCGGTGGTTTGACAGAAGCAAAAAAAATTCATGATTTATGCCAAAAAAACAATATCCCTGTCTGGTGCGGTGGGATGCTTGAAGCAGGTGTTGGCAGAGCGCATAATATTGCCATAACCGCTCTTTCAAACTTTACGATTGCCGGCGATACATCGGCATCTGACCGTTATTGGCAGGAGGATATTATCCAGCCTGAGGTAGAAATGTCTGCTCCAGGAAAAATAGCTGTTCCGACAAGTGCCGGAATCGGTTATAAATTAAACGAGCAAGTAATTAAAAAGTACATGATTGGAAAAAAGATATATACTAATGACATATAATACTTTTATGTTAGCAGGAAGTACACAATCTCTTCTTTTAGAAGATTGTGCACGTTTAAAATACAGAATATTCGGTACATGCAGCATCGAACAAGGAGACGGAGGATAAATAGTTGAAAGAGAAAGTACAAGAATGGGTTGACAAAAAAGCAGCAGAAATGAAAGAAATGTACCATTATTTGCATGAGCATGCAGAAATCAGCTGGGAGGAGAAAGAAACAACTAAATTTATTTGTAAGCAGCTTGATGCACTTGACATACCGTATAAGACATTTTCTGACCAGACAGGAGCAGTCGGGTTATGGGGAAATGGCAAAGGTCCGACAATTGGTGTGCGTACAGATATGGATGCATTATGGCAAAATGTGAACGGTACATGGAAAGCGAACCATTCCTGCGGACATGATGCACATATGACAATCGTGCTTTTTACCCTTAAGTGCTTAAAGGAATTAGGCGTTGAGCCAAAGGGAATGATTAAAAGCTTCTTCCAGCCGGCAGAGGAAAAAGGAGCTGGAGCACTTTCATTCGTACATAAAAACCTTTTGGATGATGTTGATTATTTACTGGGACTTCATCTGCGACCAATTCAAGAAATGAGGTTTAATGAAGCATCACCTGCCATTTATCATGGAGCAGCTGCTTCATTTAAAGGGCGGATTTACGGGTTGCAGGCACATGCTGCACGTTATCATTTGGGGATAAATGTTATTGACAGTCTTACTGCCATCAATATGGCAATACGTTCTATTCCACTAAATCCAATCATACCTGCATCTGCGAAAATGACGTTTGTTCAAGGTGGAGGGAAAAGCTTTAATATTATCCCTGATTATGCAGAGTTTGGTATTGATGTGCGTGCGCAAACGAATGAAGCAATGGATCAGCTTATCGATCAATTAAAGAGAAGTATTTATCATGCAGGAGAAGCGAATGGTGCAAAGGTAGAGCTTGAGCTTCTGTCAGAAATGCCTGCTGCAAGTAATAATGCGATGATGGAAGATGTAGTTTCAGCAAGCATAAAAGAAGTGCTTGGAGAAAAAGGGTTAGTTTCTCCGCCTGTCACACCAGGTGGAGAGGATTTTCATTTTTACCCGAAAAGCATGGAGCATCTTCAAGCGACAATGATTGGACTAGGAACAGACCTTAAGCCAGGGCTGCATCACCCTAATATGTCATTTGAGCTGGACAGCTTGGTGAATGGGGTAAAAATAATGACATTAAGCGTTTTGAGGCTGAATGGAGATATAAAATAATACAGTTGGCAGCTTACAATTGGAGGCTGCCTATTTGCTATACTGGACAAATAATTTTAAAAGAAATTCACATAAAGGCATGTATTATCAAAAAAAAATGCAGAAATATGATATCCTATTGAATAGATAGGATATAACATTATTATAATGGAAAGTATCTAACTTGTGATGCAAGCGGCATACAGACAAAAATATGTTATAATGCATAATGTTCGAATTGCTGCGGATTAACGTAAATATGTAAAGGTGGATAATAATATGGGTGCCTTATTGAATGCAAGACAGCTCACATGGCGAACGGTAATATTTATTGTCGGCCTGCTTATCATGTCATTTGGCATTGTCCTTTTAATTAAAGCAGATTTAGGATCTGCACCATGGGATGTACTAAACATCGGCTTATTTTACCAACTTGGGTTAACGATCGGAAGCTGGACGATAATAGTCGGCTTTTTTGTCCTTTTTGTCAGTGCTGTTCTGTCTAGAACTATCCCGAAAGCCGGCGCATTTCTTAATATGCTGCTAGTGGGGCTATTTATTGATTTGTTTTTGCTTATGCCGTTTATGAAGACACCAGAAGCATTACTTGGTAGAAGTGTGATGTTTTTACTAGGCTTAGTCATTATGGCGTATGGCATGGGCTTATATATTTCCGCTAAACTCGGAGCTGGTCCAAGGGACAGTCTTATGCTTGTTTTATCACAAAGGCTTGGGATGAGTATTTCCACGACAAGATTTATTATGGAGGCAATTGTACTTTTTTCAGGCTGGCTGATGGGCGGACCTGTTTTTTGGGGCACAGTGGTTTATGCCGTTATCATTGGAAAAATAGCTGGAGTTAGTATCCCGCAATGCCAAAGCTGGACAGATATGCTGTTGGCGAAAGTTCAAAAATCACATCAATTAAATAAAAAAATTGTGAATAATAGGAGTGCAGATATATGAAAATCTCAACAAAAGGCCGTTACGGCTTAACAATTATGATGGAATTAGCAAAAAAGCATGGAGAAGGCCCAATTTCTTTGAAGTCAATTGCCCAGACAAATGATTTGTCTGAACATTATTTGGAGCAGCTTGTCGCGCCGCTTCGCAACGCAGGCTATGTTCGCAGCATTAGAGGAGCTTACGGAGGGTATGTGCTTGGCGATGACCCCAAAAACATCACTGCTGGGGATATCATTCGTACATTAGAAGGCCCGATTAGCCCTGTTGAAGGAATCGAGGATGAGGAGCCTGCCAAAAAAGCTCTTTGGATGAAAATCCGTGATGCGGTCAAGGACGTGCTTGATTCTACTACAATTGAGGATTTGGCGAACCATAAAGAAGAAGGCGATTCTGAATCCTACATGTTCTATATTTAAGTTGTTGCTAAAAGCAAATAGTTGGCAAGTATTTGACTATCCTATTACTATAAGATAGTTGGATTTTTAGAATAATAAATTTCAGTAGGTGAAGATGTTGGAACATATATATGTGGATCATGCGGCAACATCGCCGATGCATCCAAAAGTTATTGAAAAAATGCATGAAGTAATGCAGCAAGCTTATGGTAACCCTTCAAGTATCCATACTTTCGGACGACAAGCCCGAAAAATTATTGATAATGCGAGAAACAGTCTTGCTGCGAGCATCGGGGCACAAGAAACGGAAATTATTATTACAAGCGGTGGGACTGAAGCAGACAATCATGCCATATTCGGTGTAGCAGACAGCTACCAGCATAAGGGCAAGCATATTATTACAACTGAAATTGAGCATCATGCCGTACTAATTGCCTGTCAGGAGCTGGAGAAGAAAGGCTTTGATGTCACATATCTACCAGTTAATGAATTTGGTGTTATTGATCTTGATGTGTTGAAAAGGGAATTAAGAGACGATACTATTCTTGTAACAATCATGTATGGAAACAATGAGGTCGGAGCAGTTCAGCCTATCACAGAAATAGGGCAGTTGCTATTAGATCATCAAGCGCTTTTCCATACAGATGCTGTCCAAGCATACGGTGTAGAGGATATTGATGTGAAGAAGCAGCATATTAATCTGTTGTCCGTCTCCTCTCACAAAATCAATGGGCCAAAAGGGATTGGCTTTCTCTATTTAGAGAACGGCATTCAGCTTTCACCTCGTTTATTTGGCGGTGAACAGGAAAGAAAACGTAGAGCTGGAACGGAAAATGTTCCAGCATTAGCAGCCTTCCAGCTCGCAGCAGAGATTGCTATTTCTGAGAGACTGGAAAAAAGGCAAAAGTACGAAGCATATAAAAATATACTCGTTCAAACCTTGAAAGAACACAAAATTGAGTTCCAGCAAAACGGATTAGTTGAAAATACACTGCCACATGTTTTAAACTTAAGCTTTCCTGGAACAAATGTAGAGGCCTTGCTCGTCAATCTTGACTTGGCTGGTATTGCCGCATCAAGCGGTTCTGCTTGTACAGCAGGCTCCATCGATCCTTCTCATGTGCTTGTAAGCATGTATGGGGAGAATTCGGAAAGGACGAAAAACTCTATTCGATTTAGCTTCGGGTTATACAATACAGAAGAACAGATCAAGCATGTCGGAAGCGAGCTGTCAAAAATCGTGCAAAGGTTGACAGCCAAATAAATCCGTTTATTTGAACTGTACTCTTCTTAGATAGATGGACTTAGAAATACTGGGGGGAATGAAATGGAAAAAGCACCAAAAGATACACGCGTAGTTGTCGGCATGTCAGGGGGAGTTGATTCCTCTGTTGCTGCATTGCTTCTTAAAGAGCAAGGCTATGACGTTATCGGAATATTTATGAAGAACTGGGACGATACGGACGAATTCGGTGTTTGTACAGCGACAGAGGATTATGAAGATGTTATTCGTGTCTGCAATCAGTTGGGCATTCCTTATTATGCCGTTAACTTCGAAAAGCAGTATTGGGATAAAGTTTTCACTTATTTCCTTGATGAATATAAGGCTGGCAGAACACCAAATCCTGATGTAATGTGCAATAAAGAAATTAAGTTTAAGGCATTTTTAGAGCATGCCATGAATCTTGGCGCAGACTATTTGGCTACAGGTCATTATGCACAAGTTGTGCGCGAGGATGGTAAAGTTCGCATGTTAAGAGGTAAGGACGATAATAAGGATCAAACTTATTTTCTTAACCAATTAACAGAAGAACAGTTAAGTAAGGTCATGTTCCCAATTGGCGGTATGGAAAAGTCAAAGGTACGTGAGCTTGCTGCTGCAGCGAACCTGGCAACTGCAACGAAAAAGGACAGTACAGGTATTTGCTTTATCGGCGAACGTAACTTCAAAGAATTTTTAAGTGGATATTTGCCTGCACAAAAAGGCAATATGGAAACATTCGATGGCAAGGTTGTCGGCAAACATGATGGTTTAATGTACTATACAATCGGGCAAAGACATGGATTAGGTATCGGTGGAAGCGGTGACCCATGGTTTGTTATTGGCAAGGACTTAGCAAGAAATGTATTATATGTTGGCCAAGGCTTCCATCACGAAATGCTTTATTCAGACAGCATTATCGCTGACAATGTAAGCTGGGTTTCAACAGATGAAACTTCAAAAACATTTGAATGTACAGCTAAATTCCGTTATCGCCAACCAGATAATAAAGTGACAGTCGAAATATTAGAAGGTTCAAAAGTGAAAGTAACCTTCCACGAGCCAATTCGTGCGGTTACTCCAGGACAAGCTGTTGTCTTCTACCAAGGAGAAGAATGCCTTGGCGGTGGAACAATTGACAAAGTGTTCCGTAACAACGAACAGTTGACATATGTAGGCTAAAGAAACAGAGAAACTAAATAACGCCCCACTTCCGTTAAGAGGTGGTGCGT
Organism: Niallia taxi; assembly: GCF_032818155.1. Taxonomy (NCBI): domain Bacteria; kingdom Bacillati; phylum Bacillota; class Bacilli; order Caryophanales; family Bacillaceae; genus Niallia; species Niallia taxi. The sequence continues at coordinate 1,611,430 of NZ_CP102589.1, forward strand.
TGAGTTAGTTTCTCTTTTTTTTAGAAAGAGTGAGGCTGGTGAATTGGAAGATTTCCATAGGGCCAAAATATGCTATACTTTTAGTGAAGAAACGGAGTGTGTTAATTGTGGAGACAAATCAATTAGGTATTAAATATATGCAAGAGGGTAAATGGGAAGAAGCAGCAAAAATCTTCATGGAAGAAATCGAGAAAGATCCGGGCAATGCTGTATCCTATGTGAATTTTGGCAATGTGCTGTCTGCATTAGGCGATTTAGATAGAGCGATAACATTTTACAAAAAAGCAATGGAAATAGATCCTGAAATGGCTGCTGCTTACTATAGTGCAGGAACTGTTTATTTTGAACAAGACGAACTTGAGTCAGCTAAAGCAATGTTTGAGGAAGCATTAGCGAAAGGACTTGAATCAAGCGATAATTATTTCATGCTTGGCATGGTTCATATCGGGATGGAAAAACCGGTGCTTGCCATCCCATTTTTGCAGCGTGCTGTTGAATTGAACGGTGAAGATGCAGAGGCTTTGTTCCAGCTTGGCTTATGTCTTGCGCAAGGTCAATATTTAGACGAAGCGACAGAAAAGTTTTTAAGCTGTATTGAGCTTGATCCAGAGCATGCTGATGCCTATTACAATCTCGGTGTTGCATACGGGTTTAAGGAACAGGAAGAAAAGGCCTTGGAGATGTTTAATAAAGCATTAGAAATCCAGCCTGATCACCAGCTTGCACTAATGGGTAAGCAAATCATCGGAGGGTAAAAAAATAAGGAAGATTCAAGGAAAGGGGGGAGATTAATTGGAAGAGCAAAATTCACTGGATCTGTTCGCAGAACAAGGCAAATACTTGAAAGGACGCCATCTTGTTACTATTTTTCATAATGAAGAAAACCTTTATACTGTGCTGAGAATAAGGGTGGATGAAACAAATGATAATTATGAAGATAAGGAAGCGGTTGTCACTGGGTATTTGCCAAAGATGCATGAGAATGATACATACACATTCTTTGGTGAATTTAAAGACCATCCTCGATTTGGACTGCAGTTCCAGGTTTCCTCTTTCCGTAAAGAGATGCCACAGACTAAACAAGGCGTTATTACTTATTTGTCGAGTGAGCTGTTTAAAGGAATCGGCCAAAAAACAGCAGAAAATATTGTAGAGTCTTTAGGAGAAAATGCCATCGCAAAAATCTTAAATGAACCATCCCTGTTAGACTCTGTTCCAAAACTTCCTCCGGACAAGGCAAAAGCACTTTATGATACGCTTATGCAAAACCAAGGGCTGGAGCAAGCGATGATTTCATTAAACCAATATGGTTTTGGGCCACAGCTTTCCATGAAGATTTATCAGACATATAAGGACAATACGCTGGAAATTATCCAGTCTAATCCATATAAATTGGTCGAGGATGTGGAAGGGATTGGTTTTGGCAGAGCAGATGATTTAGGGTCACAAATCGGGCTTGTCGGGGGCCATCCTGACAGAATCAAAGCAGGCTGTTTATATGTATTGGAGCTTGGTAGCAGCCAGGAAGGTCATGTTTATCTGGAAGCAGAATATGTGCTAAACAGGGTTAAGGATCTTTTAGAGGAAAATAAGCAAGAGCAGATTGAGTTTTCCGCCATTGCCAATCAGATTGTTCTGCTGGAGGAAGAAAAGAAAATCATTGTCGAGGACAAGAAAATTTTCCTGCCATCACTCTATTATTCGGAAAAAGGCGTTGTTCGCCATATCAAAAGAATTATGGAGCAAAAGGAATATGAAGACCAATTTCCGGAATCTGAATTTTTGCTTGCTTTAGGAAATTTAGAGGACAGGCTTGGCGTTCAATATGCTCCCTCGCAAAGAGAAGCAATTCAGACTGCTCTCATGTCGCCGATGCTTATGCTGACTGGCGGACCAGGGACTGGGAAAACAACCGTTATTAAAGGGATTGTAGAGCTTTACGGTGAGCTGCATGGCTACAGTCTTGATCCGAAAGAGTATAAAAAGGAGGAGCCTTTTCCATTTATCCTAGCAGCACCGACAGGAAGAGCTGCTAAACGGATGGCAGAATCGACAGGTCTTCCTGCTGTCACGATTCACCGTCTTTTAGGCTGGAATGGCAGTGGAGGCTTTGATAAGGATGAGGAAAATCCTCTTGATGGCAAGATAATCATTGTTGATGAAACCTCAATGGTAGACATTTGGCTCGCCTTTCAGCTGTTTAAAGCATTGCCCTCTAATATACAATTAATCCTTGTTGGAGATGAGGACCAGCTTCCGTCAGTAGGGCCGGGACAAGTTCTAAAGGACTTGCTTGCATCTGCCTGCATTCCGACAGTTCGCCTTTCAGATATATACAGACAAAGTGAGGGCTCCTCTATCATTGAACTTGCTCATGAGATAAAAGGCGGCAGGCTTCCTGCTAATTTAATGCAGCAGCAAAAAGACAGATCTTTTATTAAGTGTTCTTCAGGACAAATAGCTCAAGCAATTGAAAAGGTCGTCCTTAATGCAAAGAATAAGGGTTATGCGCCAATGGATATTCAAGTTCTTGCTCCCATGTACAGAGGACCAGCTGGAATTGACCGTCTAAATGTGATCCTCCAGGAAATATTGAATCCCAATCCAGACGGAACAAGGAAGGAACTAAAGTTCGGAGACGTTAAATACCGGATTGGTGATAAAGTGCTTCAGCTAGTCAATCAGCCTGAAAACAATGTTTATAATGGGGACATGGGAGAAATCGTCTCGATTTTTTATGCGAAGGAAAACACCGAAAAACAAGACATGGTTATCGTCTCCTTTGATGGAATTGAAGCAACGTACACAAGGCAGGATTTGAACCAAATAACCCATGCTTACTGCTGTTCTGTTCATAAGTCACAAGGAAGTGAATTTCCGATTGTAATAATGCCGATTGTTAAAAGCTACTATAGAATGCTGCGCAGAAACCTAATCTATACAGGTATTACAAGAAGTAAACAATTTTTGATTTTGCTTGGCGAAGTGGACGCTATGGAAATTGGCGTTGGCCGCAATGATGAGTTAAACAGGCAGACCTCCTTGCAGGAAAAACTGAAAGAGATTTTTTCAACGGATATAGCAACAGGTGAGGAAGATGCAGAGGTTTCTCTTTTCTACAGTGAGCGAATTACAGAAATTGACCCGCTTATCGGCATGGAAAATATATCACCTTATGATTTTATGGAGCAAACAGACACGAAACAATAGAGGAAAAGTTTGTTATACATTGTTCTGTTTTTGTAGCATAACCTATAGATGTCATCCTTAATGGCCAAGGATGACATCTGTTTTTTTGTAAAAAATTAGCCGACTCCTATAAATCTTAATAAAATGATGTTTATTTATTGTGTAAGTTGGACAGAATGGAAACACCAGTGACATTATCTTCCGTTCGTATAGAGATGATGTCGTAAACTTAAATTTTTGAGGTGTTTTCAGATGTTAATCTGTCCTAATTGCCAAAGCAAAGATATCGGAAAAATTGGAATCAGCCAGTATTATTGCTGGAGCTGTTTTATTGAGCTTTCATTAGTTAAAGGTATCATTCATACACATCAAGTGGAAGAGGATGGAAGCCTTAGCTCCTTAGATGATTTGTTTGAGGAAGATAATCGCAGATATAGCTGATAAATAATAATGTATGAACAGAGGGGGCGTAATTTCGCCTCCTCTGTTTCGTATAAATAATCACCTTTTCACACAAATTATGGGTGGAGGGGTTTTGTATGGAAATAAGGGTCAAATGGTATTATCGGTTAGCTTTTACACTATTACTATTTATCGTATTGTTTATATTCTTTAAATTATCTCCTATTTGGACTCCGATTGTGCAGCTCGTAATGAAGGTGATTTTCCCCTTTATTCTTGGTGCGTTTATTACGTATTTGCTACATCCAGTTGTTGAAAAAATCCATGAAAAAGGCCTGCACCGCGGTCTTGCGGTAGCGTTAATATACATCCTCTTTTTTGGAGGTGTCGGGTACGGTCTTTACAAGTGTATTCCGATTTTCATTGTTCAAATGAGAGAGTTGACAGAAAGTGCTCCAGAGCTTGCCAACCAGTATAGAAGCTGGGTTGATTTCATTCAAGAAAGAACAAAAGCATGGCCAGATAACATGCAGACTAAAGTTGATAATGGAATAGAATCGTTTGAAGTGAAAATGGATGGGTTACTGACAAAGCTTTTAAAGGGTGCAATGAACTTTGTAAATTCCTTTGTTATTTTCATGCTGATTCCATTCATTACTTTTTATATGCTGAAGGATTTTGAAGCAGTAAAAAAGGCTGCATGGCAATTGACTCCAAGCAAATGGCGGGAAAGCAGTGTTCTGTTTTTGAAGGATGTGAACCTTTCATTAGGAAGCTACATAAGGGGACAGCTGCTCGTTTGCTTAATCATTGGCGGTTTATCGTCTATCTCCTTTTATTTCTTTGGCATGAAATATCCACTTGTGTTAGGAATCGTCATTGGTATTACAAATGTTATCCCGTACTTTGGACCAATCATTGGAGCCGTTCCTGCAGTGATTATTGCCAGTACAATGTCTGTGAAAATGCTCCTTATTGTCATTATTATCATTGTTGTGCTCCAGTTTTTAGAAGGAAATGTTCTATCGCCCTTCATTGTTGGGAAAAGCCTGCATATGCATCCTCTTTTTATTATGTTTGCTTTATTGCTTGGCGGAGAGGTTGGAGGAATAGTCGGAATGGTCATAGCTGTTCCCCTTTTGTCTATTTTGAAAGTAGCAATCATTCACTTGCGTGTTCATTTTGGCAAAAGCAATAAACTAGACGCTTTGAAGTGAATGCATGTTGACAATAGCAACGAAAAATCAGTATAATTCGAGAGAAGAACATATTGGTAAAATGACGATAGAATCAAGTAGATTATAGCCCACTTTAGGCAAATGCTGCAGAGAGGAATTCCCATGGCTGAGAGGAATCCAAGTGAAGGATAATTGAAAGCTAGTTCTTGAATGCAGCTAATACCTGCCGTTCATCCGCGTTAAGGATATTGAGAAATGGCGGCATTATGCTGCCATAAATCAGGGTGGTACCACGAGCATACTTTCGTCCCTGTCCAGGGATGGGAGTTTTTTTTATGCTGAAAAACTTACTTCTCCCATATTTGAGAGGTCATACATAGAAGGAGGCAAAACCTAATCATGAAAGTATTAACAGGAGCAGAAATCAGAAGAAAGTTTCTCGATTTTTTCCAGGAAAAAGGCCATAATGTTGAGCCAAGTGCATCATTAGTTCCCCATGAGGATCCATCTTTGCTTTGGATTAACAGCGGTGTTGCAACATTGAAGAAATATTTTGACGGTCGTGTTATTCCGGAAAATCCAAGAATTACAAATGCACAAAAATCAATTCGTACAAACGATATTGAAAATGTCGGAAAAACAGCAAGACACCAAACATTCTTTGAAATGCTAGGTAACTTCTCCATTGGAGATTATTTCAAAGAGGAAGCTATTGACTGGGCTTGGGAGTTTTTGACGGACGAAAAATGGATTGGTTTTGATAAAGAGAAACTATCTGTTACCGTTCACCCAGAGGATGAAGAGGCTTACGTATTATGGCGTGACAAAATTGGAATTCCAGAAAGCCGCATTATTCGTCTTGAAGGGAACTTCTGGGATATCGGTGAAGGACCAAGTGGACCAAACACAGAGATTTTCTATGATCGCGGACCAGAATACGGCAATGATTTAAACGATCCTGAATTATACCCAGGCGGCGAAAATGACCGTTACTTAGAAGTATGGAACCTTGTATTCTCTGAATTCAACCATAATCCAGACGGCACATACACTCCGCTTCCGAAGAAAAACATTGATACAGGAATGGGACTTGAGCGTATGGCTTCTGTTGTGCAAAATGTTCCTACTAATTTTGACACAGACCTGTTCACGCCAATTATTGCAGCAACAGAACAAATTGCTGACGTGAAATATGGTGCAGCTAAGGATACAGATGAAGCGTTCAAAGTAATCGCTGACCATATTCGTACAGTAGCATTTGCGGTAGGTGACGGGGCATTACCATCCAATGAAGGAAGAGGATATGTTCTAAGACGTTTGCTGCGCAGAGCTGTTCGTTATGCAAAAAAAATCAATATTAACCGTCCGTTTATGTTTGAGCTTGTTCCTGTTGTGGGAGAAATCATGTTTGATTATTACCCAACAGTTAAAGAAAAATCAGAATTTATTCAAAAAGTCATGAAGAGTGAGGAAGAACGTTTCCATGAAACGCTAAACGAAGGCTTGTCAATTCTTGGTGAGGTAATGGAAAAGGAAAAAGCGTCAGGAAATCTAATTATTTCAGGTGAAGACGTATTCCGCCTATATGACACTTATGGCTTCCCAGTTGAATTAACGGAGGAATATGCAGACGAGCAAGGGATGAAAATTGACCATGAAGGCTTTGAGAAGGAAATGGAAAGCCAGCGTGAAAGAGCTCGCAAAGCACGCCAAGATGTTGGAAGCATGCAAGTTCAATCAAGTGTTCTTGGTGAAATAAAAGTGGAAAGTGAATTTGTCGGCTACCAATCATTGTCTACAACAGCAACTGTTGCTGCGCTTTTAGTTGACGGTGAAATCGTAGAGAAAGCAGAAGAAGGTCAGGAAATCCAGTTTATTTTGGACAAGACACCTTTTTATGCAGAAAGCGGCGGTCAAATCGCAGATGCAGGAACAGTTTCATCTGATTCAGTTTTAATCTTAGTTCAAGATGTACAAAAAGCGCCAAACGGGCAAAACCTACATCGAGGTGTTGTTCAATCAGGTGTGGTAACAGTTAATGATCAAGTGGAAGCTGCTGTTGACAGAAGCAACCGTTCGAAAATAATTAAAAACCATACGGCAACACATTTGCTTCACCAAGCACTGAAGGATGTACTTGGAACGCATGTTAACCAAGCTGGTTCTCTTGTTCAGACAGATCGTTTACGTTTTGACTTCTCACATTTCGGTCAAATTACAGCAGAAGAGCTGGAGAAAATTGAAAAAATCGTCAATGAAAAAATTTGGGACAGCATTCCTGTTCAAATCGACTATAAAGGTATCGAAGAAGCGAAAGCAATGGGTGCGATGGCATTGTTTGGCGAAAAGTATGGGAAAATTGTTCGTGTTGTTCAAGTGGGCGATTACAGCCTTGAGCTTTGCGGTGGTATCCATGTTGATAATACTTCTACAATCGGCCTATTTAAGATTGTTACAGAAGCTGGTATTGGTGCAGGCACAAGAAGGATTGAAGCAGTTACAGGACAAGCAGCATATCAGCAGCTGACTGAGCAGCTTAATATTCTTAAAGATGCAGCAGGCAAGCTTAAAACGAATCCAAAAGATGTGGGAACAAGAATTGATACGATTCAAGCAGAATTAAAACAGTTGCAGCGTGAAAACGAATCTCTTGCTGCGAAACTAAGCAATATTGAAGCAGGCAATTTAGTTGATCAAGTAAAGGATGTTGATGGCATCAACGTACTTACAGCAAATATTAAAGGTGTTGACATGAACAACCTGCGCACAATGGCAGATGACTTAAAGCAAAAGCTAGAGTCTGGCATCATTGTTCTTGGTAGTGCAAATGATGATAAAGTCAACTTAATAGCAGCAGTTACAAAAGACTTGATGGATAAAGGCTATCATGCTGGTAAAATCATCAAAGAAGTGGCAACTCGCTGTGGTGGAGGCGGTGGAGGCCGTCCAGATATGGCTCAAGCTGGCGGTAAAGACCCATCCAAATTGCAAGAAGCATTAAATCATGTCGAAGAATATATCAAATCCATTTGATAATGTGGGCAAGTAGTGTAAAATGTAGGTATCAATTAACAGAATCTGTCTGAAAATAGAGGTGTTGTATATGAGCTCATTTGACAAAACAATGAGATTCAATTTTCCTGAAGAACCATATGAACATGACGTAAAAGAAGTATTAAACCAAGTGTATGATGCTCTTCAAGAAAAAGGCTATAACCCAATTAACCAAATTGTCGGCTATCTACTTTCAGGAGACCCTGCATATATACCGCGCCATATGGATGCACGAAATATTATGCGCAAACTAGAGCGAGATGAGATCATAGAAGAGCTTGTCAAGTTCTATTTAAAACAGCAACGAGAGGATTAACAAAAATGCGGACAATGGGCTTGGATGTAGGCTCAAAAACGGTAGGCGTTGCCATTAGTGATGCCTTGGGCTGGACAGCCCAAGGCATTGAAACGGTAAAAATCGACGAAGAGAAAGAAGAATTCGGATTAGACCGTTTAGGAGTATTGATTGTTGAGCATGATGTAAGTAAAATAGTGGTTGGCCTCCCAAAAAACATGAATGGCAGTATTGGCTTTCGCGGAGAAGCGAGCCAGCATTACGGTAAGCTCCTTGAGGAAAGATTCGGTCTTCCAGTTGTGTTTTGGGATGAGCGGCTGACAACGATGGCTGCTGAAAGAGTGCTGCTTGAAGCAGATGTAAGCAGAAAAAAAAGGAAAAAAGTAATTGATAAGATGGCAGCATCTATGATATTACAAGGCTATATGGATAGCCAGAAATGATGAGGTGGAAATAATGGAACACGGAGAAACAAATACAATTACAGTAGTAGACGAGCAAGGAAACGAACAATTATGCGAAATTTTGTTCACATTTGAATCAGATGAATTCGGTAAATCATATGTCCTTTATTACCCAATTGGTGAAGATGACAGTGAAGATGACGAAATCGATATTCATGCATCATCTTTCATTCCAAACGAAGAAACTGGCGATGGTGAGCTTTCACCAATCGAAACAGATGAAGAGTGGGATTTAGTAGAGGAAATGCTTAACACTTTCCTTGCTAAAGAAGAGGAAGAAGAATAAGAAAAACGTTAGGGGACAGCTATTCGCTGTCCCCTTTGTTTTATCCTTTAAAAATAGAGTAATTGGTGATAACTGAACTATTAATCCGTTTTTGTGGCTAAAAAACAATAATTCTAAAACTTAGAGGAAGGGAGCGGAGGCACCCGATTTTTAGGGGGATAGAGATGATTTATACCCTGCAGGATCCATACCTCCCTAAAAAAAGTGTGAGGACGAGCATGTATCGGAACAAACAACATTTTAAGTCATATTCTGCTTGCACAGCTAAGCTAAGCTCCGTTGTTACAAATTTATCCTTCCTGTTTAGAATTTAATGAGCGGAGTGTTATTGCCATACACTATTCTTGAATAACAAAAATGCCGCGTTTCGCTATTTTTTGCACTTTCTTTGTTAGAATATAGTATAATTAGTCGAGAAATGGTGTAGATAGATAATACATACCCGGATTTTAGGAGGGAAAAAAATTGTCAACAACAGAGGGGAATAATGATAGAAAAGATAAGAAGAATATGTTTTTTGAAAAAATCGCTGAAAGGCGAAATGAAGCAAAAACAATAAGAAAAATTGTCGGCATGACCATCCTTGTACTGGCGGTTTTAATAGTTGCAGTATCACTTACAAGCTATTTTTACATTAAGTCGAGTTTGAAGCCTGTCGATGCGGACAGCAAAAAAGAAATAGTTGTCGATATACCTATTGGCTCCAGTGTAACGTATATCGCTCAGACATTACAGGACAACGGGCTTGTCAAAAATGCCAGGGTGTTTAAATATTATGTGAAGTTTAAAAATGAGTCCGAATTTATGGCAGGAGAATATCATATGAATCCTTCCATGACAATACAAGAAATCATTGACAGCCTAAAGACAGGTAAAATTATGCAAGAGCCAATTTTCTCGATGACGATACCTGAAGGCAGACAGCTTGATGAAATTGCTGCCGTCATAGCGGACAAAACAAAACAACCGAAAGATAAAGTGTTTAAAAGTCTTAATGATGAAAAATTTATTCAGTCATTGATGGACAAGTACCCAACGATTCTTACGACAGAGGTATGGGCGAAGGATATTAAATATCCATTAGAAGGGTATCTTTTCCCTGCGACATATGCCTTTTATAAAAAATCTCCAAGCCTTGAAGAAATTGTATCTGTGATGCTTGACAAAACCCAAAGTGTTGTCGATAAGTACAGACAGGATATCGAACGGGAAGATTTAACCGTACACCAATTTCTGACGATGTCCTCACTTATTGAGGAAGAAGCAACAGAAAAGGCTGATCGAGATAAGATTGCAAGTGTATTTTATAACCGCATCAAGGAAGATATGCCACTGCAAACAGATCCGACTGTGCTCTACTCACAAGGAAAGCATAAGGAAAGAGTCACATATAAGGATTTAGAAGTGGATTCACCGTACAATACGTACAAGAATAAGGGACTTACACCAGGTCCGATTTCTAATGCTGGAACTATGTCAATGGAGGCTGCTCTTCACCCTGCAAAAACAGATTATCTGTATTTCTTGGCAGCTGGCGATGGCACTGTTTATTTTTCTAGTACTTTAGAAGAACATAATTCATTAAAGGCTAAATATATTACCAATAAATAAAGCGGTGGGGGAAGCAGTATTAATTAGCTTTCCCCCGCGTTTTATGTTAAAATAGTACAAGTGTTTTTGAACAGGTACTTATTATGGCAATAACTAATTTGGCATATATACAAAAGTTAGGTTCTTTATAAAAGAAGCTAACATTTTTCAGGTGGAGGGGGAACTTTCCCCCGAATAACAGGTAAACAAAAAATCATTAATTATCGTCTGGCAAATGTAAATAGAGGTGAATTCTGTTGCAGAATGAAGAGCAAGTGCTGAAATATATCGAGAATTTAATTCCAGATAGAAGTGAAGCCTTTAAAGAGATTGAACAGTATGCAGTTGAGCATGATGTGCCGATTATGGAGCTAGTGGGAATAGAAACATTGCTTCAGCTGCTAAGGATGCACCAACCGAAAAAAATCCTTGAAATTGGGACAGCAATTGGCTACTCTGCACTGCGGATGGCTGAAGCTTTGCCTGAATGCAAGGTAGTGTCGGTTGAGCGGGATGAGCAACGTCACAATAAGGCATTAGCAAATGTAGAAACAATGAACATGAGCTCACAAGTTTTCTTAATAAAAGGTGATGCATTAGAAGTAGAGCATCTAGTGAGAGAGCATGGCCCTTTTGATGTATTATTTATTGACGCTGCCAAAAGCCAATATCGGAAGTTCTTTGATATATATTCGAAAATGCTTTCTCCTAACGGTGTAATATTTACGGATAATATATTATTCCATGGGCTTGTTGCCGAAGAGAAAATTGAGAGTCGGAATTTAAGACAGCTTATCCGAAAGATAAAAGAATTTAATATTTGGCTAATGGAACATCCAGATTACCATACAGCAATAATGCCTGTTGGTGACGGATTAGCGATTAGTAAAAAGAGGGGATAAAAGATGAAAAAACCTGAATTGCTTGTTACACCAATTACAGTTGAAGACATTATCCCACTGATCAATTGCGGAGCAGATGCCTTTGTGGTCGGTGAACAGAAATTTGGATTGCGTTTAGCAGGAGAATTTAAGCGCGATGATGTAAAAAAAGCGGTTGAGCTTGCACACTCAAAGGATAAAAAGGTTTATGTGGCAATCAACGGCGTTTTTCACAATGACAAGATTGATGGGCTTTATGACTATATTACATTCTTAAAGGATGTAAAGGCAGACGCTATTATATTTGGCGACCCGGCTGTGCTTATGGTGGCTCGTGAAGTTGCTCCTGACATGAAATTGCATTGGAATACGGAAACTACTGGAACTAACTGGTATACATGTAATTACTGGGGCAGAAAAGGCGCTAAGCGTGCAGTGCTAGCAAGGGAATTAAGCATGGATGCTATCATTGAAATGAAGGAAAATGCAGAAGTTGAAATAGAAGTGCAGGTGCATGGAATGACAACGATGTTCCAATCAAAAAGAACTTTGTTAGGACATTACTTCCAACATCAAGGCAAAGACGAAGAAATGGCTGATAGACAGCGCGATAAAGATTATTTCCTTCATGATAAAGAAAGAGAAAACAAATATCCTATTTTTGAAGACGAAAATGGAACACATATTATGAGTCCTAATGATATTTGTATCGTGGATGAGCTTCAGGAATTAATGGATGCAGGAATCGACTCCTTCAAGATTGATGGAATTTTAAAAGATTCTGCTTATATTCAAAAGGTGACAAGCATTTATCATCGTGCAATCATGATGTATATAAATGCCCCGGACCAATATGAGGAAGAGAAGGACAGCCTTTTAGCGGAAATTGAACAAATACAGCCGGCAAACAGACAATTGGACACAGGATTTTTCTTTAAGGAAACAGTGTATTAACTATTAGGAGGAGTTTAGACGATGACAGCAGTGAAAACACCTATCTCTGAAATACGAGACGGTAAAAGAATCATTGTCAAAAAACCGGAGCTTTTAGCGCCTGCAGGTAATCTTGAAAAGCTGAAGATAGCTGTTGCTTATGGTGCTGATGCGGTTTTTATCGGGGGACAGGAATACGGACTCCGCTCAAACGCTGGAAATTTCACTTTTGAAGAAATGAAAGAGGGAGTGGAATTTGCAAAGGGCTATAATGCAAAAATTTATGTAACAACAAATATTTTTGCTCATAATGAAAATATCGATGGACTTGAAGATTACCTGCTTGGTCTAAAGGAAGCAGGAATTCATGGCATTATCGTGGCTGATCCATTGATTATTGAAACATGCCGCAGAGTTGCACCTGAAATAGAGGTACACTTAAGCACACAGCAATCTCTTTCTAACTGGAAAGCAGTACAGTATTGGAAAGAGGAAGGTTTAGAACGAGTTGTGCTTGCCCGTGAAACTAGTGCTGAAGAAATTCAAGAAATGAAAGAAAAAGTTGATATTGAAATTGAGACATTTATACATGGCGCAATGTGTATCGCTTATTCTGGAAGATGTACATTAAGCAACCATATGACTGCAAGGGATTCTAACAGAGGTGGTTGCTGCCAATCATGCCGCTGGGATTATGATTTATACAGACTTGAGGGCGAACAAGAAAACCCGCTTTTCTCTGAAGAAGACTCACCATTTGCTATGAGTCCGAAAGATTTAAAGCTGATTGAATCGATTCCTCGTATGATTGAAATAGGCATTGACAGCTTGAAGGTTGAAGGACGTATGAAATCCATTCATTACGTGGCAACTGTTGTCAGCGTGTACCGTAAAGTAATTGATGCATACTGTGCAGACCCAGATAATTTCGTGATTGACCCAGAATGGCTGAAGGAACTTGATAAATGTGCAAACAGAGAGACAGCTCCAGCCTTCTTTGAAGGACAGCCAGGGTATAAAGAGCAAATGTTTGGTAATCATAGCAAAAAGACAAGCTTTGATTTCGCCGGTCTTGTCCTTGACTATGATAAGGAAGAACAGATAGTGACGCTTCAGCAGCGTAACTTCTTTAAACCAGGACAGGAAGTGGAGTTCTTCGGTCCAGAAATATCTAATTTTACGACAGTTGTTGAGACAATATGGGATGAAAAAGGCAATGTGCTTGAAGCAGCTCGCCATCCGCTGCAAATTGTTAAATTTAAAGTGGATCACCCTGTATTTCCAAATAACATGATGAGAAAGGAGCTCTAAAGCATGCAGCGCAAACCAGTTGTAATTGGTGTCGCAGGTGGCTCCGGATCAGGAAAAACAAGCGTGACCAAGGCTATATTTGAGCATTTTCAAGGACATTCCATCCTGATGATAGAACAGGATTATTATTATAAGGATCAATCACATCTTCCATTCGAAGAAAGACTAGAAACAAACTATGACCACCCGCTTGCATTTGATACAGACTTATTGATTGAACATATTCAAACATTGCTTCAATATGAAAAAATCGAAAAGCCTGTCTATAATTATGCAATGCATACCAGATCAGATGAGACGATTCTTGTCGAACCAAGAGATGTTATTATTGTCGAAGGTATTTTGATCCTAGAGGATGAAAGACTACGTAATTTAATGGATATGAAGCTGTACGTTGATACAGATGCTGATTTACGTATTATTAGAAGACTAGTAAGAGATATTCAAGACAGAGGCAGAACAATGGACTCTGTTATTGACCAATATGTTAATGTTGTCAGACCAATGCATAATCAATTCATTGAACCGACAAAACGCTATGCAGATATCATCATCCCTGAAGGCGGGCAAAATCATGTTGCTATTGATTTAATGGTAACGAAAATACAGACAATCCTTGAACAGAAGTCTTTGTTATAAATTCAAAGAATAAACTGGAAAAAAAGGAATAAAAAGCAGCTTGTATTCAAAAACTTGGATATAACCTTTTAAACCCTTTTGTAATAGGATTTTCAAAAGAATTATTTCCCTAAAATAATTCATTTTAGGGAATAATTATTCTTTTTCTGAAAGAAAATGCTTTCTTTTTTTCGGATTACGTATTAAACTCATCCTATTAGTAATTAAGCTTGAGTTTACCATCTGCAATATTTAATACATATCATAAAAACCAACAATCAACTTATATAGATTGTGCTGGATACTTTAAGGAGTGAACATTTTTGGCTATCGAAAAAGAATTTCCAATGACATTGGCTGGTAAAGAGAAGTTAGAACAAGAACTTGAACAATTAAAGACGGTAAAACGTAAAGAAGTAGTTGAACGTATAAAAATAGCTCGTAGCTTTGGAGACTTATCAGAGAATTCAGAGTATGATTCAGCGAAGGAAGAACAAGCTTTTGTCGAAGGGCGCATCACAACGCTTGAAAACATGATTCGCAATGCAAAAATCATTTCTGAGGATGAGCTTGACCGTGACACTGTTTCACTAGGCAGCTCTGTTACTTTCATCGAGCTTCCAGATGGCGACGAAGAAACTTACACTATCGTTGGTAGTGCTGAAGCAGACCCGTTTGAAGGCAAAATCTCCAATGATTCACCGATTGCAAAGAGCCTTATTGGCAAAAAGGTCGGCGATAAAGTGGTTGTACAAACACCAGGCGGAGAAATGAACGTAGAAATCGTTACAATTAAATAACAAATTCAAACATTTTGTTTGAAATTCTAACACCTCGTCAACACTTTTGATGAGGTGTTTATTTATGTGGAGAAACAGGGCAATTTTTATCGGAGTGTTTTTTATATGCATGCTTGCCGTACTGCTGGCAAGGCTAGTTCAAATCCAGCTTATCGAAACAGAACATTTTACAAAGCATAATATTAACCTAGTTGAAGCAAGTGTCAAGCAACGATCACAAGAAATGGTGTTGGATAACGGCAGAGGCGGTTTTTTAGACAGAGATGGGGAGTCGCTTACACAACAAACAAAAACAGTTCTGATTCTATTTCCGTTCTTAAAAAACATGGAATGGGATAGCAAAAAAATTGCGGATATTATTGGCACAACAGAATATACTTTAACGAAAACAATTGCAGATGCAAAAGAGCCGGTTGTCCTTGGGGGAAGCAAGCCTGTTGAATTGTCTTCAGAACAAATGACGAATATTAATAGTCTTAAAATTCCTGGTGTGTTTGCCGTAAATAAAAAATACAGGGTCCAAAATGATTTAGCAGAGCAGCTCTTAGGGATAACAGGACAAAATGAAGAACAGCTTGCCGCCCGATATCCTGATAAAAAGCTGTCCTACGATACATTAATGGGTCTGACTGGATTAGAAAAAAGCTTTGATGAATTTCTCCTTCCAGATGGAGAATCTAAGCTTGTCTATCATGTTGATGCAACAGGCGGTCCTTTATTCGGCGTAAATGTAAAATATGTGGAGCCGGGAAATCCTTTTTATCCAGTGAATATTAAAACAACCATAGATAAAGAGCTGCAAGAAAATGCAGAGCAATTGGCGGACAAGCATGGAATTAAAAAGGGCGGACTCGTGCTTTTAGATATGGAGACAAATACTGTCGCTGCCATGGTATCACGTCCAAATATAAACTCAAGCAGTCCTTATGAAACAGAAGGAATTAATAACTTTATGCTAAAACAGCAAATAGTCGGCTCTGTATTTAAGACTGTTGTTGCTGCAGCGGCAATTGATAATAAATTGGATAATAAGGATGCTGTTTACAACTGCAGTCAAAAGATAAATGGAGATCCTGATCCAGTTTATCAGCATGGCATGCTTAACTTTACAGATAGCTTTGCTGTCAGCTGTAATAATACATTTGCGACGATTGCAAAGGATCTGCAAAACATCGATGAGCATATGCTAGAGGATTATGCCAACAAGCTATCTTTAACGGCTTCCGTTGGCTGGCAAGGATCTATTTTTCATTCGAGCGATTTCAAGCAATTACAGGATGAGGAAAAGGGCCGAGTGTTTTTGTCAGAGGAAGCAAGAAAGGATAAAAATTATGTTGCATTGACAGGCATCGGTCAAAACGAAGTGAGAGTTACCCCTCTCGCTGTTGCGAACATGATGGCGACAATTGCCAGAGGCGGGGAAAAGCAGGCAGTTAGAGTTGCATCTGAAATAGAATATAAAAATGGCAGCACATTGCTTACATTTGATCAAAAAAAACTGCTTGGGGACACGATTAAACCATATACAGCAGAGCGGCTTCAAAAGCTTTTAAGAGAAGTTGTCGAGAATAAAGAAGGCACTGGCAGATGGTTTCAGGACTTGCCTTATGAAGTGGCTGGGAAATCCGGAACCGCAGAAACTGGCATATACAAAGGAAAAGAGCAGCTTCACAATAAATGGTTTGCAGGTTATTTTCCGTATGACAATCCCAAGTATGCCCTTGTTGCCGTTAATCTTGAAGTATTTGCTGACGAAGGAGGAGTCAATCCGCTGTTTGCAGATATGGTTAAAATGGTATATGAGCATGATCATAATGAGAACAAGCAGGAGTAGTAAAATACCCATTTTCCTTTTCACTCAGCAAAAGTCATGATAGAATATGTACAGCCTTAATTGGCTAAAAAAATGGTGATAATAAAGAAACATAATACAAATGTTTGGATATAGGGAGGAGAAACAGTTTTGAGCACAGACACTAACAATAATGTTCGAAGCAGATCGGAAAATCGATCAAAGAGGAAAAAGACGAATATTATTCTTAATGGCTTGATCATTCTTGTCATAGCATTAATTGTTTTTGTCTCATATTCTATTTTCAAGACAAAAGATGACAACAATGCAGAAAAGCAAAGTAACACAAACGCAGCTAAAACGGAAGAGACTGCTGCGAGTGGGGATGCTGCTGCCCAAACAGACGATGACAAAGCTTCCAATACGGACGACGCAGATGAAGATTCTACAGAGCAAAAAGACGGAGATGAAGTCATCACAGATGGAGGCAGTGATTCGAACGTTATTAAAACAATCGAAAATTCTTCATGGGAGTCTGTTGGCACAGCACAAACTGGTGAACATACTGCTACCTACTCAGAAGGCGTTGATTGGAATGAGCAGGTTAAAGCATTGGCATATGGAACAGGAATTGATGAAAGTAATATGACTGTCTGGTTTTTAGGTAACAACAATCACGACCCTAATAAATCGATTGGCACTGTATCCACAAAAGATAAAAGCCAAAAATATCGAGTATATATTGAATGGGTAGACGGCAGCGGCTGGAAGCCAACAAAGGTAGAAGAAATTAAAGATTTAAATATCCGTTAATCAATAGAAGCGGCATATGAATATTCATATGCCGCCATCATTTTGTTCTTATTTTTTTATTTTAAAATGCACCATAACTGTGTGGTACGGTCTGCCGTTTTCTTGAAGTGTTGTTTGATGATTTACAGAATGCACGGAAAGCAAAATACCTTTGTTTATTTCAATTTGCTCAGAAATTCTTTTTTCAATCGTTTTTAGGCTTTCTCCTTCAAAAAATTCTACTTTGTCTTGGATAATATCAAGCTGAAAATTCATAGGTTACTTCCTTTCTAGGGATATCTGTATGTATTTTAGCATAAATAGTATAAAACAAGGAGACTGGTGATAAAAGCAATTTACCAGAAAAGTGAGTGGAGTCTTTAGTAAATGATGAACATGACTCTCGTCCAATTCATAGTATGTTTATGGGAATTGTTTGCTATGAAAGGGGAATGCGAAATGGGAAAGGAATTCATTGAAATCTTTGAAAAATGGGCGGACACTTACGATAGTAGCTTAACAAAAGATATCGAGTACAAAGAAGTGTTTCACGGCTATGACCAAATATTAGAAAGTGTTGCAAATAAAGCCTTCGGCGAAGTTGTTGAATTTGGACCAGGAACAGGTAATCTTACTGTAAAGCTGTTAGAGCTAGGCTTGTCTGTCACAGGAATAGAACCTTCCCCGGCTATGCGAAAATTAGCGGACGAAAAGCTAAAAGGGAAAGCAGTTGTGAAGGACGGTGACTTTCTTTCCTTTACTATAGAGAAAAAACCAGATGTTTTTGTCAGTACGTATGCTTTTCATCATTTAACAGATAAAGAAAAAGCAGAAGCCATTACTCTTTATAGTAATTTACTGTCGTCATCTGGTAAAATAGTTTTTGCGGATACAATGTTTCGTTCCGAAGAAGAATATGAAAAAGCAAAAGCAGCCGCTTCACAAAGCGGATTTAATAACCTTGCAGCAGACTTAGCACGTGAATACTATTCCACCATCCCGAAGCTTAAGGGGATGTTAGAGGAAAATGGCTTCACTGCCACATTTACTCGCTTAAATGAGTTTGTCTGGATCATGGAAGGAATAAAAGTGCAGTAAGAAAGAGGGAAATACATTGAAAATAGCAATCATCGGAGCAATGGAAGAAGAAGTTTCTATACTAAGAGAACAGATGGAAAATAAAAAGGAGCAGACAATCGCTGGTTTTCAGTTTATTGAAGGAAATTTGGCTGGCAAGGAAGTAGTCCTGCTTCGTTCAGGCATCGGCAAGGTTAATGCTGCAATGAGCACAACAATCCTAATGCAGGCCTATAAACCGGATTATCTTATTAATACAGGTTCAGCAGGTGGATTAAATCCTGACTTGAATGTTGGAGATGTTGTAATCTCTAGTGAAGTTAGACATCATGATGTAGATGCAACTATATTCGGCTATGAATATGGTCAAGTGCCACAAATGCCTGCAAGCTTTGCAGCATACAATAGTTTAATTCAAATAGCCGAGGAAAGTGCCAAGGAAGTTGGCGAATATGCAGTTGTGAGAGGCCTTATCACAACAGGAGATTCCTTTATTAACGATCCTGAGAGGGCTGACTTTATTAAATCAAAATTTACTGGGCTTCAAGCAGTTGAAATGGAAGCAGCTGCAATAGCACAGGTTGCATATAAGCATGAAATACCATTTGTGATTATCCGTTCCCTGTCTGATATTGCCGGTAAAGAGTCGCATCTGTCCTTTGATCAATACTTGGAGAAGGCAGCAGTGCATTCAGCAAACTTAGTAGTTGGAATTGTAAAGAAAATGAAGTAAACAGGAGCGGGAAGACTTGTTAAAGACTTCCCCCCTTTTTTACCGATTAATTCTGACTATTCAAATGGGGATATAAGTAATAGAGCAATCGGTATATTTTGCAAACGAAATTAAGTGCAAAACAGGCAATGATATATAGAAGGAGGGAAATGATTGATGAGAGTTCACAACAATGTACATCAACTTATTGGCAATACGCCAATGGTTGAGATAACCCATTTTCCTTTGCCGAATCATGTTCGTATATTTGCGAAGCTAGAGTTTTATAACCCAGGCGGAAGCATTAAAGACAGACTTGGGCTTGAATTAGTCAAGGATGCCATTGAGAGTGGAAAGCTGACAAAAGGTGGAACAATCATTGAACCAACTGCAGGAAACACAGGAATAGGTTTAGCTCTTGCTGCATTAAATCAAGATATAAACGTAATTGTGTGTGTGCCGGAAAAGTTCAGCATCGAGAAACAGCAAATTATGAAGGCTTTAGGTGCGGAAATTATCCATACGCCAACACATATGGGCATGGCTGGGGCGATTGCAAAGGCAAAAGAGCTGCAAAAAAGCATTCCAGGCTCGTTCCTGCCAGGTCAATTTGAAAATCCAGCAAATCCAGATACTTATTATAAAACACTAGGACCGGAAATTTGGGAGCAGCTTGATGGAGATATAGATATCTTTGTTGCTGGTGCTGGTACTGGTGGTACCTTTATGGGAACAGCCAGATACTTAAAAGACCAAAAAAGCACAATAAAAACAGTTATCGTAGAGCCAGAAGGATCTATCCTGAATGGCGGAATTGCTGGGTCACATAAAACAGAAGGCATTGGAATGGAATTTCTGCCCACCTATATGGACACTTCTTATTTTGATGCAATTCATACAGTAAGTGATGCTGATGCCTTTCAAAAGGTAAAGGATGCGGCTAAAAAAGAAGGGTTGCTAGTTGGCAGTTCCTCAGGGGCAGCCTTGCATGCTGCCTTATTGGAGGCAGAGGCTGCTACGCCAGGAACAAATATTGTCGTTGTGTTTCCAGACAGCAGCGACAGGTATATTAGCAAGAAGATCTTTGAAGGAGGAATATAAATGAAACGTAAAACAAGACTTATCCATGGAGGAATACCAGGAGACCCACATACAGGTGCTGTCAATGTCCCAATATATCAGGTTAGTACTTATAAACAGGATGGAATTGGAAATCATCAAGGCTTTGAATATTCTCGAACAGGAAACCCTACTCGTCACGCGCTAGAAGAGCTTATAAAGGATTTAGAGCATGGCACGAGAGGATTTGCCTTTAGCTCTGGAATGGCAGCCATTACAGCTGTTATCATGCTGTTTAAACAAGGTGATCACCTTTTAATAACAGATGATGTATACGGAGGAACATTCCGTGTTATAACAAAGGTGTTAAATAAATTTGGAATCGAAGCAACCTTTATAGACACAAGCAATATTGACAATATTAAAGAAGCAGTTCAAGAAAATACAGTTGCTCTTTATATTGAAACGCCGACAAACCCTCTGTTAAAAATCACAGATATTACAGCAGCTTCCTTTGCAGCGAAGGAACTAGGCCTATTAACGATTGTGGACAATACATTCTCAACACCATATTGGCAGACTCCATTAACACTTGGTGCTGATGTTGTTCTGCATAGTGCCACAAAATATTTAGGCGGACATAGTGATGTAGTATCAGGGCTTGTAGCCGTAAAAAATGAAAAATTAGGCGAAGATCTGCATTTTATCCAAAACTCAACAGGAGGAGTGCTTGGACCACAAGATTCTTGGTTGTTGATTCGCGGCATTAAGACATTAGGAATCAGAATGGAGGAGCACGAAAAAAGCGCAAAAGAGATTGTTGCTTTTTTAGAAAAGCACCCAGCTGTATCAATGGTTTATTATCCAGGGCTTAAATCACATCCAAATCATGAAATCAGCAAAAAACAAGCACTTGGCTTCGGCGGCATGATCAGCTTTGACGTCGGCAGTGAAGCAAATGCTGATAAGCTTCTCAAGCAAGTGAAGTATTTTACTTTAGCAGAAAGCCTTGGCGCAGTCGAAAGCTTAATATCTGTTCCAGCAAAAATGACACATGCATCCATACCGAAGGAAAGAAGAGCAGAGCTCGGTATTACCGATGGACTTGTCCGCATTTCCGTTGGACTTGAGGATATAGAGGATTTGCTGGAGGATTTGGAACAGGCTTTAAGATAAACTAGCTAACCTCCGTGACGAAGTCATGGGGGTTTTATTTAATGGGTTAAGAGTCTATGCTGTGAAACAAAGGGAAGAGCCCCAGCATCAAAGTATGAGAAGGCGATAGCTTCCTGGCTACAAAAAGCGAGAGTAGCAGCAGCTTTATGTGATTGCTCAACAATTATTTAAGTAACAAAGTTATCTAAATGGATTTTCCACGTTGGATTTTTCGTCCGAAAAAAATCCTATAATTTTCCTGACATGCTATCAATTGCTAAAGAAAAGTTAGCTAAGCTTATGTTAAAGTAGAGTTATAGAAAAGTAGAAAGCAGGGATAGCTTGGAAAAGACGTTGAAGGATTTGTCGGGGAAATTGGCGGATTACAAACGATTTGCGATTGTTTTGTTGGCTGTTGGGGTCTTTTTTTATTTAGGAGTCATTATTCCAGCTGTGCATCAAGTTAAATGGCATGATGAAGCAATGACAATAACATCAGCACTTACTTTATCAGCATCCATTTTCTTCTTTGCAAAAGTGAAGAAGTTCAGAAAAATGATCAGCGACATGACAGATGACGATATGTAAATGAATAGATTGATAAGCAAAGAGGATGAGAAATTCATCTTCTTTTTTTATGCCCTTTTTTTACTAGGCATAAACCACTTTTTCGAAAAAATAAGTAAAATCTCTATTTTTAGAAAAAGTGGTTTACAAAAATGGAAATAGAGGATATAATTGCCAGTGTAAAAACTAATTCTAAAGGAGGTTGAATGTTATGAAAAACGTATTAATGCAATCAGTGAGCAATATGACAACATTATATGGATTATGCACGAATTCAACCGCTGAGGAATGGAAATTCTAGTTTTTTCTAAAATTACCTATTCAACCGCAGGTGAGTCGTGTCCTGCGGTTTTTATATGCCTTCATTTAGAAGCGATATGCCGCAGGAGCTTTCGACCTGTGGTTTTTTTGTGTCTTTTTAATTAAAATATTACATTTTAGTTAATAACTGGTAATTATTTTTGAAAGGAGGTGATATTATGACACTTCATATTCTTTTTATGACCATAACGATTAAGAGGAAACAACAAACTTATGAGCAATTTATGCATGATGAGCTTATGAAACAAATAATTGAAGAAAGCAAACAAAAGCAAGTAAGCTTAGGAGACTTTACAAGAAATACGTTTTAAGAGGAGAGCATTTTGAAGATAAAGGGGGTGAAAAATATGACACTGAATCTACTGTTCTTTACAGTTATTATCCGTAAACGAGAAATCAGCACAAAAGAATATTTACATCAGCAAAGAATTGAAAAATTAATGGATGAACATAAAAACAGGCAAATTACCCATCAGCGTTTACTGTAAGCTGCCAGAAAAAAATAACAAGAAAGGTGTGAAGAATCATGATAATCATTTTGCAAAGACGTCAATCAATCCTGTGGGTGGAGAAGGATACCACCTAACGAAATGAAAGGCTTGTGGAGAATGCTATGCATATGTATATATTACTGAATCAGTTGAATGCAAATGGTGGGTAGAGAGAATTAGGAAGACCATGTCTCGGTGATAAAAAAAGCTCATGCATCTTTTGATGCATGAGCTCCTAATTATCTCACTTTATATTTGTATTCAAGAAGATGCTGTAAATCATCTCTTTGCTCTAGCAATTTTTCGCCTATGTTTGTTTCCATTACTCTTTTTCGTTGCAGTTCACGATCAACAACTCTTTTGACAGATAAGACATCTGTTCCTGT
Source organism: Niallia taxi (assembly GCF_032818155.1). NCBI lineage: Bacteria > Bacillati > Bacillota > Bacilli > Caryophanales > Bacillaceae > Niallia > Niallia taxi. The sequence continues at coordinate 1,634,783 of NZ_CP102589.1, forward strand.
TTGAAGAACATCCTCTTTGCTTATAAAGCGTTTATGTGCAACGAGCTGCATCCCGTATGAGTTATAGAGAAGCGTATAGCCTGCAATGCCAGTTTTTGACTGATAAGCCTTTGAGAAGCCACCGTCAATAACAATCATCTTGCCGTTCGCCTTAATGGGATTTTCCCCATTAATTTCTTCTACAGGCGTGTGTCCGTTGATAATATGACCATGATCAGGATTCATATCAAATTCCTGTAGTATTGACCTACAAGTTTCTTCTTCTTCCCGTAATTTATAATACGGATTTTTTTGCTCCTTATGTACTGCTTTGTCTTTAATAAAATAACGTTCAAATGTAGTCATGTCCTTTTTGCCAAATAGGGAAGAGTTCTCCCCAGTCCATAAATACCAAATCATATCTGTTGCAAGGTCATCTGTTATTTCTGGATGAGAAAAACTCTCGCGTAAATATTGCTCAAATACGTCAAGCAGCTTCTTACCGCTGTAGCTCTTGCCGTGCAGCTCCATTGTTTTCATGCTGCCATCCTGATTTAATGGAATACAACCATGGATAAGTAAATTGCCATTGTATTTTAAATAAAGATTGCCTTTTTTCATTAAGAAGGTCATATGTCTTGCCAGCTTCTCTGAATGCTGAATAGAGAACAGCAGCTTTTCCAATACTTGCTCCTCCTCAGGCAAAAGCTTTGCTGGATCATTTCGATCAAGCGTCGCGAAACAGGTATTTTCAAGCTGATAGGTGTTTCCATGCAAAAGAATAGTATTAGAATCAAAATCAATTTTATCGAGAATCAGGCGATGCTCCATCTTAAAATCAGGTCTTCTTTTAATAATAGGCTGTTCAAGCTTAAATTGAATCATGCTGATTGCCTGATGGATTTTAGTGATTTGCAGGATATTCTCCTCACCAATTTCCTCTCTTTTAGCATTTAGCTTCGGGCGAAAAGCAGTATTATCATCATAATATTTCTCTGCTAGATTCAGCAATGGCCGTAAATTAATGCCATATGCATCCTCAATGATATCCAGATTATCATAACGGGCGCAAATACGGATGATATTTGCAAGGCATACCTTAGAGCCAGCGTATGCACCAATCCACAATACATCATGATTTCCCCATTGAATGTCGACGGAATGGTAGTCCATCAATGTTTCCATGATTTTATCAGGATGTGGACCCCTGTCATAAATATCGCCGACTACATGCAAATGATCAACGACAAGTCTTTGAATCGTATAAGCCAACCCTGTTATAAGCTTACTCGCTTGACCAAGGGAAATGATTCTTTGAAGGATTTTTGAATAGTAATCTTTTTTGTTGTCTAGCTCGTCCTTTTTATACAGCAACTCTTCAATAATGTAGACAAATTGTTTAGGCAGTTCCTTACGTACTTTAGAGCGAGTATATTTGGAGGAAGCGTAAGAAACTAACCGAATCATTTTCTCGATTGTATTTGCATACCATTTATACAATAATTGGTCATTCTCGAACGTGTTGATCACAAGCTGCAGCTTTTCTTCTGGATAATAAACAAGTGTTGCAAACTCGTCCATCTCTTTTTTTGAAAGCTCCTCATGAAACAGCTCTTTGATTTTTTCCTTAACATTCCCAGATCCATTTCTTAGAACGTGCTGAAAGGCATGGAATTCCCCGTGTAAATCACTAACAAAATGCTCCGTTCCTTTCGGCAGGTTTAAAATGGCATCCAAGTTTATTATCTCGGTTACAACCTTTTCTTCACTAGTGTATTTTTCTGTTAGCAGGTCTAAATATTTTGTGTCCATCTGTACCTCTCCTATCGAAAAATTGTCCAATTATTGCTAATGATGTGGCATAAGCCCATTTTATTCCTATTTTACACACAAGGGAAGGGGAAACCTTTCTTAATATGTCTTTTTTCGTAAAAGAGAATACTGTTATTCCTGTTTCCACCTTTTAACCGCGTGTCCCCTATACCCAATGTATTTTAACTGTAAACGTAATTAAACAATATTTTCCTATTATTATTCGAGAAAGGACATGCAAGACATCCTACACCTTCACATAGTAATAAAGTATAGGCTAAAGTGGAGGTGGAACAATGTCTGGGATTTTTTATTCACTCGGGCTTTTAGTAAAAGAACTGTTGTTTCTTGTTTCTTATGTAAAAAATAATGCGTTTCCCCAGCCGTTATCTGCATCAGACGAAAAAAAGTATTTACGGCTGATGGCAGAAGGAGATTCGCATGCGCGAAATATGCTGATAGAACATAACTTACGGCTTGTTGCACATATTGTGAAGAAGTTTGAAAACACTGGTGAGGACTCGGAGGATTTAATATCTATCGGAACAATTGGTTTGATTAAGGGAATAGAAAGCTTCTCAGAAGGTAAAGGAACGAAGCTTGCCACATATGCAGCAAGATGTATTGAGAATGAAATACTTATGCATTTAAGAGCATTGAAAAAAACGAAAAAAGATGTCTCCCTTCATGACCCAATCGGTCAGGATAAAGAGGGCAATGAAATAAGCCTAATTGATGTGCTGAAGTCAGAATCAGAGGATGTAGTCAATACGATTCAGTTAAATATGGAGCTGGAAAAGGTGAAGGAATATATCGATGTCTTAGATGAACGGGAAAAGGAAGTTATTGTCGGCAGGTTTGGACTTGATTTGAAAAAAGAAAAGACCCAAAGAGAAATCGCAAAGGAACTTGGCATTTCAAGAAGCTATGTTTCTCGTATTGAAAAAAGAGCGCTGATGAAAATGTTTCATGAATTTTACAGAGCAGAAAAGGAAAAGCGGAAAAAGGGGCAGGATTAGCTTCAAAAAGGAAAAGGGCTGTGCTGTGCAGCCCTCTTTGTCATAACAGCAATTTTTATTATTGTTTGTATCGTAAATATTCCCGATTAGAGGTAGGAACATTTTTGACAACTTCGCCTGCGCGATTTTTGTATATTTCATACTCTCTGTAAGTTTCCAATACGAATCCATCCTCAACCGTCGTAGCTTCTAATTTATATTCTAATTCTGGCGCTCCGTACACTTCCTCAGATGTGCTTGCCGGCTCGCTTTCCGTTGTTTCACCATAATAATAAACATAGTCTTCATTAATTTTCGCAGTTGGTGTCTCCACATAGGCAATGAATGCAAGCAAAATAATTACGAATAGTAAAGCAAGGCGTTTCTTCATGCTCTCTCCTCCTTCCATACATAATATGCATGTCCAGCCTACATATTCGGCAATCTTAAAGGAATAGTAGGATAGAATGATAAAAAGGAAAATATTATCATTTTATGCTTAGAAGGAACATATTCATAAAAAAGTACATGCCCTTCATTGCGATTCCGCTCATAATAAAAAAAGTTCTTGGTTTGTAAATGAATTATAATATTAGTAATGTGATTGTAATATATATAACGATATAGAGTGAATATGCATGATAAGCAGGTAGGAGGATGAAAGTCAAATGCTATTGAAACAGCTGCTTTTTTTATCCGTTTTCGTTACTGCTCTTGTTTGGCCTTCACATCAGGAATATGACAGAGCAGGAGCAAATGATGACAAAACATGTGAACAAAGTGATTCAGAATGGAAGTCGGCAATAAAAAGCCTAAAGGATAAAGAAGAAGTGGATGCAGTGCTTGGAACGATGCATAAGGAAATGACTGACGCGATGAGCGGCACTGAAGTGTGGCGCTTTGACATATGTACGGCTGCCAATTACAGCTTTTCAGATCAATCTGACGCTGTTGATATAAGCAGCATTAGCGATGATATAGTGGAGAAAATCATCTTTATCAATTTTTCGGAAGATGGCAGCATCATACAGAGGAAATCCTTGTATTATAAAGGTAGTGATGGAAATATAATGGAAGTAGTCTATTTTTCGGATGGACAAGAAAAAGAACAAATATTAGAACGTTAAATATCTTCAAATTGAGATATTCGTACAAGCGATTATCAACCATCTTACTATAATAGTAGCAAGGTGGTGAAAATAATGGCAAAAATATTTATTGATCCAGGCCATGGCGGCTCTGATCCAGGAGCAGTCGGGAATGGAATTCGAGAAAAGGATATTACATTACGCATTGGGACAATGGTCAGGGATATGCTTGTCAGTGAATATGAAGGTGTAACAGTTAGGATGAGCAGAACCTCTGATGAAACAGTAAGCCTTTCACAAAGGTCAAATGCTGCAAACAGCTGGGGAGCAGACTATTTTGTATCAATCCACGTTAATGCAGGTGGTGGTACAGGGTTTGAAAGCTATGTCTACACTGGAACAGGCGCACCAACAACAACCTATCAAACAGCAGTTCATAATCGAGTAGTCAATCTTACTAACTGGGGCGATCGTGGTAAAAAACAGGCAAACTTCCATGTTGTAAGAGAAACGAATATGCCAGCTATTTTGACTGAAAACGGGTTTATTGATAATGCATCTGATGCAAATAAACTAAAAAACGCATCTTTCCTTTCCACATTAGCTAGGGGACATGCAGAAGGCATAGCAGATGCTTTCAATTTGAAAAAAAAAGAAACAACTGAAAATGATACACTTTATAAAGTGCAAATAGGTGCTTTCAGAAATAAAACAAATGCAGACAGCCTTGCAGCACAAGCAAAACGTGATGGTCTTGATGCAGCAGTGTTGTTAAGAGATAACCTTTATAAAGTCCAAATCGGTGCATTTGCAAACCGTGCAAATGCAGAAGCAATGGAAGACAGGGCTAAAGAAAAAGGTTACTCTACAATCGTAATGTCAGAATCCTAACATTCAAGAGAATAAAGGGTGGTCTAAGTTAAACCCGAACTATTTTGCGAAATAGTTCGGGTTCTTTGTTAGTAAAATGGCATAAAAAGAAAACTGCCTATAAGCAGGACCCCTGCCTAACCAACTTCGGCATTTGCAGAATAGGTTAATAGGGAGGGGAGGTTTTGTTATGACGGCATTTGGTTATCCATACCAATCGGTTCCAGGTAATCCTTATTTAGCAGGAGGGTATCCGCAAGGCTATGGCTATGGGCAACAGCAAGGCTATGGGGCGTGGTATGCTTTATTAATTGTTCTTTTCATCATTATCATCCTGTTTTGGGGTATTTGGGCATTTAGCAACTGTTTTTATTATTAACATTTATCGTAATCATTTGCCTGTTATTATGGCAAATGATTTTTTTTAGGAGAAATAGGCAGATTATCTTTCTTTCATCCTTTTATTTTGATAAATAGAAATTTTTACATAATAAAACTATAATGATATAAGAAACAAAAAAAGGAGGGGTATCATTTTGACAAACAAAATGTATGCAGATGTTTGGGATTTAGAGGTTTTTTTCCCTGGAGGAAGCAGTTCACCCGAATTCACAAAGCATCTAGAGGAGACAGGAACAAAAATCGAAGAGTTTACGAAAACAGTAAAGGAGTATGCTCCTTCAGACGGCATCACTGATCGGAAAACAGTGCGGCATTTAATCGATATGTTTGAAGGCACTGTGCAAAAAATTCGCCAGGCAGGTGCATTTGTCAGCTGTCTACAGGCACAAAACATGCATGATAAGGATGCAGATGCTCTAAGAGGGAAAGTAACAGAATTGAGTGCAAGCTTTCAGAACGGGCTGACGATCTTTGATGGGAAATTATCTCAATATGAAAATGAGCAATGGAGGCTGCTTCTTGAGGATGAAAAGCTTCATGAATTATCCTTTGTTTTGACAGAAAGAAGAACTAATGCAGTTCAAAGGCTGTCTGAAAAAGAGGAAATGCTAATCAACAAGCTGAGTGTTGACGGGTATCATGGCTGGGGCCAAATGTACGATACAGTTGTCGGCAGCATACAAATTCCGTTTGAGGAGAATGGTCATGTGAGCTATTTGTCTGTTGGGCAAGCAGCCAATAAGTTCTCACATCCAAATCGTGAAGTTCGTCAAAAGGTTTTTGTGGAATGGGAAAAGGCATGGAATGAAAAGGGTGCATTATTATCTAAGACGTTAAACCATCTTGCTGGTTTTCGTTTAAATACATATGAGATGAGAAATTGGGATAATGTGCTGAAAGAGCCGCTCGAATACAATAGAATGGACGAAAAGACACTTACAGCAATGTGGAGGGTAATCAGCAATAATAAAAAACCGCTTGTTGAGTTCTTGAACAGAAAAGCAAAATTGCTTGGGTTAGAAAAGCTGAGCTGGTTTGATGTTGATGCGCCAATTGGCAAAACAGAAACAAAAATGACTTACCAGGAGGGAGCAGAATTCATTCTCGATCATTTTGCGAAATTTGGGGAGGAAATGACGTCCTTTGCTAAAACGGCATTTGAAAACAAATGGATTGAGGCAGAAGATAGACAAGGAAAAAGACCAGGCGGCTTCCACACTTATTTTCCTGAAAGTGCTCAATCAAGAATTTTTATGACATATTCAGGAACGCCGTCCAATGTATCGACATTGGCACATGAGCTTGGTCACGGCTTCCATACGTATGCAATGAAAGACATGCATACACTTAACCGCAATTATGCGATGAATGTCGCTGAAACAGCTTCTACACTTGCAGAGATGATTGTTTCAGACGCTGCAGTGAAATACGCTTCCTCTGAGGAAGAAAAACTCGTTTTGTTAGAGGATAAAATTCAGCGTTCAGTTGCTCTGTTAATGAATATCCATGCTCGTTTTATTTTTGAAACAAGCTTCTATGAGGAAAGACGCAAAGGTCTTGTTAGTAAAGAGAGATTAAATGAGCTGATGGTTGCGGCACAAAAAGAGGCTTTTGGAGATGCATTAGAAGAATATCATCCGTCCTTCTGGGGATCAAAGCTGCATTTTTATATAACTGGTGTGCCTTTTTATAATTTTCCATATACCTTTGGATACTTATTTTCTCTTGGCATTTATGCAAAGGCCATTCAAGAAGGCAAAGGCTATGAAGACAAATATATTGCCCTCTTAAAAGACACTGCCAGCATGACTGTTGAAGAGCTGGCGAAAAAGCATCTTGATGTGGATTTGACAGATGACGCCTTCTGGGAAAGTGCCATTAAGGTATGTATAGAGGATATAGAAGAGTTTTTAGCTTTAATAAAGTAATGAAACGAAGAAATGGATGCCTTTTGGGCATCCATTTTCTTATATCTTTTTCCACTTGAAATTGCCTATCATCAAGACAGATAGGATTAAAAGAAGAAACAAGTACATGTGTGGCGCAATAAAGCTGGCTCCAAGACTGCAGAAAGTAATAATACACCCTGCTGCAGTAATAGGAAGGCCTGTGAAAAAGCCGCTGTTTTCTGTAATGTTAAATCTCGCCAGACGAAATGCCCCGCAGCAAATATATAAGACGGTAAAGAAGGAACCTACTGTACTGAATTCAAATAAAACTGCCTGGTAAAGCAACAGGGCCGGAGCCACCCCGAAGGATATAATGTCGCTCATAGAGTCCAGTTGTTTGCCTAACTCTGATTCAATGTTAAACTTGCGTGCTGCCATCCCGTCCAACCTATCAGCAAGTGCAGCAATAAAAATTAATAAAAGGCTGAGCTGAATATGGCCCTTAAGGCTATAAATGATGGAAAATCCGCCAAGGCCTAAATTGGTCAGTGTAAGGAAGTTGGCAATTTGAGCTTTTAGCTTTTTAGCGGTTTGTTCTAGCACTTCATGTAGAAACATCCCATTCACTCCCCGTATGAAATTTCTTCATACAAACTTTTTTGTTATATAATAATATATAATTTTAATGTAATATATGATTGTTCGTAAAGAAAAATTTACAATTTACTGGAGGATTATTAGTTGAAACAATTTTTTTACCGTTTTTTGATAGAACTGACTAACAGCAAGTGGAGTTCTTTACTAATAAAAAAATTCGCTAACTCAAATTTCAGTACTAAGATTATCCCCTCCTTTTCCAAGGTGTATGAAATTAATTTAGAGGAAGCAGAAAAAAAGGCGGACAATTTTGCAAGCCTTCATGATTTTTTTATCAGAAAGCTAAAATCTGGAGCAAGAGAAATACAGCATATAAGCAATGGTGTTATCAGTCCTGTTGATGCTGTTATAGAAGATATCGGCAAAATAGAAAAAGACAAAACAATAATAGTGAAAGGGAAAACGTACTCTATTGAGGAGATGCTTGGAACTCAGGATACGATAGGGCAATATGAGGGTGGTACATACTTGATTTTCTATTTAAGTCCAAAGGATTACCATCGTATTCATAGTCCAATTGCCGGAGAAATAATGAAGCAGTGGACACTTGGTGGAAAATCCTATCCAGTAAATAAATATGGCTTAAAGTACGGGAAAAGCCCGCTTTCCAAAAACTACCGGACGATTTCTGAGGTTAGAACAGCAAGTGGGCAGCATGTTGCGGTTGTTAAGGTAGGTGCCATGTTCATCAATTCTATTATTTTAAGCCACGGTCATGAAACAGTGAGTGCTGGAGAGGAAATTGCTTATTTTTCCTTCGGATCAACTGTAGTTCTTCTTTTTGAAAAGGATGCTTTAAAAATGAAAGAAGACATCACTGCACCTTATCATGTTAAAATGGGAGAGTTAATTGGAGAATTCATGGACTAATAATTAAATGGATGAAAAAAACCCGCTCATTCAGCGGGTTTTAAGAGGATACTTTCATTTTAATACTTAAGGAACGTCGGTGAATTTCTGTTTCAATGAGACGTATAAATTCGGGGCTTAAATCCAGCTCCCTAGCTTTATGATATGACTCAATCAACAATTCATCTGACAGTTTGCGCATGTCAGAACCCACCTCCAATCCATTTTTTGTAAACTTTGTTAACCGTTAGTGAATATATTATCTAGTAACCTAACTTTAACAAAAATAAACATTTAGAACAACTGTTCTCTTATCCACAATCTCCCGTGGATAACCTGTGGTTAAGTTGTTTGTAAGTATAAAGATGTTTATTATAACAAAGGGTATAATGTGTATAAGGTTATCCACATATGTTGAATTTTGCGTTTTTTGTCGAAAAATATTTTTAGAATATAAAAAAAAGTAGTCATTAACTTCTTTTCGTGGGTAGAAAAAGGTATAATATTACTTTCATTAAATTTGTTTTGCGGATATAAATTAATATAGTGTGACGTACATACAACTGGAATGAACATATAATTGAAATTCTTCTGATCAACTAGTAGATAAAAGAGGTGTCCATCATTGTTAAATAATTTTTTGCCTGATCAGTTTGTTAAAAATATATTCGAAATTACGCCAGAGCTTCTGAAAGAAAAAGGAGTAAAGGGCATTATAACGGATCTTGACAATACACTTGTTGAATGGGACCGTCCGTTGGCAACGCCACAGATATTGGAATGGTTCGAAGATATGAAGAAAAACAATATAAAAGTTACAATCGTTTCAAATAATAAGGAAGGAAGAGTAAAGTCCTTTTCTGATCCTTTAAACATCCCATTTATCTTTGCAGCAAGAAAACCAATGGGCAGAGCCTTTCGCAGAGCGCTTAAGGAAATGGAGCTCTCAAAAACGGAAGCAGTCGTCATTGGAGATCAGCTGCTTACAGATGTTCTCGGCGGAAACCGCAGCGGATTTCACACAATCCTCGTTGTGCCTGTAGCTCAAACAGATGGATTTGCGACAAGGTTGAACAGAAAAATTGAAAGAAGAATTTTAAATTGGTTCCGGAAAAAAGGAAAATTGACTTGGGAGGATTAATAAGTGACAGAAAGAATACATTGCTTTGGATGCGGAGTTGCCATTCAGACTGAAAATAAAGAGGAGCTTGGTTATGCACCTGCTTCTTCTTTAGAGAAGGAAACGATAATTTGCCAGCGCTGCTTCCGCTTGAAGCATTATAATGAAGTACAGGATGTATCATTGACAGATGATGATTTCTTAAAGATACTGAATGAAATCGGCAGAAGTGACAGTCTCATTGTAAAGATTGTTGATATATTTGATTTTAATGGCAGCTGGCTTCCTGGGCTGCATCGCTTTACAGGCAAGAACAAAGTGTTGCTGATAGGAAATAAAGTTGACCTGCTTCCAAAGTCAGTTAACAAGCAAAAAGTAATCAATTGGATGAAAAAAGAAGCGAAGGATCTTGGCTTAAGACCTGCTGATGTCTTTTTAGTAAGCGCCCAAAAGGGTCAAAGCATTAAAGAAGTGCTTGAGGCTATTGAGTATCACCGCGAAGGAAAAGACGTTTATGTAGTTGGTTGTACGAATGTAGGTAAATCGACATTCATCAACTCTGTCCTTAAAGAGGTTTCTGGAGAGGAAAATATCATTACAACATCTCATTTCCCAGGAACTACGCTTGATATAATAGAAATCCCATTATCAGACGGTAAGGCGTTAGTAGATACACCAGGAATTATTAACCACCATCAAATGGCTCACTTTGTTGATAAAAGAGATTTAAAGGTTATTACTCCGAAAAAAGAAATAAAATCGAAAGTGTTCCAGCTGAATGAAGGACAAACATTGTTCTTTGGAGGTTTAGCGCGCTTTGATTTTACTAGCGGTGACCGCCATTCATTCGTTTGCTATTTCTCTAATGAACTGGATATCCACCGCACTAAAACAGAAAATGCTGATGCACTTTATGAAAAGCATGCCGGGGAAATGCTGACACCTCCAAAACGAGATGAAATGGAGCATTTTCCAAAGCTAATTAAGCATGAATTCACGATAAAAGAACCGAAAACAGATATTGTTTTTTCAGGACTTGGCTGGATTACTGTGAATGAGCCAAATATTAAAGTTTCTGTGTATGTTCCACAAGGTGTTCATGCAATGATCAGAAAGTCGCTAATCTAAAGAGAGAGAATAAACAGGGAGAGTGGATATGAAAAGGTTTGCGGTTATAGGGGATCCAATTAAACATTCTATGTCACCATATATGCATAATGATTTGTTTCAGCACTATCAAATCGACGCTCGATATGATAGGGTTCATATTGAAAAGGGAATGCTAGAAACGGGACTGGAACTATTGAAAAAAGACGGTTTGGCCGGATTTAACGTAACCGTTCCTCATAAAACGGACATCCTCCCTTTTTTGGATGAACTTGATCCTCTTTGCAAAGAGATTGGTGCTGTTAACACTGTTGTGAATGAAAATGGAAAATGGATTGGCTATAATACAGATGGGGCTGGTTATCTGGCAGGCATCCTTAAGGTGATGCCTGAATTAAAGGATAAAAAAACGTTAATGATTGGTGCTGGCGGTGCTGCTAGAGCCATTTATTTCACTTTAGCTCATCATGGTGTCGAAATCATTGATATAGTCAACCGCACAAAAGTGACAGCAGAGCAATTAAAGGCAGCCTGTCCTTACCCGGTTCAAACGGAAATACTGTCTGCTGTAGCAGCAGAACAGCAGCTCGGAGAATATGACTTAATCATCCAGACAACATCTATAGGAATGTCACCTGAAATAGATGACTCTCCGTTAGATGTAACGAATATAAAAGAAAATGCTCTTATAAGCGATATTATATATAATCCGCTCGAGCCAAAAATCCTGCAAGAAGGTAAAAGCCGTGGAGCAATTGTTCAAAATGGAATTGAGATGTTCGTATATCAAGGGGCATTAGCGTTTGAAAAGTGGCTAGGCCTGATGCCGGACACAGATAGAATGAGAAAAAATGTAAGGAAACAACTAGGAGGCAACTAAATGCTAAAGGGTAAACAAAAAAGATACTTGCGTGCAATGGCACACCATTTGAATCCGATTTTCCAAGTTGGAAAAGGCGGAGTGAATGAAAACATGATTAAGCAAATTGGCGAGGCACTTGAAGTAAGAGAGCTTCTAAAAGTAAGTGTGCTTCAAAACTGTGAAGAAGACAAAAGTGTTGTGGCAAGAGAGCTTGCTGAAGGAACTAAAGCAGAGCTTGTACAGTTAATTGGTTCAACAATTGTTCTTTACAAGGAATCAAAAGAGAACAAAAGCATTAACTTGCCATCATAATCATAATCGTTAGAAGAGGCGATATCTTTGAGAAAAAAGATTGGAATATTGGGAGGAACATTTGACCCTCCTCATATCGGTCATCTAATTATTGCGAATGAGGTCATGCATCATGAAAATTTGGATGAGATTTGGTTTATGCCAAATCAGGAGCCTCCGCATAAAATAAAATCAGGGAGCGCATCCAACGAAGACCGTTTAGCGATGCTGCGTCTAGCAATTAAGGATAAGGAAGGGTTTCATGTCCAGACGATTGAACTGGACAGGGAAGGCAAATCCTATACTTTTGATACGATGACTATCTTAAAAGAAATGCATCCTGAATTTGAATTTCATTTCATCATTGGTGCCGATATGGTCGAGTACTTACCAAAATGGTACATGATTGATGAATTGCTTCAACTGGTCCATTTTATAAGCGTTAATAGGCCAAACTATAGCAGTGATACAAGCTATCCCGTACAATTTGTCGAAGTACCGGATATTAACATATCCTCAAAGCTGATAAGAGGCAGGCTTATAAAGGGAGAAACTATATCGTTTCTTGTTAAAGAAGAAGTGGAACGATATATTAAGGAGAAGAGATTATATGAATCGTGAACAAGCGCTTCTCATCGTAAAAAAACAATTGACAGAACAGCGGTATGTTCACACAATTGGTGTCATGGGAACAGCCATTGAACTGGCGAAGCGATATGATGAAGATACGGAAAAAGCGGAATTGGCAGCCATTTTTCATGACTATGCAAAATTTCGTCCGAAAGAAGAAATGAAACAAATCATTATTGATGAAAAAATGGATAAAACATTGTTAGCCTTTCATTCTGAACTTTGGCATGCTCCTGTTGGGGCTTACTTAGTCGAAAAGGAAGCAGGCATAAATGATCAAGCAGTGCTTAATGCCATTAAGTATCATACTTCTGGAAGACCTGGAATGAGCAAACTGGAAAAAATCATTTACTTAGCAGATTATATCGAGCCAGGAAGATCCTTCCCTGGAGTCGATGAGGTTAGAGAATTAGCGATGATCAGTTTGGATGATGCTTTTATAAAATCAGTTAAAAATACAATTTCATTTTTAATGAGCCGCAACCAATCGGTCTTTCCTGCGACATTTGAAATGTATAACAGCTTTGTAACAAAAACGGAGGTAGAATAAATGGAAGAACGTAATTTGCTTTTGACTGCTGTTAAAGCAGCAGATGATAAACGAGCAGAAAATATAGTAGCATTAAACATGAAAGGAATCTCTTTAGTCTCAGATTATTTCGTGATTTGTCACGGTAATTCTGATAAACAGGTGCAGGCAATTGCGAATGAGATTAAAGATAAATGTGGAGAAATTGGTGTAACAGTCAAGCGTTTGGAAGGATTCCAAGAAGCGAAATGGATTCTTGTTGACCTTGGAGACATCGTTGTGCACGTCTTTCACCGTGATGAAAGAACGTATTACAATTTGGAAAGACTTTGGGGAGATGCACCAGTTGAAAATATCCAAAGTGTGATTGAGCAATGAGTTATCAGCAATTCGCTTATCTATATGACAGGTTGATGGATGATGTTCCATATGATAAGTGGGTGGAGCTCCTATTAGCAGCGAGACAGGAGTACAACATAAAGGGCAGTAATCTCCTTGATTTAGCCTGTGGTACTGGTGAGCTGTCCGTTAGGCTGGCTCAAAAGGGGTTTGCTGTAACAGGTGCAGATATTTCTTCAGATATGCTAAGTGTTGCTCAAAACAAAGCGGCAGAACATAATCTTTCTGTGTTTTTTATGGAGAAGGACATGTCAGAGCTTGAGGATTTACCATTGTTTGATTTCATCGGTATCTTTTGTGATTCATTAAATTACCTGCAGACAGAAGAACAGGTTGTGAACACATTTAAGGGTGTATATGAGCACTTAGATGATGGCGGATTATTTATGTTTGACGTTCATTCCTTGTATAAAATGAACCATCTTTTCCAAAATCAAACGTATGCACTGAATGATGAAGATGTCAGTCTTATTTGGCTCTGCTATGAAGGAGAACATCCTAACAGTGTCGAGCATGATTTATCGTTTTTCCATTTGGACGAGTCCACACAGCAATATAATCGTTATGATGAATTGCATTTTCAACGGACTTTTTCAATAGAGCAATACAGCAGTTGGCTTAAATCCGCCGGTTTTTCGATTCAGAAAGTGACCGCGGATTTTCAGAATGGCGAAATAAAAGAGGACGCAGAGAGAATCTTTTTTTACTGCATGAAATAACTAAAGAAACACACCTTTTTTGAGGTGTGTTTTTTATGTACACTTTTTGTGTAAAAGCTAGTTACAAGAAAAAACAAACTAATAAGCAGGAATTTTCTTTTACGTCTCGAATGGTATAATAGCAGAAATTCCTAAATATTTTTATGGATAACTAAGGAATTTTTGACTGACTGTAAATCCTCTTCAAATTTATGCTGTGTTGCTTGAAACAGTTGATTGAATGTATCACCAATGTTCTTTTCCAATACGTTAATGCCTTCTCCTGTGACCCCGCCTTTTACACTAACCTTTTCTTGCAGTGTCGGTAATGTGTAATACCCCTTTTCTAACAGCTGTCCTAGCCCTATCAGCATCTCACTTGCCAGCTTTGTGGCCGTGTCGGCGTCAATGTCCGTTTCCTCAACAGCCCCATCAATAAAGCGCTGTGTCAAATAGCTGAAAAATGCAGGTCCGCAGCTGACGATATCTGACGCAACTCTTGTAATGTTATCAGCAATCTCAGTAGGTGTAGAGAAATTGTTAAACAGTGTACTTAAAGCATGCTTCCATTCTTGTGTACAGTTGCTTCCATAAGAAAATAATGCTACCCCACATAGTGCTCTATTTGTAATGCTCGGGATAATTCGAGCGACAGAGCATGACACTGCATCCTCTAGCTGCTCTGTATTAATGGGGCTTGTAATGGACACAACACATTTGTCTGCCGAAAGATATGGAGCGATGTCAGAAGCTACACTAAAGACATCATGCGGCTTTACACACAAAAAAATAAGATCAGCATTTTGCGCAACCTTCTTGGCTGTTTTTAAAACAGTAACTGCCGGATATATCTCCTTAATTTGAATTGCTTTTGCCAGCGTACGATTTTGTATTAGTAAGTCAGCAGGAGAAATAGCCTTACTTTCAAGCAATGCCTCTATAAGAATTTTCCCCATATTGCCTGTTCCAATCATTCCTATTTTCACGGTTTATTTCCCCCCTATAATGAGCGGTTTCTCATATAACGATATGAGTGTTTAACATGGATTATACCTAGAAAGGAAGAATACTGACATGAAATGGCTTTCAGAAAAAAGACTTATTATATTGCTTTGCGCGGCACTTGCTGTGTTTATTGGGTATCACTTTGTTTCTAAAGCAAATGAGACTGCAGCAGGAATAGAGCTGGGAGAGCTGGCTGATGCTGGCATGGAGGAAGCACAAGTAAAACAGGAGCCAGAGCCAGATATCTATGTCGATGTGAAAGGAGCTGTTAAGGCTCCCGGCTTGTATGAAGCAAAACAAGGAGAACGGGTCATGGATATAATTGAAAGGGCGAATGGATTCACAAACGAAGCTGACGAAAATGCGATCAATCTCGCAGAAAGAGTGGAAGATGAGATGATTGTTTATATTCCAAAGCTTGGTGAGGAGCTAAAAAGTGTTAATGGTGATGCAGGACAGAATGGGGATACAGCCCTTGTAAACATTAATGAAGCAAACAGCAGTCAATTGCTTACATTGCCTGGAATAGGAGAAGCTAAAGCATCTGCAATTATGGATTACAGAGAACAAAATGGCGGGTTTAAGGATGCGGCTGAATTAAAGGAAATAAGCGGGATTGGTGAGAAAACTTTTGAAAAGTTAAAGGAGCTTATCACAGTAAAGTAGCGTTTCTGATGTCAAATTGACGTAGAGATGTCTTGCATATAAACTAAGGATAGTTTTTAAGATCTTTTTTAGGAGTGGCTGAAAAATGGAAAGATTATCTTGGAATGAATATTTTATGGCACAAAGTGAATTACTTGCATTGAGGAGTACATGTACTAGGCTTGCTGTCGGTGCAACAATTGTCAGGGATAAAAGAATCATAGCAGGAGGCTACAATGGCAGTATTGCTGGTGGGGTGCACTGTATGGATGAAGGCTGTTACGTAATTGATCATCATTGTGTCCGCACGATTCATGCAGAAATGAATGCCATCCTGCAATGTGCTAAGTTTGGTGTGGCAACAGCCTCAGCAGACATTTATGTTACTCATTTTCCTTGCCTGCAATGCTGTAAGGCGATTGTACAGGCCGGTATTAAGACAGTATATTATGAACATGATTATAAAAACCACCCATATGCGATTGAGCTTTTTAAACAGGCAAAGGTACATGTTGAAAAGGTAGAAAAACAACAGGTTATTTTTGATAATAATAAAATGGAAAAGAAGCTATTTGTTGAGACGTTGTTAAATCAGCTGAAAGATAGCAGGGAGGACATGGAAGGGATTGAGGAATTAGAAAAGCAAGCAGAAGAGCTGTTTTCCATTATCCCTACAGAAACTTCTTCAGTATAAGGAAGAAGTTTCTCTTTAAATTTTATGAGCAGACAATATAATAACCTCCTTTTTTATGCAATAGCTTCGCTTCTGGCAACCCTCTCTGCCTTAACATTTTTCCTCCCTTTTGCGGCAATTTTTATCATGCTGGCCAGTTGGCTCATTACTGTAAAAAAATGGTCATATCCAGCTGTTTTATTGCTGTTATTCCTTTTTGTAGTCTTTTTTTATAGAGTCCAAATTGATCAAAAAACCAATGTTACCGGCTTAAATGAAACTCAATCAACGTTTTCGTTGACCATACAGGAAGTACCAAAAATAGATGGAGACAAGTGGACAGTTACTGCCGAAGACACTGGAACAGGTGAAAAACTTCTGCTCCATTATAAATTGCGTACACCTTCAGAAAAACAGCATATTTCCAAACAGCCCTTTCTTGGACAAACATGTACAATTACAGGGAAGCTGATAAAGCCTGCAGCAGCTGCCAATGAAGGTATGTTTGACTATAAAAGCTATTTGGCAGGGAAGTCCATCCATTGGCTGCTGGAAGTAGATAGACAAGGCTTTTCCTCGTGCGAACAATCAAATTTTCATCCACTATACTTTATTCTAATGCTAAGAGAGAAAGGCATCAGCTGGATTAACACTGTATTTACCGAACAAACTGCTCCAGTTGCGATTGCGTTATTGTTTGGAGACAGAGATTATATGGCTGGTGATATTCAGTCAGCATACCAAAAAATAGGGATAGTCCATTTGTTAGCCATTTCTGGGTCACATGTTATCCTTTTAATAGGGATGTCCTATTACGGCTTACTGCGAATAGGTGTCACGAGACAAAGGAGCATTACGATATTATTGATTTTTTTGCCTGCTTACACCATCCTGACAGGATTAAGTCCCTCTGTCATCAGAGCTGTTTCGACAGCCATGCTAGTGCTTATGCAAAAAAGGTGGCGGCGAACAGATTACTCCTCAATTGATTTATTAAGCATCGCTTTTGTTATTTATTTGTTTTTGAATCCGAGAATTGTCTATGACATTGGCTTTCAGCTGTCCTTTGTTGTCAGTCTGTTTTTATTGCTTAGCACCACTATCCTTAATCAAACAGAAAAAAAACCATGGAAAATGTATGTACTGACTGCCTATTTTTGTGAATTGTCTGTACTGCCTTTCCTGTTAAGTTATTTCCACGAGTTGCCTGTATTGTCCCTTCTCGCAAACCTTGTATATATCCCCTTTTATTCTGTGCTTCTTCCATACTGTATAATAGTGTTTCTTCTATCGATGCTTTTTGTAAATATGACCCCACTGCTTCTTTATCCACTCGATAAACTTTGCTTGTTGTCTGACTGGCTTGCTTTAACAGCTGCAAAACTTCCGCATGTTACAATGATTTTTGGAAAGCCAGACAAGCTGGAGCTGCTTCTGTATATCCTGCTTATCCCGCTATTTTTCTACCTGTATGAGGCATTTCCTGATAAGAGAAAAAGCATATTTCTTATCCCGTTAAGCCTCCTTCTGTTTCAGCATGCGGGAAACATATGGAGCTCGTACGGAGAAGTTGTTTTTATTAATGTCGGGCAAGGTGACAGTGTGTTGATTCACGAGCCCTTTAACCAAGGAACATATCTTATTGATACAGGAGGCACAGTTACCTTTAAACAAGAGGAATGGACGAAAAGAGACGATCGCTACGAGGTTGGTGAAGACACGCTAGTTCCTTACTTAAAAAGCAAAGGAATTTCAAAAATTGACAAACTAATTCTTACACATGGGGATTTGGATCATGTAGGCGGCAGTGTGGCAGTTATCAAGAATCTTCAAGTGAAGCAAATTCTTATGGCTAAAACTAATTTGAAACTAACTGAAGAGGAAGTGGAAATATGTGAGCTTGCAAAAAAGAAAAATATTCCTGTCCTGTTTGTAGAAGCAGGAAATCACTGGACGAGTCGAGATGCAGGTTTTCAGATTCTTGCCCCAATAGCAGATGCTGATTATAGCAGTGGTGAAAATGATGGATCCCTCGTCATTTCAGCCAGAATTGGAGGCTTGACTTGGCTGTTTCCTGGTGATATTGAAGAGATTGGGGAAGAAATGCTGCTTAATAAAAAAACAGATTTAAAGGCTGATATACTGAAGATTGCTCATCATGGAAGCAAAACCTCCACAACAGAAGACTTTCTTCACGCAGTAGATCCATCCGTTGCCATCATTTCAGCAGGCAAAAACAACAGCTACGGGCATCCGAATAAAGGGGTGCTTGAAAGATTGCATGCAAAAAACATAACGGTGTGGAGAACAGATGTGAATGGAACCATTTCTTTTAAATATTCACAAAAAAAAGGCACCTTTTTTTTGCAAATGCCATAAACTATATCAAAACCACAGGGAAAGTTCATCCGCATAATAGAGAATTCCTTTTTGAAATATCATACTTAAATTCCATGAATAATCTGCGGGTATCCTGGTTTGGTTTTTTTGTTTCACGAGTGTTTGTGCGAAAACGCTAATAACAGTGTACCGTAGCATATTAAGTATCCTAGGCCTTAATATGCTACGTTCATTATAGATTGAAAGCGGGTTACCTAATAAAGAAATGTAAATGCCTTCTTTGAAAAGCCACCACCAACGTTTTTCAAAGAGGGCTGGAGCTTTTCTATAAAATGGTTGCCCGCTTTCTAGTTTTTATCACTTGTCAAAATGGAAATGCTTCTTTACGATATAAGATAGACGAAAAATAGATGCTTGGCTTGCTGCCTTGCTCCCCTTGCCAGAGGGATATGAACGGAGAGAATAATGTTATGATGCAAGAAATTTGGAAAAAAATAAAAAGACAGGAATTTGCGCCCGTTTATTTGATGTATGGACAAGAGTCTTTTTTAATAAATGAAACAAAGCAGCTTTTAATTCAAACCGCATTAAATCCAGAAGAAGAGGACTTTAACTTATCGACGTATGATTTGGAGGAGGTCAGTATAGAGCTGGCAATTGAGGATGCTGAAACGATTCCGTTTTTTGGTGATAGAAAGGTTATCGTCCTGCAAAATCCATTTTTCCTGACAAGTGAGAAAACAAAATCAAAGGTGGAACATGATGTAAAGAGGCTAGAAGCATACTTAAACGAGCCTTCTCCCTATACGATAATCGTTTTTACAGGAAGCTATGAAAAGCTGGATGAACGGAAAAAAATCACAAAAGAAATGAAAAAGACTGCTGAAATTCTCGAAGCAAAGAAGTTAAATGAACAAGAATTAAAAAATTGGATGAAGCAAAGAGCTTCCTACAATAAAGTAGAATTAGACAACGATGCACTCGATTCCCTTCTTAGTATTGCTGGAACAAATTTGTTTCTTCTGACAAGTGAAGTGGACAAAATGGCGCTTTATGTGCAGGATTCCAAACTCATTACGAAGGAAATTGTCGAGGAGCTGGCCGCTAAGTCGCTGGAACAGAACATTTTCGCTCTTGTTGAGAAAATAATTAACAAAAGAATTGATGAGGCATTAAGGATTTATTACGATCTATTAAAGCAAAATGAAGAGCCATTAAAAATGCTCGCAATCATCACAAATCAGTTTCGCCTTATTTATCAAGTGAAGGCACTTGCGAAAACAGGCTATGGACAGCAGCAAATCGCGTCTGTTTTAAAGGTCCATCCGTTTCGGGTGAAGCTTGCAGCAGGTCAGGCTAATCGGTTTACAGATGAGGAGCTGACACGGTGTATCAGCATGTTCGCTGAGGCTGATTACCAGATGAAAACAAGCGGAATGAACAAGACAATGATCATTGAAATGATTCTTTTTAAATTAGGACAAGCTAATAGAAACGCATAGAAAAAAACGCTGCCCTTTGGCAGCGTTTTTTTTATGTACCAATTAAAAAGGCCACCAAATGAATGATAGCCTATTTTAATTAATTATGCATTGATCGCGTTTTTTCTCTTAGCTAGACGAGATTTCTTACGAGCAGCAGCATTTTTATGGATAAGACCTTTTGAAGCAGCCTTGTCTAAGTTGCTAGCAGCTACTACAAAGCTTTCGTTCGCAGCATTAGTATCTTCAGAAGCGATAGCAGCTTCTGCTTTTTTAACAGCAGTACGCATTGCTGATTTAACTGTAGTGTTTTGAGCGTTACGAGCGTTGCTAGTTTTTACGCGTTTAATAGCAGATTTAATGTTTGGCATTTACGTTCACCTCCTAAAAAGAAGCATCGAGAATCATATATAAACTCGATTTTTACATTCCTAAAAAACTTAAAGAACAAATGATATTTTATCAAACGGTTTGTAATAATGCAATACTCTCCTCTTAATTTGCCCCGTTAACAGGCATTTTTTTATTTAAACATAAGAAAAAGCTGATTAAACTCTTTCTATGTGGTGAATTTTTTTGTCTCAGCAAGGAAAAGATAGAATATATCAATTATTCGTGGGAGGGGAATGTAGGATGAGTGAACAGCTGGATTTAAGCATGTATGCCGTCAGAACTGATTTGGCAATTGAAGCAAATGAATTGGCACTTAGCCAAAGAGCGCATATTCAAACAGAACCGAACCAATCTCAACTTGATGGGGTAATCATAAAGGAAAAAGAAGAGAATGGTATAAAAGTATCTTATGTCGAAGTAACAGATAAAGGTGAAGAACTTATTGGCAAGAAAAAAGGCAAGTATTTAACACTGGAAGTCATGGGCATACGCCAGCAGGACAGTAAGCTGCAGGCGGAGGTTGAAAAATTATTTGCCAAGGAATTCTCTCAATTTCTAGCATCGAATAATATTTCTGCAGATGCCTCCTGCCTAGTAGTAGGTTTAGGTAACTGGAATGTAACTCCAGATGCGCTTGGCCCGCAAGTTTGTGAAAACATTCTTGTGACAAGACATTTGTTTGAATTGCAGCCCCAAAATGTGGATAAAGGCTACAGACCAGTCAGTGCGTTATCACCAGGAGTTATGGGACTGACAGGAATTGAGACAAGTGACATTATTAAAGGCGTTGTGGAAAAAACAAACCCGGATTTTGTCATTGTAATTGATGCACTAGCATCAAGAAGCATTGATAGAGTTAATTCTACCATCCAAATTTCTGATACGGGTATTCATCCAGGTTCTGGTGTTGGCAATAAACGAAAAGAGTTAAGTAAGGAAACATTAGGTAGACCTGTAATTGCAATAGGTGTTCCAACAGTTGTTGATGCTGTTTCGATTACAAGCGATACGATCGATTATATTTTGAAGCATTTTGGAAAAGAATTGAAGGAAGGGGACAGGCCTTCTAGGGCTCTAGCTCCCGCCGGTTTAAGCTTTGGAGAAAAAAGAGTGCTGACAGAAGAGGATTTACCAGAAGAGCATCATCGAAAAACATTTTTAGGCATTATCGGCACACTGCCAGAGGAAGAAAAGCGCAAGCTTATTTTTGAAGTGCTTTCTCCAATTGGTCACAACTTAATGGTCACTCCAAAGGAAGTGGATGTTTTCATAGAGGATATGTCCAACCTGCTAGCTAATGGTCTGAATGCATCACTGCATGCTGCTATTAATCAGGATAATGTCGGATTTAATACACATTAATTTATACACCGTCAGAAAAAGAATCTAGCATTTTGAAAAAAACAATAGTTCTATCTCTCCTAGCATTTACATAGTAATTAATAGACTTGCTAGGAGAGGTGAACATGAAACCATTACGAAAAAAAACAGACGTTTACATATTGAATGCCAATATCATGAATATCCTGCCCGTATTTTTTATGCTGTTTATTGTTATTTTTATTTTAGTGATAGCTGTTTCGGCCGTAAAGCAGGAAATAGACATGGGTGCAACCATCATGAAAGAATCACCTAGCGAGATAGAAGGGAGCTTCTTTTATTCTCTGCTCGGTTCTGAAAATCATTATTTTTTGTCTGCTCTATCAGAAGAACAGAAAGATTTAGTTATAAGTCAATTGTTTATAAAGCTAGCAACAAATATTAATTTAGACGATCCAAGAAGCCTGCTTGGAAGAGAGCTTCCTGCCTTTTCTTTATATGACAGTGAAATACTCGTAGCAGGTGATGGAACAAACTATACGAATTTGCCTCTAGAATCAGCACCTCCACAGCCTTTTATCGAGGCTGGAAAAGAAGCGGCACTGCAGCGTACGGATGAAATAAAAAGACTGGAAGAAAAAGAGAAGACACAAACCGCAGCCGCTCCCACAACAGGCGATAAAAAAATTGTCTATTTGTATTTTTCCCATAATCGAGAATCCTTCCTGCCTTACCTTAAAGGTGTAAAGGACCCAAATCTTGCTCAACACTCGAAAATAAACATCACAAACCTAGGAGATGTCATGAAAGAGGAGCTGGAAATGAAGGGGATCGGCACAACCGTAGAAAAGAAAGATATTCAAAATCTGCTCAATAAAAAAGGGTGGAGCTACACCCAATCCTATCAAGGTTCAAGAGAAGTGGTAGCAGCAGCAATGTCTGACAATAGAGATTTAAGTTATTTTATTGATATCCATCGTGATTCTCAAAGACGAAAAAACACAACGACTACGATTGATGGCAAGGACTATGCAAAAATTGCCTTTGTGATTGGCGGAAATAACAAAAATTTCGAAAAGAACCAGCAGCTTGCCGAAGAATTGCATGGCATCCTAAAGAAGAAATACAAGTCCTTATCAAGAGGCGTTATCTTGAAAAAAGGGGCGTATACCAATGGGAAATTTAATCAGGACTTGTCAGAAAACAGTATATTGGTTGAAATTGGCGGTGTTGACAATACGTTTGCAGAGCTGAACAGAACGTCAAAAGCTTTGGCAGATGCTTTTAGTGAGTATTATTGGAAAGCAGAGAGTGTGAACGGTAACTAAAAAAATGGACAAGTAAGGAGGTGCTTAACAGATGAAGATGTTTACCTTGAAGGCACTAGGTATTGCCTTCTTGATGTTTGCTTGTGTGTTATTCGGAATGCAGCAGGCAAATGGAGGTATTTTAAAGATGAAGGGCTATGAAGATGAAAACTTCAGCAGTGCTTTAGCAATTAATAATGAGCAAGGCGGGTTGGAAGCCTCCATATTAGGCAGTGATGTTACAAGCCATGATTTGCAAAAAAAGAAAGAGCAAATGGAGGAAATGAAAACCTTTAATCTTCTTTCTGGTATAGGGAAGGGTGTCGCTGATGGCGTCTCCTCTCTTGCCCAAAAGGGTGTCGATTTGGTCAGCGGTGTCATAAATAAGGATAAAGATACAGGTAACCAGCCATGATTTAGGTTTACCTCTCTTTGGATAAAAGGAAAGCGGTGCTTATTCTTTCCGATAATTTCATTGAATCTTATCCATCACACTGCTATAATCAGAAATAGTGTATATGTGCGATTATTGTAGGAGTGAACTAGATGAACAGAGAAGAAATGCTTAATAGACAATCAAAAATCCGTAATTTTTCCATCATCGCTCATATTGATCATGGAAAATCTACATTAGCAGATAGAATATTAGAAAAGACAAATGCGTTGACAGCGCGGGAAATGAAAGACCAGCTTTTAGACTCAATGGATCTTGAAAGAGAACGTGGGATTACAATCAAGCTGAATTCCGTTCAGCTTAAATATAAAGCAAAAGACGGCGAAATTTATACACTGCACTTGATTGATACACCGGGACATGTCGACTTTACATACGAAGTTTCCCGAAGTCTAGCCGCTTGTGAAGGGGCAGTGCTTGTTGTGGATGCGGCTCAGGGTATTGAAGCGCAAACACTTGCGAATGTGTATTTGGCAATTGATAATGACTTGGAAATAGTTCCGGTTATTAATAAAATTGACTTACCGAGTGCTGATCCTGAGCGTGTTCGTAACGAAATTGAAGAGGTTATTGGTTTGGATGCTTCTGAGGCAGTTCTTGCTTCTGCAAAGGCTGGCATTGGAATTGAAGATATTTTAGAACAAGTGGTAGAAAAGGTTCCTGCTCCACAAGGAGATCCGGAAGCGCCGTTGAAAGCACTTATTTTTGACAGCCTTTATGATGCATACAGAGGTGTTGTCACATATATTCGTGTTGTCGAAGGTACAGTTAAAGCAGGCGATAAAATCAAAATGATGGCAACAGGCAAAGAATTTGAAGTAATTGAGGTCGGTGTATTTACGCCAAAGGCTACCAGTAAAAATCAACTGTCTGTTGGTGATGTTGGTTACCTTACAGCTGCAATCAAAAATGTCGGCGATACAAGAGTCGGGGACACGATAACTAGCGCGAAAAACGGCGCAGTTGAAGCACTGCCAGGGTATCGTAAGTTAAACCCAATGGTATATTGCGGCTTATATCCAATTGATAGCTCGAAATTCAATGACCTTCGTGAAGCATTGGAAAAGCTTGAGCTTAATGACTCTGCACTTCAGTTTGAGCCGGAAACTTCTCAAGCATTAGGCTTTGGTTTCCGTTGTGGTTTCTTAGGACTGCTTCACATGGAAATCATCCAGGAAAGAATTGAACGAGAGTTTAAAATTGACTTAATTACAACAGCTCCGAGTGTTATTTATGATGTAATTATGACAGATGGAACAGAATTAAAGGTGGACAATCCATCAGCAATGCCTGACCCGCAAAAAATTGATCGTATTGAAGAGCCTTATGTGAAGGCGACAATGATGGCTCCGAATGAATATGTTGGGGCAATCATGGAGCTTTGCCAGTTGAAACGCGGCGTGTTTATTGATATGCAATATATGGATGAAACTCGTGTTAAAATTGTTTATGAAATTCCGCTGTCTGAAATTGTTTATGACTTCTTCGATCAGCTGAAATCTAATACAAGAGGGTACGCATCGTTTGACTATGAGCTTATTGGTTACAAAACGTCTACACTCGTGAAAATGGATATCCTTCTAAACGCAGAAAAGGTCGATGCGTTAAGCTTTATCGTCCATAAGGATTTTGCTTATGAAAGAGGAAAACTCATCGTTGAAAAGCTGAAGGAACTAATTCCGCGTCAACAGTTTGAAGTGCCTATTCAAGCTGCTGTCGGTCAGAAAATCGTCGCACGTTCAACAATCAAGGCGATGCGTAAAAACGTATTGGCGAAGTGTTATGGCGGTGACATATCCCGTAAGCGTAAATTGCTAGAGAAGCAAAAAGAAGGTAAAAAACGAATGAAGCAAGTCGGATCTGTAGAAGTGCCGCAAGAGGCATTTATGGCCGTATTGCGCATGGATGATAACAATACGAAAAATTCATGATTTTAACAAAACGGGGTTAGGCTGCTGAAATAAAAGCAGCGCTAACCTCTTTTCTTATTTATTTGCAAAAAGAAAGGACCGTGACATATTGATTAAAGCAGCATATATCCATATCCCATTTTGTGAACATATATGTCATTACTGTGATTTTAATAAAGTATTTCTTAAGGGTCAGCCTGTGGACGAATATTTGGACGCCTTAGAAAAGGAAATCAAGCTGACAGCAGCTAAAAACCAACATACACTTTCTACCGTTTTTGTCGGAGGAGGAACGCCGACAAGCTTAAATGCCAAGCAGTTGGAGCGATTATGTGCAATTATTAGTGAAAATCTTGTTTTAGATAAAAATGCCGAATATACATTTGAAGCAAACCCTGGAGATTTGGCTCCAGATAAACTGAAGGCTCTATATGATGGTGGAGTCAATCGTTTAAGCTTTGGTGTGCAATCCTTTAATGATGAATTGCTGCAACGAATCGGAAGAACGCACCGGGCAAAGGATGTTTTCTCTTCTGTTGAAGCTGCGAACAGAATCGGATTTGACAACATTAGCATCGACTTAATGTACAGTCTGCCAGGACAAACAGTGGAAGATTTTGCGGCAACATTAAAGCAGGCCTTCACATTAGATATTCAGCATTTTTCTGGATACTCGCTGATTATCGAGCCAAAAACGGTATTTTATAATCTTCTTCGTAAGGGCAAGCTTTTAACACCAGGTGAAGATGCTGAAGCAACGATGTACCGCCTCCTTATGGAGGAAATGGAGAAACATGGCTACAAACAGTATGAAATAAGCAATTTTGCCAAGGATGGTTATGAAAGCATTCATAATATTACCTATTGGAACAACGCAGAATACTATGGCTTCGGCGCAGGAGCCCATGGTTATGTTAACGGATATCGCCGTTCTAATTTTGGCCCATTAAAGAAATACATGGAGCCTCTTGCTGAAGGGAATCTGCCGTTACTTGACAATCATAAGGTTACTCGAACAGAACAAATGGAGGAAGAGCTGTTTTTAGGTTTAAGAAAAAACAGTGGTGTTAGCTTAAATTCCTTTAAAGATAAATATAATCAAGACATCGAGATACTATTTGCAGATGAACTGAAGGGGCTGTTGGAAAGAGGGTTGATTTCCATGGATGATGGAAATTTAAAGCTTACTTACGACGGACGTTTCCTAGGAAACGAAGTGTTCCAGTCATTCATTGGGATTCTTTAATACCTTCCTTGCAGACAAACAGAATAAGATAAAGAATTTCTTTATGAAATAAGAACCAAATTATTGACATAGTCCCCTTGTATTTGATAATTTATAAATAGAATTAGCACTCGGTGCTAATGAGTGCTAACAGAGGTGATGAATGTGTTAACAGATCGTCAATTATTGATACTGCAAGTGATTATTGATGATTTTATAGCATCTGCTCAGCCGGTTGGTTCTAGAAGCTTGTCGAAAAAGCCGGAAATATCCTTCAGCTCTGCCACTATCAGAAATGAAATGGCTGATTTGGAAGAATCTGGTTATTTAGAAAAGACTCATTCTTCATCTGGACGAATTCCGAGTGAAAAGGGCTATCGTTTTTATGTAGATCACTTATTATTTCCGCAAAAGCTTCGGAAAGAAGATGTGTTGACACTGAATTCCGTGTTTGCTGAAAAGATTTACGAATTGGAAAATATGGTCCAAAGGTCAGCGAAAATACTCTCAGAGTTAACAAACTATACGACAATTGTGTTGGGTCCTGCTGTTAAGGAAAACAAGCTGAAAAAAATTCAAATCGTCCCATTAAATGCTCAAACAGCGATAGCCATTATCGTGACAGATACAGGACATGTCGAAAATAAAATGTTCCATTTGCCGGAATCTACAGATGCAAATGACATTGAAAAGCTTGTGAATATCCTTAATGAAAGGCTTGCAGGAGTCTCAATCGAGAAGCTGCACAACAAAATATATAAGGAAGTTGCTTCCTTATTAAAACTTCATATTAATCATTATGATTTATTTTTGAATTCTATCTATGATGCTGTTAAAATCGATACACATGAGAAGCTTTTCTTTGGCGGCAAAACAAATATGCTAAGCCAGCCTGAATTCCATGATGTCAATAAGATTAGAGATTTGCTGACCATGATTGAAAAAGAAGAAGGCATCCATGATTTGATTCGTAATAATTCAACAGATATCAGCATTAAAATCGGTACGGAAAACAATGTTTCGGCGATGGAAAACTGCAGCGTCATTTCTGCTTCCTATTCATTAGGAAAAAAACAGCTTGGCTCCATTGCAATATTGGGACCTACGAGGATGGAATACTCCAGGGTTGTCAGTCTGCTAAACTTGATGACACATGATTTGACAAAAGTGCTGACAAGGCTGTATCAAAATTAACATCAAAGGATATAGTTAATAAATAGTTGTCCCTTAAAACAAAGATAGTTTTGAATGTTGGCAGGGACAAGATTTTTTAAAAAAATGATAGTTTCTGGAAGCATTATATAGGCTGATTATGTATAATAGTTCACTGTGAAGACTATTAATGACAAATAATTCATTTAAGGGAGGTGAATATGTTGGCAGAAGATAAAACAACGATGAATGAAGAGCTACAAGAGGAAGTCGCAGCTGAAGAAAAGACAGAAGCGGTCTTTGAAGAAGTGAAGCAAGAGGAAACGACTGCTGAAGCTGAAGAAGGAGCGGACTCACTTGATAAGGATCTTCAGGCAGCAAATGCTAAAATTGCTGAACTTGAGGCAAAAATTGAAAGTGAATCAAATCGCTATTTGCGTCTTCAAGCAGATTTTGACAATTCCCGCCGCAGGGCAAAGCTTGATTTAGAAGCGGCGCAAACATATAGAGCACAAATCATCGTTATGGATTTGCTACCAGCAATCGATAACTTTGAAAGAGCTATGAAGGTCGAAGCGACAGAAGAACAAGCAAAAA